>NZ_CP195790.1:4544500-4863500 GCF_051465645.1 Planctomicrobium limosum | reverse complement strand
TTTGGCCGGTTCTTTTCCAGATCGGCGTTCAGAGCGTCCCCGTCATTCTGGTCACTGGTGGCTTCATCGGAATGGTTCTGGCAGTTCAGTCCTACGAACAATTCGCCATGATGCACATGGAGAATCAGTTGGGTACGGTGGTCAACGTCACTCTTCTGAAAGAGTTAGGCCCTGTGCTTGCCGCAGTCATGCTGGCTGGCCGCGTCGGGAGTTCCATGGCTGCCCAGCTTGGCACTATGCGAGTCACGGAACAAATTGACGCGTTAACCGCATTGGGGGCGAATCCGATTGCTTATCTCGTGGTTCCCAGATTCCTCGCCTGTGTCATGCTGATTCCACTTCTCACTCTGATTGCCGATGGAATTGGTGTCTTCTCTGGATGGTGGTTCAGCGTGCAGGTTCTGCAGATCAACAGCTTCTATTACTGGCACTATTCCACAAATTTCGTCACGTCGTTCGACCTGTGGAGCGGCATTCTGAAGAGTCTGTTTTTTGGTGCCGCAATCTCTGTTATTGCCTGCCACCGTGGCTTCCACAGCAAAGCAGGTGCAGAGGGGGTTGGGCAGGCTGCGACAGAGGCCTTCGTCTATTCCTTCATTGTGATTCTGGCAATCGACTTTGTACTTGGGTTTCTGTTGATGGAAACCGCCAGCCTGCTTTGGCCACGTCCTGGTTTTGGAATTTAACTCGCTTCCTTAAACGGTCACTTCTCTGCCTCGTCCAGAAAGCACAAATCACGTTACTGATCCTATGACTCCGCCACTTGAACTTCAGGGCATTACGAAAGCGTTCGGTCAGCAACCGATCCTGCGAGACATCGATCTTTCAGTCGATGCTGGCAAAACGTTAGTCGTGATTGGCGAATCCGGATGCGGAAAAAGTGTCACACTCAAACTCCTGATGAACCTGATCTCTCCGACGACAGGAACCGTACGCTGGTGGGGAAAGCCGACTTCAGAATTTCGTGAAGGGGAACTCAATCGGTTTCGGTTGCGGATTGGATATCTGTTTCAAATGGGCGCCCTGTTCGACAGTCTGACAAACTACGAAAACGTGGCGTTCAGCCTGCGACAGAACACACGGATGGGACAGGAAGAACTCGACTCGATTGTGCATGAACGACTGAGAGATGTCGGTCTTGATTCACGAGTGGTTGGCCCGAAGAAGCCGGCGGAACTCTCCGGGGGCATGCGAAAACGCGTCGCCCTGGCAAGAGCACTGGCCCTGAACCCGGATGTCATGTTGTATGACGAACCGACAACGGGATTGGACCCCATCATGAGTGACGTGATTAACGAACTCATCATCCGGACCAAAGAGCGGTATCAGATGACGAGCATCGTTGTGACCCACGACATGGTCACGGTACGAAAAGTTGCTGATCGTGTTGTCATGCTGTATCCGTTAACCCGGATCGAAGCAGATGAACCGCAATTGATTTTTGACGGAACGGCGGAACAGGCATTCGACAGCCCTGACTCACGCGTCTCCCAGTTTGTTCGAGGTGAAGCCGGCGACCGACTGCTGGAACGAATCGAAACCTGAATCAGATGCCCCCTGCCGATCAGGGGAACTCAGGTCATACGAATCACGAATTTGTGAGTTACTTACGTCGTTTCATCAAACGACAGATGGTCAGAATCATGACGGAACGCCAGCTACAATTTCGCGTCGGAATCTTCGTCGTACTTGCGATGGGAGTCGGGGCTGGTTTGCTCATTCAGTTCAGTGATCTGAAAGATTACTGGCTGAAAACTTACCAGATCGCAGTCCACTTCGATGAGGTCCCCGGCCTGCATGCCGGTTGCCCTGTCCGTCAGAATGGAATCGGAATCGGAACTGTCAACGAACTTGTGATGGATGAATCCGAAGGGGGCGTCCTCGTCATCCTCAACATTTTCGAGAATCGACAATTACGAGCCGACTCAACAGCAACACTCTCCCGGTCGCTGTTCGGGGACGCCAGCATCAACTTTTCCAGCGGAAAATCACAGGAATTCCTGCAACCACGTTCCCGTCTCAATGGACAACAGGCGAGCGATCCGATGGTTGCGATTGAACGTCTCGAAAAGACTGTTGGCACCACTCTGAATTCACTCGTGACCACCAGTAATGAATGGCAACGGGTGGGCAAGAACCTGAACGGCCTGATGGAAACCAATCGAGGAACTCTGGATCAGGTCATTGAACGATCGGCTTTAACACTCGACAAGTTCAACGAAACGTTAACGGGAGCATCCCAGACTTTCGTGGAAGCCAGCGGCACACTCCGCTCCGTCTCCTCAACCCTCACGCATGCCAACACTCTTCTGGCGGACCCTCAACTACAACAGGACCTTCGACAGACCGCGGCTTCCTTGCCATTGATTGCCGAAGAAACCCGACAAACAATCATGGCTGCACGAGCGTCGATGGCCAAGGTCACCGAGAACCTCGACACCATCCAACAGGCGACTCTTCCTCTGGCACAAGAAAGTGATGTCATCGCCAGAAAACTCTCAGGCAGTCTGATTCAGCTAGAGACATTGCTGACCGAGTTGAACCGGTTCTCACAAGTGCTGAATGACAAGAATGGAACCGTTCAGAAGCTGGCATCGGACCCGCAACTTTATCAAAACCTGAATCGATCAGCGGCCGCACTGACAGTGCTTTTCGACAATCTGAATCCAACCATGAAAGACCTGCGAGTCTTTGCTGACAAGGTCGCCCGACATCCGGAAATCCTCGGAATCAGCGGAGCAATGCGAGGCAGTACCGGACTAAAAGAATCTTCAGAGGTTCAACAAACCGGGTATTCAACACAACGATAATCAACTGTTGATGATCGTTGTTCAGAGCGTCCGGTTTACTCTGCGACAGCCGTGCTCGAACGAGACTTATTCAAAGCACAGAAAGCTCTCACCAGACTTAATCCGGTGAGAGCTTTCTCAATTCCCTGCCTGAAGCAATTCACAGTCCGATTCGAACAGTCATCACGTTACTGAATCAACGTTCTCAGTTGATCAAGGTAGCGAGGAACGGCGACGAATGGATCTTCGGCTTCTTCGTATTCAAGTACGATATAGCCACGATACGCGGCCTGACGGAGAATGGAGATCACACGCGGCAAGTCCATTGGGACGCGTTCGTTGGTCGACTTTTTCACTGCCACTTTAATCTGGGCATTCACTGCGTATGGAGCAATCTGCTCCAGATCGTTGTATGGATCGTCCAGCAGGAAGTTTCCGCTGTCGAAGTTGATCCCGAACCATGGAGAAGGATCGACCTTCTTGACGATGCTCAACATCTGCTTGGCTGTTGAAGTGATCCCGTGATGATTTTCGAGCGCCAGCACAACCCCCTTCTTCGCGGCGTGCTTCAGACACTCATTGATTCCTGCAACACAGCGTTCAATGGCTACTTCTTCGGTCTCGCCTTTGGGCACCTTCCCAGCGAAAATCCGAATCACAGGTGCGCCCATCTCGGCAGCGTAATCAATCCAGAGACGGCACAGAGCCAGTTCCGCTTCGCGAGCGGGCCCCTCTGGAAGACAGAAATCGTTGCCGATCGCAGTTCCAGAGATATCGATTCCAAGCCGAAATGTCTGCTCTTTAATCTGATTGATGTACTCAGAAGTCAGCGGGTTCGGGAAGTAATAGCTTGTCAGCTCAACGGCATCGACATTGTGTTTGGCACAAAAATCGATGACGTTCACCAGTGAGAAGTCAGAAGTCTTCTCAGATGGTTTCGGCCAGTTGCGGAACATCTGCTTGTGAAACGAGTACGCTGCCAGCGACAACTTAAAATGGGCTTTTCCGGTTCGAACAATCGGGTTCGCCGCAAAGGTCGGGGACGCCAGAGCAACCGAACCGGCAGCAATCGTTCCCAGAAATGCTCGCCGACTGAGGCTCAATTCCGCCCCGAAACCTGATCCATTGTTCATGGCAATCTCCAATTTATTCGCAAGCCCATCGAGAAGCAGATCGCAAGATATCGCTGCATTGTCGTGAATTCCAGCGCAGCGTTTCCTCGCTTTGGAATAAGGATCCTGCGAGGTCATCTGAGATGACAGGGCGAAACGTCTGCGACAGTCCTTCAGATCCCCTGCATGAAAATGCTACGACATGTCTCCCTGGCAAACAATTGTTCAGGCCCAATGTCGCTTTCGATTCGTTCGCAATACGACGCACGGTTGAGTACGGTTAATCACCTCAGCATATTTGAATCAGACCGTTGGGCCGCATCGATTGCAATTTCACTCCGATTCAAGTGGACTGAAACTGTTCGCGACAGCTTATCTCTGAAATCTCAGAGGAATGCTCTCAAGCATTGATTTCGAAAACTCGACGGACGCAATAAATTTTAGCTGCTCATCCCCTGAATCTCGCTTGTCGCGAAGACTTCTCCACCAGACATCAACAGCAGGACGAATAAATGAGTTGGAAGCACCTCTTCGAACGTAAGTCGCTGGAGATGCTCGATTCCGAGATGAAGTCCGAGAATCGCTTACATCGTATTTTGGGGCCGATCTCCCTGACATCTCTGGGAGTCGGGGCGATCATCGGGGCCGGGATTTTCGCGATGACCGGTCGAGTCGCTGCGAATGACGCAGGGCCAGCGGTCGTCCTCTCCTTTGCACTCGCGGGGATCGCCTGTATTTTCGCGGCAATGTGCTACGCAGAATTCGCATCACTCGCGCCAGTTGCAGGCAGTGCTTACACGTACACCTATGCCACGCTGGGCGAGATTTGCGCCTGGATCATTGGCTGGGATCTGATCCTTGAATACTCGATGGCTTGCGGGGTCGTCGCGTCCCACTGGACACATTATCTCAATGTGGCGTTATTGACGGTCTTCGGAGTCGAGATCCCGCCACATTTGACGTCGGACCCCTTCACTCCTGTCGTCGTGGGGGACCATGTCATTCAAGCGTATGGCAACATTCCTGCCATCTTGATCATGTCTTTAATCACGGTCGTGCTCGTACGTGGGATCCGTGAAAGCGTATTCACAAACACCTTTCTGGTGATTGTGAAACTCGCCGTGGTGCTGATGGTCATCGCTCTGGGAGTCGGGTACGTCAACTACACAAACTGGACCTCAGTTCCTGTTGAAAATCGCAAAGACGTTGACCTCGTTGACTATCTGAAACGACGTCCAGAGATCGCGTCGATGGTTCCTGAAGGCGACTACAACAGCCAGACAAGCGGTGCCGACTTACTGAAGAAACACCCTGAGATTGCAGAAGGAATGACGAAAGCGGAAGTCGCTCACCTGGAGTCCCTGCCAAACTCTCTCAAAAAATGGGGAATGCTCGGCGTGCTGGGAATTCGCTCGTCACTGGAACCAATTGACGATGCAATCCGCAGCCCATTCATGCCGTACGGGTTCTCTGGAATCATGGTCGGAGCCGCCCTCGTCTTCTTTGCGTATATCGGATTCGATTCGATTTCGACGCATGCAGAAGAAGCGGTGAATCCACAACGAAACGTTCCAATCGCAATCCTCAGTTCACTCCTGGTCTGCACCCTGCTCTATATTCTTGTCTCTGGTGTCCTCTGTGGCATGGAACCCTATCACCAGATCGACACGAAAGCAGCGGTTGCCGAGGCCTTCCGTCGTCAGGCGGTGAATGAGGACAGCTGGCTGCTGAACTCATTGGCCGCATTCATTGCCGTGGGAGCTCTCGCAGGACTCACAAGCGTCATGCTGGTGCAGTTCCTGAGTCAATCGCGAGTCTTCCTCGCCATGGCTCGCGACGGGCTGCTTCCAAGAAATCTCTTTGCCACAGTTCATCCGAAGTACCGAACCCCGCACCGCTCGACAATTCTGACCGGTGTCGGCATTGCCTTGGCAGCAGGTTTTCTGCCCATCCAGTTGCTGGAAGAAATGGTCAGCATTGGAACATTGATGGCCTTCGTGATGGTCTGCAGTTCAGTACTGATCCTGCGAATCACCCGACCAGATGCGCATCGCCCATTCAAGTGTCCAGGGGTCTTCATCATTGCCCCACTTGGGATTCTGGTGAATGTTACCCTGATGTTCTTCCTGCCGCTGGATACATGGATTCGACTGGCAGGGTGGCTGGGCATCGGAATTCTGATCTACTTCGGCTATGGCATTCGACACAGTGTCATGCGACGCGCCCACCAACCCCCAACGGCGACATAACTCGATTCACTGAGTTTCAACCGACTGAGTCATCAGAACAGTTGAGCATCTGAATGAATAAAAAGAAGCCGCACATACAAATGTGCGGCTTCTTTGCTTCATCATGTCTCGCGAAGCAATCAAGTGCTTTTGACGGCATACTTTTGCTGGATTGCTCTTCAATGGCACTTAGTTCGATGCCACTGTCAGATCACCAGGATTCCGGAAAGTTCATCCAGAGCAGTGCTGACTTCGACAATCAGGAGAGGATCGGCCAGGTCAGCGATCGTGAGTTCTTCGCGATAATGCCGTGTCACCCAATCGCATAATTGAAGGTACAACTCCGGCGTCAGGATGATGTTGCCGTGCAGCCGTGAGAATTCCACTTCACTCAGGACAACTCTCAATCGCAGACACGCTGGGCCGCCACCGTTCTTCATGCTTTCGCGGATATCAACGAACTCGACCTGCTGAATCGGGTTCTCTTCGGCGAGGATTCGCTCAATGACCGCGCGTGCACGAGGATGTTCTTCGCTCTCGATCGGGGCCAGCAAAAGCATCGACCGCTTCTTTGCTTCTCCCTCTGCGGATGCTGGCAATGTCACCAGTTGACTGTTGAACAAATAGCTGCTGACTGCATCCGCCAACGGAAGTTCGTTGTAAGAGACTTCGATGATCTGTTCGCAATCGAGCGCCGCACGCACACGCTGAAGGCTTGCACGTTGATTCACAAACGCCTGATCATGACAGAGCAAGACATGCTCATTCCCAACGGCGATCACGTCGTTATGAAAGACGCCCGCATCAATGGCTGCTGGATTCTGTTGCAGAAAAAGTTGTCGTGAACGAGGCAACATATGCAACGCGGCGACACGTTCGCTCGCCTGGAGTGTCTGCCGAGCCGCGTATTTTCTGGGAGACGGGGCACTGCTATTTTCGGCATCTCGCCCGTACACAAACAGCTCGACCCCGGGCTTCCCATGCTCTGAGCAAATGCGAATCTGATTCGCAGCCCCTTCGTCAGCCAGCAAACGGTGCCGTGGCAACGGATCTGAAACAACGAAGGAACGAGTGTCTCTGAAAATCGAACGCAGGACTTGCGTCGTGTAATCCGATTCGAGTGACCGGTGCTTCGTACAAATCAGATTCGCAGGAGTGATATGAACCCGCCCGTCAGCGGTATCAAAACTGGGCGAAACTGTTGCCGCATTGGCCGCCCACATTGCTGCTGAGCTATAGACGATCGATAGCAGATCCGGACGAACCTTGACCGTCTGTGCGATCATCTCGGCATCGGTTCCGGTCATTCCATTGTGTCGCAGATAGTCGAAATGCGGGCGAGGATGAGGAGGCAACACCGCCTGCTTCAATCCCAGATCCATCATACGTTTCATCTTCGCGAGTCCTTGCAGTGCAGCACTGCGAGGATGCGAAACGGTCAAACGATGTTTCTGCGATGCCAGATTTCCAGTCGACAACCCACCATAGTGATGCGTCGGGCCGACAAGACCATCAAAGTTGACTTCAAAAACACTCACTGTGAAAAGATTCCCGGGCTCAATGTTTCAGGCAAGCTCAGTTGGGCACTTTCCATGATCGCCACTGGATCGTTACAGGCGTCGATCATGAAATAGCCCGCTGGTCGATGATTGCCACTTTTGCGACTTCCGCCAAACGGCAATTGACCACCTGCTCCCGTCGTCGGGCGATTCCAGTTTAACAGGCCAGTCCGAACGACATCAGTGAACTGTTCGAAATGCTCTCTCTCATCGGTGAAAATTGCTGCCACAAGCCCAAATTGTGTCTGATCAGCAATTTCCAGAGCTGTCTGTAAGCCTGTCGTTCTAATCACCTGCAACAGCGGCCCAAAGACTTCATGATCACTGATCGTTGAGCATTCTGTCACGTCGATCAACCCAGGGGTCACATACGTCGGTCCCAATTCGTGAGCCCCTGATTCCACGATAATCTTCGCCCCGCCTTTCACCAGTTTCGCCTGTTCGTCCAGCACGGCTTTCACTGCTCCGGCATGAATCAACGGGCCGAGATAAGGCTGCGGATTGTCGTCAGGACGTCCAATCTTTAACTGGGAAACAGCGGCAGAAAGTTTCTCCAGAAACGCCTCGTTCCCTTCGGTGACAATCAACCTGCGGGCACAGGTACAGCGTTGACCAGACGTCAGATAAGCAGACTGAATCGTCCAGTAGACAGCAGCATCCAGATCGGACACCTGATGGACAACCAACGGGTTATTCCCTCCCAGTTCCAGGGCAAGCAGAACTTCAGGACGTTCAACCAGAGCTTTCTGAAGTGCAACACCTGTCTGATAGCTTCCCGTGAAAAAGACGGCATCGATCTCATCATGATTGATGAGATCCTGGCCAGTCCCCAAAGCACCATGAACAAGGTTCAACACGCCGGCAGGAACTCCGGCTTTTTCCCACAGTCGAACAATCTCTTCAGCAACTCGCGGCGTATATTCACTTGGCTTAAAAACAACTGTGTTCCCGGCCAATAACGCTGGGGCAATCTGCCCATTGGGAATGTGCCCTGGAAAATTAAACGGGCCATACACAGCGACGACTCCCAATGGTACGTACATCGTACGGACCATTCCCCCTGGGATCGCCGACTCAGTCGGGCTACGACGGTTCTCTAATGCATGGATCGTCAGGCCAATCTTTCCGATCATCCCCTGAACTTCGGTCGCTGCATCCCAAAGAGGCTTTCCGACTTCCTGACTGATCAGACTCGCGAGCGATTCCTGTCTCTCCTGAAGCAGCAGTCGAAATCGTTCCATGATCTCGACACGTGTCGACAAGGGAGTGCGTCGCCATGCCGGCCATGACTGCCTCGCAGCTTGAACTGCCTTATCTACGTCGCATGTCGTTGCAGCGTTTCCTGTCCACAGAACTTCTGCATTCGCTGGATTATATGAATGGAATTGAGATCCCCCACCCAGCAACCATTCACCGTTAATAAAGAGCATGCTTCACTCCTCAAAGAACGCTGCAAACGCGACACAGGCAACAGAGAAACAATGGTTCTCTCTCCCACCAGATGAAGCGTCGACATTGGTTTTCAATATGCAACTCAGCGACGAAAGCACCATTCATTTTCAATAACATAATAAGTGACGATCGCAGACAAGTCCGCTAGTCGAACTTCTGAATTTCTCGAATGAGAATCCAGGAACCTGCGACTGCATCATGTTAAGACATAATTGGTTCCACCAACTTGGATGCTCTGAAAACAAAAAACGCCACCAGTGGTATCTGGTGGCGTTTCGGAACATAATTTGTCCAACAAGCGTCTCTCAAACCGAGAGCACTGGCTGCATCAGATTGGAATCTTTTCCGCCGTTCCGCCACGGTAGTCCTGAAAATGGACCCAGATCTCGTCTTTGTTACGAATTTCTGCTTTCAGATCATCCAGATTGCGAGGAGGCACCTGATTAGTGCGCTCGCCGTCCAGACTGAATGATGCTGTATGGCACGGACAATAGAACTCATTACGGTTGGATTGATAACCGACCGTACAGCCGAGGTGTGTGCAGCGTGCATTGAAGCACAGCAGTGAGCCATCTTCTTTCATTCGAACGAAGACAGAACCGAGCGATGTCCCGGGATATGTTGTCCAGGCATCCTGCTTCACCCCCATCACCTGAAAGAGTTGTGGGTGACCACCAGGAGTCAAACCGCCGACCTTCCCGACAAATCGGAATCCGTCTCCACCTGCAGAGTCCTGCTTCCGTTTCCAGAGTGGAGTCAGGAAGTAAGTCATCCCGATCATCAACGGAATCGCAGCGGTTGCAGCGGCAGTCATAATCGCAACCGCTTTTTTCAGGAAGCCGCGACGATGAGGCTGCTGCTCCTGACAAGGGGGCACTTGCTGTTCAGACGAAGAGCCAGGAACGATCGTTGACATCGGATCACCTTTCAATACGGCGGGCTCTATCACGGGAAGACCGAAACCAGTCCGAAAGCGATGACTCTTTTAGACTCCCTTGGTTGGCAATCGCTAAACGATCACGCAACGACAACAGGAATCCATCATCATCAAACAGATTCAGGGCGGGAACGTGGCGGGGCTACGATACTCACTTCGATTCCTACTTCACAGAACGACAATGGCCTGTCGCCACGTTACCCACGCAACACAGCACATCAGCCTGTGAACTCGGAAACGAACCAGCATTCATTGTAATCGGTTATTGAACTCGACAACAATTCTATCGCGATGTTCCCAGTTTCCCGAATTTCACCGCAGAATTCTGCTAGTAGCGAAAACTTCCCCTGAAAAATAGGGGGGCGCGATGACGACTTATCGCAATCACCTGAGTGGAAACAAAGTGTCCAGCTCGCGCCGCACGATCTATCGGGGCACTACTTGAAACGCTGTTTCAAATGCGGACCGCAACTTCTCCAACGCTTCAGGGAGCGGGCCGGGGAGCATGGTTCCAGCAGCCAGACGATGTCCACCCCCACCGAATTGCTCGGCGATTGCGGCGACACTCAGATCTGACCGGCTGCGCAGACTTCCCTTTGCTTTTCCGTCGGGTTGTTCGACCAGAATAAACGCCGCCTGAACACCTTCAATCGTCAGACAGATGTTCACGAGGTCCTCAGTGTCGGCAGGATGAGCCCCAGTATCAATGAAGTCCTGTCGTGTTGCTGACGTATACGCCAGTCGTCCTTCACACGCCAAGGTCACTCGATTGAGAATTGCCGAGTGGAGCTTCAGTCTCGCGAGAGAAGACCGTTCATAGAGTTCACGATAAACCAGATGCGGCTCGACCCCACGCTCAATCAATCGCATGGCTGTTGCCATTGTGCGAACGTCGGTGTTGGGGAATCGGAACCAGCCAGTGTCCGTCGCGATGGCCGCGTATAAAGCTTTCGCCTGTTCAGGCAGAAACGTCCCTCCTCCAGCTTCGATCAGTTCCACAATCAAAACGCCGGCAGCGGCAGCAGAGACATCCTTAAACTCAGCGGCTCCCAGATCATCGGAGCTCAGATGGTGGTCAACGATAACTTTGACCGCTTGCGTCTTTCGAAGGACCTCACCCACTTCCAGAAGCTGAGCCCAGGCGCTGGTGTCAACAATGATATGCACATCAGTATCGCAGACAGCTTCGCTGGAAATCCCTTCGCCGATCTTTTGAATCTCCCCCACTGGGTCAAGGAACTTCAAATGATTTGGTGTCAGAGATGGATTCACAATCCGCACCTGTTTTCCGCGCTGACGGAGAAAACTGGCGAGCCCGATCTCTGAGCCGATGGCATCCGCATCTGGACGAACATGACTGGAAATGACGAACCGCTCGTGCGAGTCAATGATTTTCAATAGCGGTTGCCAGTCAATCGGCATGGATGGCCTACATTCAAAATTTTAGTGAACGTGATATTTCGTAATGGATGGCATACTGCCGTTCATTCCAGCAAGCAGAACTGAACGGCCGTCTGCAGAACTCTAATCGGGATCAGCAATAACGAACAGGAGACCCCCGATTTTCTGCCAGACATTCCCGACTGCTCAATCCGGCATCAACACCCTGCGCACCTCGCCGGGAAGATTCCGTCTTCTCTCCGACAACGAGTCGACAAAGTCACTGTATGTATATCCTCGTTTTTCCGAGACCACTTTAGCTCGACTTCGATTCTGTTGCCAATCTCCACCCGCTTGACCAGTTGACACCAGCATGATCACGATAGAGTGATTGGCTCCAACCAGTTCCGTCCAAATTTCCACTCGCGTTAGCACAAGTACACAATGGCGATGACCGGCATTTTCATCACTGGAACAGACACAGACGTCGGCAAAACGCATGTGACGTGCCACCTGGCAGTCGAATTGCAATCGCTGGGGTACACTGTCGGGATCTACAAACCTGTCTGCTCAGGAGCCCGACGAGACGCAGAAAACGAGCTCTACTGGGACGATCTCGAACGAATCGCAGGGGTTCTTCCGCCAGGAACGGCACAGGAATGGATTTGCCCACAGCGCTTTTGTGCACCGTTGGCCCCTCCCGAAGCCGCAAAACTGGAAGGCCGCACCGTCAACTCCGACCTGCTGCGACGGGGAATCCAGTCCTGGAACAATCATGTCGACGTCCTGCTCGTTGAAGGGGTCGGCGGATGGCTCTCTCCCATCGCAAAAAAAGAAACTGGCGCGAATCTCGCAATTGATCTCGGCTTTCCGGTTTTAATCGTTGCAGCGAATAAGCTTGGAATGGTCAATCACACACTTTTAACAATTGAATCTGTAGAAAACTCACAACTTTCTGTTTCCGGGATCATTGTGAACAGCACAGAATCCCAGCATGATGAATCGGCGACTTCAAATGCCGCTTTGCTCTCAGAGATGACCAGGAATTCGGTCTTTGGCCCCCTTCCCTGGATTTCCCAGCACGAGCAATCCCGACCGACGGAGTACACGAACCTGTTTCGTGACGTGATTTCCAAAATGCAATTAACCAGATGCAACTAAGCCGTTCGTCGACTAAATCTTGAACGACCTCTTCTGGTCCGGAGCTGTTCAGAATGAGTGGCAAAGAGTCTTTTCCTGATTTCAGTTGGATGAATCGCGGGTCGGACAAGTCCCCAGGCTCTCCCAACGAACCAGCAGCACCGTCGCCTAACGCTGGTCAAGAACCTGACCCAGTGGACAAAGACGCTCTCTCATCTCCTGCTGCGGAAAATCTGCCAGTCGAGGACAATCCCTCTCAATCGACGCCTGATCCGGTCGACAAGAATCAAATTTCGGACCTCCCGGCAACTGACGACGTGGCCGCCAGTGAAGAGATTCCAGGCGAGGTCGCCAGCGAATCAGCAGACAGCATTGAAGCACCGGGCAATCCTGAAACACTAGACAGTGTTGATCAACCTGCGGAGTCTTCAGAGTCTGATTCGTCAGAGTCCCCTGAAAACGCATTGTTGCCTGACGACACTTCTCCGAACAAAGACGAAGTCAGTGAAGAAAACTTCATTGAATCGAATACGTTCGTCATCTCGAAATTGATTCCGGAAACGCCGACCGACGACTCGAGTGACAACGAGTCATCCGGTTCAGCAGACCAGCCAGAAGTTGTGGACGCCGTCCCATCGTTCGAGAATTCGCTGGGCTCAATCAACCAATCCGATGATGATTCTGTTCAGGTCGAACACCTCGAACGCGAAACAGAACACAGCGGAACAGAGATCACGCGAGCAATCGCTCCCATCGAATCAGGGCTGTCGGATCTTGCTTTTGGCACAAACGCCGGAGCACTCATCGGAGCGGCCGCAGGTGCCGCGACGTCGAAACCGGCATCGCCATCGATGTTCGGCAGCAGCAGTACGGAATCAGGTTCGCAGCGCCCCAGCTCAAAGCCGTCCAAGACGAACCCGCAAAGGGAGGAATCGGCTCCGAAGACCAGCAAGCTCCTCATCATTCTTGCGAGCTACGCAAGCGCCATCACCATTGGGTTCCTGCTCCTGCTGGTCCGCGACCTGACACTGACGTTCCGGCCACACCAGTTAGAAAGCCTGCCGGATATTCCCGCTGAAAAGGCCGAGAACCTGACCTATGTCCCAACGGATATGAAGCTCCCGCAGGGACACACCTTGTCTTTCGGAGTCGAGCGTCGATTCGGGAATATTCTGGTAGAACCGATCAAGATCACCCACGAACCCGCTACATTCGTCCACTATTCCGGCGATGCAAAGAAGACTCGAGACGCAACAGCCCCGATCTGGAAACTCTGGTTAAAACTGACCAACGTCTCAACAGATCAGACCATCGCCCCGTTGGATCGACGTCTCGTTCTGCGCTGGGTTCCCAAGGCTCGACAATCCTGGGATTTCACGAACCAATACATCACAAACGTTGGCGCCAAAAGTAAGTCTGCTCCCGGCATGCAACTTTATTATCTGCCTGCTGGCAGTGACTGGGACATGAAGGATCAATTTCTCGGTAAGGAATTGGGCCCCGGAGAGTCTTACGTTACGTATCTCGCGTCTTCTGACGAAGGTTTTGACAACCTCGGCGAGAACCTGCTGTGGCGCGTTCAGATTCGCAAAGGGTATTCCCCTAAAGGACACGGCGTCACGACAGTCTTCGAAGTTCCGTTTCGAAAAGACGACGTAGAAGAGTCCCAGTCGTAACCGACCACTCCGACCAATGCTGACGATTCGTGCCCTGGAGGGTGCCGCCTCTCCTGCTGCGCCGCACCCCGACGTCATTTCAACGCGCACCTCCCACAATGGAAGCCTTCTCAGGGCTCAAATTAGAAGCCTATAAGCCCCTCGTGCGCAACTCAGCTCATTCAACTTGCCAGCACCACGCATCCCTCTCAACAAGCCACAACATATAGTAGTTCAAAACACTCCAATATGTTCCCCGGTCAGAACGAGCATGATGCACCTGGCTGAACGGCAGTGCAGAGCCAGCAGAAGCATCGAATCCAACCATCACGATGGGGCAACCACTCAACCCCAACACAACAACAAAGACGTAACAAACAACGAAATATAGACTTAAAAACAATACACCAAGACCAAACCGATCAAGAAAAACCCAGAGCGAATCACGTAAATCGGCGTCGTGTTCGGGAAGACAAAATTCTGAAAGTCGTTAACTCTGGTCAAGTCACAGGGTTTCGCCGACGAAGCCCCTCATCACAAGATTTATGGATGCGGTTCCCTATTGACAGACGCAATTCTCCGTTTACATTCCGAAACACAACTCGTACAATATCTAGCGGTTCACCGATCAGCTCGCACAAGAATTAGTGCGAACCCCGGTGAACTCATTCTTGGCAATTTTGCTCATTCGGGCAGGCTTTTTGCGCATCCGTACCTTGCAAAGCGGTGATAAACACACCTGATATTTGTGTTTGCTGCTGCGCGGACATTGCGCGAATCAGTCCCCTGTTTGAGAAGTGGCAGACAGCGAGTCGCGTGCGATTTGTTTCGTTTTCGGATTTTATTCAGTCACTCCGCCGGAACAGGATTTAAGTTTCACGTTCCCCCAAGCGATTGACTGATTTTGGTTTCGTTTCTCTGAACACATATCTCAGACATCCGTCAGTCATCCATAAGCAACGACACGTTTGTTCGTGCTGACAAATTAAGAAACGAGGAGAGGTGCATGAAGCACACTGCAAAAGGAATGACCTTGTCTCAATCATCAGCCGGAGCCCCAACTGGAACTCCACTGACGGTTTCCCCATATTTCTGCCCAGCCGGTGTTGATCCATTCGATACCGTTGAATGGGAAGAACGCGTTGCCCAGATCAAGGACGAGAACGGAAAAGTCCTGTTCGAGCAGACAAACTGCGAAATCCCGACCCAGTGGTCACCACTCGCAACAAACGTCGTCGTTTCCAAATATTTCTATGGTGAGCCGAACACAGACGAACGCGAATACAGCATTCGCCAAGTGGTCTATCGCGTCGCACGCACCATTGCAGACTGGGGCCTGCAAGACGGCTATTTCGCATCAACTGAAGATGCAGAAAACTTCTACAGCGAACTCGCCTGGTTGTGTTTGAACCAGCACGGCTCGTTCAATTCACCTGTCTGGTTCAACGTTGGACTCTTTCACCAGTACGGTGTCACCGGATCGCAAGGGAATTACCACTTCAACCCTCGCACCAAAGTCGTTGAGCGTCCAGAAACGCCATACGAATATCCGCAAGCGAGTGCCTGCTTCATTCAGTCAGTCGGCGACACGATGGAAGACATCATGCGCCTGGCGACCTCAGAAGCCATGCTCTTCAAATTCGGTTCAGGAACAGGAACCGACCTCTCCACAATCCGCAGTTCACGCGAAAAACTGTCTGGCGGTGGAACTCCATCTGGCCCACTCTCCTTCATGCGAGTGTACGACCAGATCGCTGCTGTTGTGAAATCCGGCGGTAAGACTCGTCGTGCAGCAAAGATGCAGTCCATCAAAGACTGGCATCCAGACGTCATGGATTTCATCCAGTGCAAAACACGGGAAGAGAAAAAAGCTCATACCCTGATTGCCAGCGGTGAATACGATTCGAACTTCAACGGGGAAGCCTATTCCTCGATCATGTTCCAGAATGCGAATCTGTCGGTTCGTCTCTCAGACGAATTCATGGCCGCATGGGAAAATGACGCCGACTGGACCACACATTGGGTGACCGATCCTTCAAAGGACGGCCCGACCTTCAAAGCCAAAGAACTGATGCGCGCCATCGCTCAGGGAACCTGGCAGTGTGGTGATCCAGGTGTTCAGTACGACACCACCATCAATACCTGGCACACCTGTAAAGAGTCAGGCCCGATCAACGCCAGCAATCCGTGCTCGGAATACATGTTCCTGGATGACACGGCCTGCAATCTGGCCAGTATCAACCTGAAGAAGATGCAGCGTGAAGACGGAACGTTCGATGTTGAACGCTTCCGCAAAGCCTGTGCAATCTTCCTGACAGCCCAGGAAATTCTGGTTGATCACGCGAGCTACCCAACGCCGCTGATCGCAGAGAATTCACACCTGTTCCGTCCGCTCGGACTCGGGTATGCCAACCTCGGCAGCATGCTGATGTCGATGGGGATTCCTTACGACAGCGATGCTGGTCGCGGAATCGCCGGAGCGATCACTGCTCTGCTGAACGGACAAGGCTACGTCACCAGTAGCAAGATTGCTTCGAACATCGGAACCTTCGCCGGTTACCGAGAGAACGAACAGTCAATGCTCGAAGTGATGCAGATGCACCGGGACGCGGTTGAGAAGATTCATCCAGCCTGCCCAGGATATCTGCGAGATGCCGCCCGTCAGGTGTGGAATGAGTGTCTTCAAACCGGACGTCGCCACGGCTTCCGCAATGCTCAGGCAACCGTGCTGGCCCCAACCGGAACGATTGCCTTCATGATGGACTGTGATACCACCGGGATTGAACCGGACATCGCACTCATCAAGTACAAGCAGCTTGCCGGTGGCGGGATGCTGAAGATCATCAACCGCACCGTTCCTCATGCCCTGAAAACGCTGGGATACGATGAAGCCGAAGTGAAGGCAATTCTCGAATATCTGGAAGACCGCGAGACAATCGAAGGTGCACCAGGTCTGCGCGATGAACACCTGCCAGTCTTCGACTGTGCCTTCAAGCCTGCGAACGGATCACGCTCGATTCACTGGCGTGCTCACGTCGGCATGATGGCAGCGGCTCAGCCGTTCCTTTCAGGTGCCATTTCCAAGACGGTCAACATGCCTTCCGACTCAACAGTCGAAGACATCGAAAAGGCCTATCTGGAAGGTTGGAAGCTGGGCCTGAAAGCCCTCGCGATTTACCGCGATGGTTCAAAGCAAAGCCAGCCACTGGCCACCAAGAAAGAAGGCGGTCGCAAATCAGGTGCTGCTGCTGCTGGTTCAGACAGCGTCGCTCTGATCCGTCGTCGCCTGCCAGACACTCGTCACTCGCTGACCCATAAGTTCTCTGTCGGGGGACATGAAGGGTATCTCACTGTCGGACTGTTTGAAGACGGTCAGCCAGGGGAACTGTTCATCACCATGGCAAAAGAAGGGTCAACCATCGGCGGTCTGATGGACGTCATCGGAACCGAAACATCACTCGCACTGCAGTACGGTGTCCCGCTGGAAGCGATGGTGAAGAAGTTCAGTCACGCACGATTCGAGCCAAGTGGATGGACCACCAACCCAGACATTCCAGTTGCGAAGAGCGTTGTCGACTACATCTTCCGCTGGCTCGGAATTCAATTCATCGATGGCTTCCGTGAAGCGAATACGCCGAAACGCGAAGAGTCATCGGAGGAGAAATCCGAAAATTTTAAGGTTCCCTCTTCACACGAAGTGAAGGGGGTTACCGAGAAGAAGGAAACTGCCAAGACGGAAACCAAGGCAGCTCCTAAATCCAGCGAATCAGCGACCAACGCACCGGCGAATCGGCTGTCTAAGGACGGGAGCAAGAATGGAGCCAATGGCAATGGTCATTCTAACGGAAACGGCAATGGACACTCCCATGTCCAGCTGACTCCGTCACTCGCGTCCAAGCCGACATCCCGTTCAGAACAGTTCGCTCATTTCCAATCAGATGCTCCTGCATGCGACAGCTGCGGGGCGATCACGGTTCGAAACGGCAACTGTTACCTCTGCCACAACTGTGGGCAGAGCATGGGTTGCAGCTAGACAAGACTGGTTGATTCGAGGCGGCTTCACTGCAGTCTCGAATCAACAACATGCGGCCGGCTTTTGGCTGTCATTTCATCAATAATGTTGCAGCTGGGTTTCGCAATGCGGAATCCAGCTGCTTCTTTTTGTACAGTTCACTTCGAAGTGTCATCCGCCGAACGGCCGTCGTGGAGATACCTTGTTTGTGGCAGGATGAATCGTGAATCAACTTCAGACAGACCTGATTGAACAACTCTCTGCATTGGAAGAGCGTGGCCTTCGGCGACGAAAGCGAACAGTCTCTCCACTGTCAAACGGGCGGTGTCTGCTCAATCAACAGACGGTCTGGAACTTCGCGGCCAATGATTACCTCGGGATTGCAGATGATCCTCGACTGATTCAAGCGGCGATCAGCGCCATGCGCGAATCAGGGATCGGGGCGAGAGCCAGTGCACTTGTCACTGGTCACACCATCTGGCACGAACGACTCGAAGAACGCATCTGCCGATTCAAACAGGCTGAGTCCGCGATTCTCTTTCCGACGGGATACGCAGCGAACGTCGGCACAATCACAGCGTTGGCGAGCAGCGATGACGTCATTCTTTGCGACCGTCTGAACCATGCCAGCCTGATCGACGGCAGTCGCCTTTCCAAAGCAACATTCAAAGTCATCGCACACGCCGATCCAGAGGCGTATCGAAAGCAACTCGAACGCGAGAGCGGGTACCGACGCCGCATCATGGTGACGGATTCCGTATTCAGCATGGATGGCGATCATGCTCCGCTGAAGCAGATGGCAGCACTCGCCGAAGAGTTCGACGCACTTTTGATTGTCGATGAAGCCCATGCCACTGGCGTCTTTGGAGAGCGTGGAACTGGATTACTCTCGGCGCAACAGGTCATCTCAGACCGTGTCATTCCGGTCGGAACGCTCAGCAAAGCCATTGGCCTCCAAGGTGGATTTGTCACAGGAAGCGAAGCACTGACAGACTGGCTTTGGAACTCGGCGCGACCTCAAGTATTTTCGACAGCCCTGCCCGTCCCCATCTGCGCCGCCGCGATTGCTGCATTTGATCTCATTGAAGCAGAGCCTCAACGGCGTGAATGGCTGGCAGTCAACTCACAACGAATCATCACCGCACTGCATGAACAAGGCTGGAATGTTCCCGATGAAGCCCGAGGTCCTGTGATTCCGGTCTTGATCGGAGAGGAGAACGAAACACTGCGGCTCGCATCGCTTCTGGAACAACGCGAAATTCTGGTCGCCGCCATTCGTCCACCCACTGTTCCTCACGGGACGTCACGGCTTCGTATCTCGCTAAGCTATTCGCATGGAGAAGAAGGAATTCAGGCGTTCAACGCAGCGATGGATTCCATCAAAAGGGAACGTCGTTAATCGCCCGACGGTCTCCGCGCGATCGCAAGTTCGCCCCACCGCTTAGACCAGTTTTCCATCTTTCAGTTCGTAACGTCGTTCGAATCGTGCCGCCAGTTCCAGACTATGCGTCACACAAACCAGAATTGAACCCTGCTCTTTCGCGATTTCCAGCAGCAGCGATCCGACGTTTTCCGCAGAACTGCGATCCAAATTTCCGGTCGGTTCATCCGCCAGCAGCAAGGCAGGTTGATTAATCAAAGCACGGCAAACAGCCACTCGTTGCCGCTCCCCACCGGAGAGTTGCGTTGACCGATGATTGAGACGTTCACCAAGTCCAACTCGCTTCAACAACGTCACTGCGCGAGTCGCGGCGTCTGATTTGGATTGAGTTCCTGCCAGGGTCGGAATCAAAACATTCTCCAGCACAGTGCACTGTGGCAGCAGGTGATGGTCCTGAAACACGAAGCCGATCTTCCGACTGCGAAAATCAGCCTGAGCCGCTGTTGAGAGCGAATGCGGCTGCTCGCCGTCAATCAGCACCTGCCCGGCAGTTGGCCGATCGAGCAGACCAAGGATATAGAGCAACGTGCTCTTTCCAGATCCCGACGGCCCGGTAATGACTGCTGAGTGCCCTGATTCCAGCAGCAACTCAACATCACGAAGAATGTGAAGCGGACCAGCGACGGTCTCGTAATTCTTCTGCAGCCCGACAATAGAGAGTGTATGCATCGTGACGTTTACGGCTTCCCGGTTTCAACTGGTGGACTTCCCTGAGGACCATCCGTTCTCTCCATCGGAGGCCGAGGAGGTGGGCCGCCAAATGGTCTCGGAGAATCTGGTCCTTGAAAATCAGGCCCAAGCGGTCGTCCCGGTGGAGGTCCACCTGGCCCTCCCGGAGGAGGCCCAAACCGTCCGTCCATTGGATCTCGACCATCCATACGGCGAGGAGGTCGTCCTCCAGGCCCAAAGCGATCGTTTCCGAACCGACGACGAGAAAATGCTCCCCGAGACCCAATAAATAGTTCGTTCAGCTGTTCACGTGTCGGCAAATTGGCGAGCACCTTGGAGTCCAGATAGAGCCCCTTCAAATCGGTCTGAAAATCTGTTGCTTCCAGACTGAGAAGTTCGTTCTGTTCGGCGACTGGCAACGTTGCCAGGAACTCTTCAAGCTTTCGCGAGTCTGTATTTCGTTCAGCTTCTTCTGCCATATGACGCTGTTGATCGAGATCCATTCGATAAGAATGGAACAGCGAAAATGCCAATCGACGACCACTGTCTTTACCGTCACGTCGCGAGGAAGATTCTGGAGTCTCCTGAGGCGGAGGGGGAAGCGGTGCACTCTGAATGAAATCCAGCAATTGCGGATTCGATGTATAGTTCGCAATCTCATTTGCAACTGTCACGAACTCAGCAGGAGGATTCTCAAACAATGGCTGAGGACTCACGCCGGTGCCGAATTCCTTCAGAATCTGCAGCAACCGCAGCTCTCTCTTGAGCCCTTTGAGTCCATTCAATTCCTCTTTCTGCTGCGCTGACAATCGCGGTTCAGCGGTCTTCTCCAGCGCTTCCACGATCTTGCCCCGAGTCGCAGAATCCATCCCGGTTGCCATCAGGAATGGACGATCACCCGGTGGACCGAGTGGAGGCATGGACCTGCGAGCGGCTTCCTCACGTTGTCGTTTGAGAACTTCCTGAACCGTGTTGAGACGTTCGCGCGAAGATGACGCCGTCATGAGCTGATTGCGCTGAAGCGGATTCAACGTCTTCAACCAGGCGTTATAGATCTCGATCGTTCTGGAAAGCTCGCCATTGCTCTGCAATCGATCCTGTTCAAGCTGATGATGCAGCAGTTGCATCTGCTCGCGTTTCTGCGGCGTCATCGCTTGGTAATCAGAATAATTCCGTAGCAGACGTTCTCGTTCTGTCTGGGACATTTTGGAGATAACGGACGCATTGTGCTGCTGAATTTGCAGCACATGCGGATCTCCCTGAGCGAGAAATGGTGACAGCACCAACGCTCCGAGAAACAGCCCGCCCAAAATCATTGGAACTCTATTTGGGGTCATTAACAGGACTCCCTTGCAGTTCCTTCAGCAGTTGTTTCTGCGCCGAGAGTTCTTTCACGAATTCGATATTCCCGGTTTCAACATAGACGTCCAGCTTCTGAATTAACGGAAGCTGCTGCAGCAGAAAATCGTCCTGTCTTGGAATCCAGCGGAACGCGAGCGAATAACCAACCACCCCGGCTGTCAGCAGGGCCAGCCCCCAGCCTGCGAAAATCGCCCCTTTGCGTGCAGAACGAAACCATTGATGTTGCGTCAACGGCTTGCGATACTCAGTGAGTTTCGCCGTTGCCAGCGTCTTTTCGGTAAAGTCCCCAGCCGCTCGGGGACGTGGCAGCAGATCAAGCATGTCGTAGGTTTGCGCAAGCACATCGACTTCGTTCCTGGCCACTTCACTACTGGTCAGAACCGATTCGATACGGCGCGTCGAGTTCTCATCCAGTTCGCCATCAAGATAGGCGGCCAGATTTTCTCGATCTTCAGTGCTTAATCGGGTTAGTTTCCCCATATCGAATTCGCCACGTCAAAAAACCTCGGCCTTGAGCTGATCCTTTACTGAAAATGCAATCGCATCTCCTGTACAAACTCTGTTCTCACTTTTTGACGCTACTTCACATACCCTTCCAACACGCCTCTCAGGTGATCGCGTGCGCGGCAGAGGAGAGATTTCACTGCTTGCGGAGAGAGCTCCATGACCTCTCCAATCTCGGCATAGCACATCTCCTCGAACTTATGGAGAAGGATGGCCATTCGCTGACGCTCACTGAGAGTGTCTAACGCATCCATGACACGCTCCCGAAGTTCTTCGGTATCCGCCTGTCGAGTCGGCATGAGCGCTGACTTGTCGGCCAGCAACTGTTCCCCTGCCGACATCTGTTGCGAATCGGCAGGATTGAGTGCGAACTGGACTTCTCTTTTACGACCTTTAGTGCGTCTCGAATTACTCGCCAGATTATTGGCGATCTGAAACAGCCATGTCGAAAACTTAGCCGTCGGTTCGTAGCTGTTTCGCGATCGGTAGATTCGCAGGAAAACTTCCTGAGCAAGATCCTCGGCCAGCGCGGCATCCCGAAACATGTTCGTAAAGATGCCGATGAGCCGATCCTGGTACTTTGCGACCAGTTGCGTGAACGCACCCTGATCTTCGTTCCTGACCCGCAGCATCAACTGCACGTCTGGATCGCGTCGATAATCAGATGTAGTGGAAATGACTCCCGTAACCACAACGCCTCGATCCGAGCTGACCTGAGAGCCGACATACGGTTTGAAATAAAACCCCTGTCCGACTGAAAAGGATCGAAGATTTCATCCGTTTCCAGCCGCATCCTGAAATAATTATTTCCGGACGCCTGAACAACAGCCCTTCCCCGTCCATTTCACTCGATGCAGCATCAAGAGTAACCGATTCCTCCCACTTCAGGCAAATGGGGGATTCCGTCTCGACGTCGCGATTTCCAGTTCTGCTGCCGACGATGCATTTTGATCCCGAGTTCCACAAAGTGCCGTCGACAACGGGTGCGGAACGCCTTCCGAGATCAGGAGAAGCAGGCAAAAAGCGACGAAAGGCGCTCTAATCGAACTAAGGTCCTGATATAACAGTACCTGTCGACTCGTCTGTGAACTTTCATCCGGTAACTAAAGTACGCCATGCCACTCTCTCCTCTGCGTCTGGCGCTGATTGCACGAGACCAACATGAACGCATTCAGGTTCCGTTGCGAGAGTTGCAACAAAGCCTGCGAGGTGTTCCTGGGATTCAGGTCACTGGTGTGTACATCGACGATCTGGACCCCCTCCCGTCCGCAGATGTGGACATCGCTGTCGTTCTGGGAGGAGATGGAGCCATCCTCCGTGCCTGCCGTCACTTCGGGCCAGACCAGATCCCCATTCTCGGCGTGAACCTCGGCCGGTTAGGGTTCCTGGCAGATTTGACCCCCACCGACTTCATCAACAAGATCCCGGACCTGCAGGCACGCCACTTCAGTATCGTGCCCCACCTGATGTTCGAGTGCCTTCACAAGCATGCGAACGGAGAAATCGAAAGCTACCTCGGCTTGAACGAGGTCGCGATCCTCTCCGGTGCCTCGCTCAGCATGATCGACATCGACCTTTGGATCGATGACGAATCGGTCACAACCTTCAGCGGTGACGGACTGATCATCAGTACGCCGGTCGGGTCTACAGCCCACAATCTCTCTGCTGGCGGGCCGATTCTCAGACAGGATTTGCGAGCATTCGTCATCACCCCGATCTGCCCGCACACACTGACAATTCGCCCCATCATTGACCGCGCGAATGCAGAGTACAGACTGATCGTCGAAGACGCTCCAGAAGGGGTCACACTGGTTGTCGACGGGCAAATCAAGGTTCCATTTTCACCCGGCGACGAGGTCGTCATTCGGGCTGCCCCCGTCAGTTTTGAGCTCGTCCGCCTGACTGGATTCAGCTTCTACGGAACACTGCATCGCAAACTGGGATGGCACGGACAACCTCGCTACCAACGCCCACGACGTGGCGACACCGAACAGTCACAATCCTGACCCAAAATTGCCTCCTCCCTGATCAGCCATCCTGGGACAGCCCCCTTGCATCGCAGGAAAGATCAAAGGACCAGAGGCGAAATGAACAGAGGAGCGATCGTGCGCAAACTGACATCCTTCACAGCCGCCCGGCGCAATTTCACACTTTTCACATTCCTTTCTTCCTCGATCATTTGCGGGGCGCTGGCAGCTGATAATCCAGCGAGTTCCCCTGTTCCACCAGAGCTGCCTCCGGGAGAACTCGGCAAGGTCGTCGCTCTTGGCAGAGAGATCGTTGAGAAGACGAACACTCATCCGATGTCGAAGGCATACGTCGGAAACGCACTCACTTGCAGTTCCTGCCACCTCAAAGCCGGAACAGACCCCAAGGCGGCATCCTTCCTTAAAAGTGCGACGGCCTACCCTGCCTGGTCAGAGCGGGAAGGTCGCGCGATCACCCTCGAAGATCGGGTCCTGAACTGTTTCATGAGAAGCATGAACGGCGTTCGTCCCCCTAACGGAAGTCAGGTTTCCGTCGCCGTCACCGCCTACATTACATGGCTGTCTTCTGGTGAAAAGATCTCGATGAACCCGAAGGCCCCCGTCGGCCCACTGGCGATCCCGTCACTCACGATTCCGGACACAACCGGGGATGTTGCCCGCGGACGCGAGCTCTACACAAATCGTTGTGCTGACTGCCATAGCGAAACCGGGAACGGGACAGAGAACGGCCCGCCAGTCTGGGGAGAAAATTCCTACAACACCGGTGCCGGACTCGCCGTTGATAAGAAACTGGCTGCATGGCTGAAAGTCGCGATGCCACTGGACGACACCACCCTGACTGAACAGGAATCCCTCGACATCGCCAGCTACGTCAATTCTCATCCTCGTCCGAAATTTGTGCTGAAGGAGCATCTTCCTTCCCCCGATAAACTGGGAGAGTACAACTCTGCAAAGTAAGTCCGGGACATCGGTGGAACTCGCGTGACCCGATCCGATTTACGACACAAACCGATGAGGAAATCGTTCGCGGCGATTGCGAGTCCTCGTGGCGTCTTCTAATCTGTGTCAACTCTAAACACATGATTTTACGGAAGTCGCAGGGCGAGAGATCGAAGCCGGTTCGGCAATGGGTCCACGATATCAACACCTCCATTTTCACTGAAAATGGTTTCGATTTCGTGGCCATTCTGCCTGACGTCGGTTTCACATTCCCCCTGTCATGAGAAAAGTTTCCGATCGAATTTTAGCCATACACTGATTGAACCCCGTGTCGCTTATCACTCGCCAAAATGACTTTCTTGACCTGTGCGAACGGATTCGCGAAGCAGGAGCCGTAGCTTTCGACACAGAATTCGTTTCTGAAAGTTACTATCGGCCGCGTCTCTGTCTGCTTCAATTCGGGCTTCCGGACGGCTCATGCTACGGGATCGACCCGTTTCTCACAGATGACCTGACCCCTTGGTGGGACATCATGACCGACGCGGAAACAACGGTCATTGTCCACGGGGGACGAGAAGAGATCCGCTTCTGCCAGTTTGCGACCGGCAAACGTCCACAGAAACTCGTCGACGTCCAGATCGCTGAAGGTTTGCGTTCTCGCGGGTTCCCGATTTCTCACGCAAACCTGATCACTCGCGTTCTGAACACGACCATTCAGCACGGTAAAGAGACCAGAACAGACTGGCAGCATCGCCCACTGACAAAACAGCAACTCGATTACGCACTTGAAGACGTCAAACACCTGCCAAGCGTCTGGAACACTCAGAAAGCCTGGATGGAGGAATGCGGACGTCTCGACTGGGCCTACTCAGAATTCGAGCGGTTCATTGATGGTGTTCTGGCAGAAGAAGATCGAGAAGGATGGTTGAGACTTCCCGGCTACGGAAGATTGTCTCGACGGGAAATGGCGATTGCGCGCGCACTCTTTCAATGGCGAAATCACGAGGCCGAGCAACTCAATCGCCCACAGCGACGCATCCTGCGTGACGATCTGCTGGTTGAACTGGCACACCGTCAGCCACAATCAGTTCGCGAACTGAACATGACGCGGGACATGAACCGCCGAGACTATCAGCAGTATGCCGACCATCTCATTGAGATCATCAAAACCGCAAGCGAATTGCCGAGCGATCAGCTGCCGCAGAAACCGAGTGGGCAGTCACACCCCGCTCAGGATGAAGTCCTCGCCCGAATTCTGGGGTTGGCTCTGGCGAACCAGTGTCAGGAAATGAGCCTGTCAATGACACTCGTCGCGACTGCGGCAGACCTCAAAGACTTTATTCGCTGGTACATCTTTGACAACAAGCAAGGCCCGTTGCCAAAACTGATGACCGGCTGGCGCGAAACTGTGTGCGGACAACTCCTCGCTGATGTACTCGACGGTAAAATCACCTTGAAAGTGACCGATCCGACAAGCGAATACCCACTGCAGTTTGTCCGCGACAAGCACTCACGCTAAACCACTTCGGCTTCACAGGACCGATGCTGTTGAAGGCGTTTCAGAGGCTGGAGTTACTGCTGATTCACGCTTACGAACTGACGGATCAGCCTCGCTTTTGATCGGGAGTTTCCGTCTTATCCAGAAAGACGGAGACCTGCATGGCAGCCTCGTCTGACGAGATTCCAAACTTGGTCTGCAGCGCTTCAATCAGTCGCATCGCATCGCCATCAACCCACTCAGCTTCTTCAACTGTCAGGTCATCCCAGAACTCGAGAACCTGCGTGGCTGTAATTGGTCGGTATTCAGGTCTGGAATTCATAAAGCAACTCCTCCATTCACATTCCGAAGAAAATCGGGCTGTGCATGTCTCTTTGAAATGACCAATTCGAGACATCCTGTCACATGACCGCGACAGGACAACAGCCATTCTGAAGTGAAGATGAGTTTGAAATAAGCACATCCTGCGCCAAACATCGCGTCTGGGATCTCTTCCCGCCCCCGGATGCGGTCATTCCAGATTCGACCGCCAAAGACGCTCAGAATCAGATCTGATCGCCACCGAAAACGAAACAGGCGGCATGCTTCCGTTCAAGAAGCCGCCGCCTGTGAAAATCGAATTCCGCGATCACATGCCAACCACGGTCTCAGCAGGAATTATCGCTTGCCTGCTTTCTTTGGTGACACGAGCGCCAGGTCTACTTTGTTGTCATTGCCCGCCTTCACTTCTGCGGACAAACCTGAAGTCTGCTCACTGCTGTACATACTTGGAGCAAGCTGAACAACCGGGCCTTCTGGACCTTCTGGATAGTCAACAGAACTGACCGCGATCTGATGTCGACCTTCAACGACTTCAGCGCGATACTTTCCATCTTTTCCCACCTTGCCTGTGGCGTATGGACCTGTTCCTTCAGGAATAAACATGACCGTCCCAGCAGGAAGCGGCTTGCCATCGATCGTCACAGTCCCTTCCACGACGAAGGTTTTGGGACCAGACTCACCGCAACCAACAACAAAGACAACCGCAAAGAGAACGCCCATCAACGATTGCAGGCGATGATTTTTCAGTAAGCTCATCACGTTACGACCCCTTATAAAGCAATCCAGGAATCAAACCCAAAGAACGGGCCAGTCGCACTTCCTGCCCCAAAAAATTGGATTCAAAAATTCAAACTGGATACTTAAACAGCAGGCAAAGCTGCCGAAAATTTCGAGACGAACTGGCTGCAACAAACAACCGTTCATATTGTCAAAGCAGGCAGAGAAACTGACATCCTGTCATCGGTCTTCAGTCGTCACCAACGACAGCGATGTCACCGAAACAAAGAAGCCCGACCCCTGCCACTGAGTCCCCTCAGACAGACAAGCATCGGGCTTGGACTCTTTAATTCACCTGTTCGAAACGTAACCAGTGTGGCGATTCTCGCCGCTTGAAATCGAGCTGTAAGTCGATTTCTCATGCGGCAAAGACTCGACACTTGGTTAAATTTTCGACTTAGAACTCGCCAATCACTTCCCCGTTGCTGCGGGTGGACAGCGACTTGAGAGTTCGCAGATCCATGTTCTGTGACATGAAGCGAACACTGCCGTCACAGAGGGCAAAGTTTGCTCCTCCTCCGCCGTGCTGACTCTTGAATGGAGTTTCGTTTGGCAGGAAGTCACCGCGGTAGCCGATTGGGAACTTCACGACCTTGGTGTCGATGGTCAAAAAGCTGTCTGGGGCATAGTAGAAGTGCCCGAAGACCCATGGCTTGAGACCGCCCCAGCCGGTGATCATGTTTGTTGTCCAACCATCAGTGCCGGAGGTTTCTCCCAGCAGAATCGTGTTGGACGTTCCGTCAGTAATCTTGCCGAGGCTGGTCTTGCTGTAAGGGTAGATCACGCCAGATCGTGAGAATGGGTTTGATGCAGCAGCCGTCATGTCGACGTCGGCTGACCCACCGTTCGCACGATAATGAAGTGCCCCTTGGCCTGTCGCATGTGGAAAGTTTGCAGACACAGGATGATCGGATGCCGTTTCACCGAGTGAAGAACTTGGGCAGCTCATCCCGGGAACAGGTCCATAGATCGGATTTTCAGGATTGTGTGATCGGTACGGAGAACGGGTTGTCCAGAAATCTGCAGTTCCGGCAAGAGCTTGTGCCGCATTGATGCGAGTTCCCTGCTCGATGTACGGGAAGAGGCGAGGAACCCAACCGACTGGGTAAGCGATCGCAGTCTGGAACCCACCTGGCATGAATGTCGTGTAGGTGTCGTGATAGTTCTGAAACGCCAATCCCAGCTGTTTCAGATTGTTCCTGCACTGGGTCATTCTCGCGGCTTCGCGAGCCTGCTGCACAGCCGGCAACAACAGTGCAATCAAGATTGCGATGATCGCAATCACCACCAACAATTCAATGAGCGTGAATGCGTTTCTTCGTTTTCGCATACCAACGGCCCCTTTCCCAAAACTAGAAGACATGAAATAGAAATGAACAAACCGAGAAGACATCAAATTCGATTGAACGTGATGCATCGCGGTATCAGAGATCGTCCCAAGAGCCGGAAGTGACTTGAATTGTGAAAAGGAGCCTTCAAACGCAAGAGAAATACATCGTGATGAAGGCTAATGTCTGTGACTGGATGGGATTGGAAGCCCTTGAAAGAACTCCCATCGCGATTGAGCCTTGCAAAATGAATCATTTCGACTCATTTGCCAGCACTTCGAATCGGATACGACCTATGCCACTGTGACTATAATAGCCCTCGAAAATTAAAGTCAAGGAGTCAAGTTCTTTTATCCTTCACATTCACGCCTCAGTGCCGGCTAAAAACATGAAATCATAAACACTTGTCACAAAACGAGTTCCAAACCAGGAAACGTGGCATTCCCCCTGAAAGAACAGGCAGGAATTTGGTTGATTGACCAAAGCAAACCGAATCGCCCCCGAACTATTCTCATCCGAGTTATGTAGCTGGCGATGGTCTTCTTGCGATAAGAAAGGCTGAATTCCACGAGCGGGTACGCTGCAGAATTTCTGGAAATGCTCTAAAACCAGACACAGAAGATGGTTGTCACCTCAAGGGCTCACGCAGATGACTCGCGTTGCACTCAAATACGGAATCACGTTTATTCTGCTTTTCGGTGTCTCTGACCTTCTGCGAGCCCAGCCAGAAGACTTCGAAGGTGTCATCGCGAAACCCAAGGTGGAGGTGATCTACTCCCCAATCCGGCTAAAAGCAGCACAGGGGACATTCCCGAAATCCCTTCGCGTGAAAGAGCTGCACAACCTGGAGTTCACAGGCCCGAAGCCATCACACCCGTTTGTCCTTGGCAATTTCTCGTCCGATGCTCGCTGGGCGGTTGTGAATGGATACCTGCAATCGGTCAGCGGGAACGACGGTGCGATTCAGCTTGCATGGGCCAACGAGTTCCAGTTGGACGGAGTCATTGAACAGGCGGGTGTCGGAGGCTGGTTTATGCTTGTCGGCTGGGATGAAGGCCGTGGCTTCGCCATCCACAATGTCACCATGAAAGAAAGTGGCAGCCCCTGGTTCATCACCGAGTTTCGCGGAGGCAAAGCGATTGAAGGCCGCTTCCAAGAGTTTCCGAAATTCGAATGGAAAGGCGAACAGCCATTCCAGTTACAGATCGTCGATGAAAAGCTGACGCTCACCATCGGTCGGCATCGTCTCTTCGAAGAACAGGTTCTGCCCGGCTATACCGAGGGTCAGATCATTCTGGGGATTCATGACACCCGTTATGGACCGCGACCGCTTCGCATCAAGTCGCTGAAAATTCAGTCCAAGTCAGCAGAGTAATTCTCCAGATCATAGCATTTTCAAAAAGTGATTCTGTGACACCACTTCCCAGTCGGCTACAGGTCTTCCTGCAGTCTGGCAGCGAGTGCGGCGATCACACCAGCATGTAACCCCAACGGCGGTGACAGCTGACAGGTGACGCCTGGATGTTCACGATTGAAGTCATGCTGAAACCGACGGAGATCCTCAGCTACGTGTGAGCCAGCTGAGAGGAAATACGGCAGAATTCGAATCTCTGTCGCGCCGCGTTCTACGCACCGCTGCAATCCGTCTGGGATCGATGGTTCAGCGAGTTCCAGATACGCGATCTCGATGATCGGATCAGAAATCAGGGGACGCAGCAGTTCAGCGACTTTCACAAGATCCGCATTCGCTTCTGCACGACGACTTCCGTGTGCTATCAACAAAATCGCCGAGTTCATCAAATCCAGCCTTTAAACAAAACGAAACAGAACTCGAAACAGGTCACATCGCCCATTCAGTGCACGGACACAAAAATGGCCCCACCTGACGTGCGGCCATTTCGTTCCTGCAATTGAAGTCAGCAGAGCCAGTATATACGACTCGGTGACAATCTGCTCTACCAGTCAATCTCCTGCGAGACCACGACTGCTCCCCCTGCAGTGGATTGCAGTGGAACCAGAACCTCAACTCGATCCCCTTGCTTCCTGAGGATCGGCTGGTCTCCCCCGGACACGCGAATGGTAAGACTCTTGTCGACTTTGAATCCATTCTCGATCTGTTCGATGTCAGTGCCTACAGCCGCTCTGAAGTACACGGCACCAGCGGTTTCAGAGATCGCTCCCTTGTCCGGTATCCAGGTCAACTGACGCCGGAATGCCCCTTCCTGTTGATTCTTTGCAACTGGAATCAGCTTGTCTTCAATCTTTCCGAAAGGAGTCTGATAGCGGAATGTCGGGCGTCCCAGTTCATCAAGCTGATAGCCTTGAAACTGAAAACCTGGTTGCTGCCATGGAGATTGCGTAGGCCATGCAGTATCTCGATTTGCCAACACTGCAAACGGAATCTGCGGTTCAAAGTTAAGAACATGGTCCCCCAGAGGCGCCTGACTCCCGGTTCCGCGACCTGACCAGTGCATCGCCGCATCCAGAAAGCGATTGTGCCAGATCAGCTTCAAACAAAGATCATTCGCATCCCAGGCTAGATTCACCTTTTCAGGGTAGCCGACGGCAATCGCTCGCGGCGATACCCCCTGAATAAAGTTGCGATAGATGATCGGCTCTTTCTCCGGCTTCAACTCAATCAGTTGAGCGACGAGGCCATCCGGCAGACCAGCCTTGTTTCCATCGGAAAGATACTTCCAGATCGCGGAAATCTGCTGCTGGTTCGATCCGTGATAGACATCTTTGACGACTGCTTCCCCATTCGGAAACCCCGTCGGCATGCGAGTTCCCGGGCGATACTTCTGAGGGTCATAGACATACCGCAAGAACCAGTCTTCGCGCAGACGTGACGTCATCTCAGTCATAGAAATCGCCTGAATCCCAGACGACTTCTTATCCCCAAACGTATGACACTTGATGCAACCCAACCCGCCATTCCCGACGAGATGTCGACCCGTCGACTTCACACGAATCTCAGGTTCACTGAAGGTCGCAAGTTGTTCTCCCGTTCTCCGATCTGCATCGATCAACGGCTTCAACAAATGCCCTGTATTTGCCCCACCAAACGCCGGCATCCGAGTCAGCATATAAGGTCGAGTCCTTGCTCCTTTGTCGAGAACAGTCTTCAACCATTGATCCTGAAGTTTGTCCCCGATTCCATTCAACGTTGGCGGTAAACGGCCTTCGTCCCCCATCTCTGGTTGAGTCGAGATAAATAATTCATTACGAACAGACTCAGGGCCGCCGATCCCTTGCCGATCATGACATGCCAGACAATTCATCGATGTGAGAGTCTGATGAATCTTCTGTTGCGGAGTTCGTTTGATCGAGGACTGCAACCCTTCAAGTGCCAGCTTCAGATGAGCGACTTGATGCGATGTCAGTTCGAAACGCGGAACCCCAGCCGAAACCGGTGTTGATCCCGCTTCCAGGCATCCTCCAGATAATCGTAAAGCAGAGAGAGGTTTAGCCGAATACGAGGAAGCCAGAGCCTTCTCGCCCTGCTTCACCTGATGGCAATTCGCACATCCCAACGTGGTGAATGCCTTTTGGCCTTTGGCGATCAGATCTGCATCTGGAGTCAGTTTATTTCGCTGAGCCACCTCTCCAGCAGAAGCAGGCTTCCGGGCGGCGTCTTCAGTCAACACAAGGTAATCTGCCAGATACTCCAGCGGCGATCCCTGACGCCCAAACATGACAACCAGATCTTCTTCCCCCTTCGCTTCGAAATAATCAACGCGAATGGTATGCACCGGCCGTTCTTCGAATCGGGCTGTTCGTTCCTTCATCTGCACCGGATGAATCCCAGGGGTCTCCAGAATCACATCCCCATCAAGCGAGATTCGTGCTCCATCATCCGAGCCCAAAGCAAAGACATAAGCACCTCGATGCTGATCAGGGAGGAAGGCGTCGAATCGAATGCCGAAGTTATCGGCACGTCCGGCCACGCTGAGATCAAAACCAACGCAGGTCCCTTCTTTATCCGGCTTCAGCTGATCAAAATCTGGCAATTCTTCCCAGCGACCATAATAGACCTGATAGCGGACGTTCGGTTTCAACGCTTCCAGTCCGTTCACCAGTAACGCATTCGCAATCAACTCTGCTTCCGTCACGTTCAGATGCAGAGACGGCATGCGCAAGGAAGGACGCGAGACATGCGGTTCTCGCAGAAACTGGGCGAGACTGCTGATTGAATACTTCGCAGAGAGATCGCCCAATGGAACAGATGTCACCTGCGGAAGCGAACTGCCCTCCAATGGAGCGTGGCACGCCAGACATCCCACTGTTTCAAACAGCTTTTTCCCGGCGATGGCTTTCTTCTGGTCAGGATTGCTGTCCTTCAAGACTCCAGTCGATGCGAGAAATTGTGTCAGCGCCGTTACCGTTTCATCTCGATCCGCCTCACTCATCCCTGAGAGCAGATCCGGCATTGTGGTTCCGGCTTTATACCCGTGCGGGTCAGTCAGAAATTTTGCCATCCACTCAGCACGTACGCGACCACCAACTGCACTCAGAATCGGCGACTGCTTATTGAGAATGTCCCGCTGCTGAGCTTGATCGGCTTGATGGCAATTCACACATCCCAATTCTCCAAGCAACACCAGCCCCCCATCAATCGAGGGTGCCTCTGTACTTTGAAAACGCTCGAACCCCACAATTCGCGGGCGTCGGGCTTCCTGATCAGCATCACGTGGAAGAATCCAGATATTGCGGTATTCAACGGGATTGCCATGATCCTGCAAGTACAATGGACCACCCGTCGCCCCCTCTTTTAACGGAGCAGCACGAGTGACATTCGCAACGGTGACATCACGCTGAACAATCACTCCGTTGAGTTGAACAGTCAGGCGAGCATCAGAAAGTTTTTTCCCGGCAGAATCAAAACGGGCAGCAGTGAAATCGATGTCGTACGTCTGCCAGACCATTGGTGGAAAACAAACGTTGACGTCCGGTTTTCTCACGCCATAAATCGCTCCGGTTTCGTTGTTCGCCCCTTCCAGACCAAACGAATCCAACACCTGCGTTTCATAGCGTCCCTGATGATACACGCCACTGTTTCCTCGGGCCTGACCACGAGCCTCTGGCATGAAGGGAATTCGAAACTCCAGATGCAAACGATAATCCTGAAACAACTCGATTGTCTTCGCGCCGCTGGCCAACAGATTCCCAGAAGTCAGCTTCGCGCCGGGTGCCCAGTGATGTGACAACGAGTCTGCCGTCCCATCGAAAAGGACCATCGCCCCATGCGGTGGAGCAGCGCCCATCGTCGGGCTGACACGAACGGTTTTCGCCGCACGCATCCCTTTCAGCAGTTCCTCGACGCCAGTCGCATCCTCTTCATCGACAATTTGTGGGACGGTTCCATTCCAACCAGCACCGGGAAGTCCTCCCGTATAGATCACGATTCGAAAGAGTCCGTCTCCCTGTGCAACGACCTGAACCCCTTTGACGATTCCTGTTCCAGCATCAGGTTGCACTGCTGTGAGATATTCGCCCTGAACATCGTAGTCCGAATCGACCGGAGCATCGGCGGCTGCGGTTTCGGGAGCTGCCGCCTTATCAGCTGCAGTCTCAACGCGGGCAGACTCCTGCTTCTGTGGTTCCTGAGCGACTGACATCGGAGACAGCCAGAACAACACTGGCCAGCTCCAGATCAGAACAGCAGCCAATCGTTGTTTCAATGACATCAGATTCTTTCTAAGCCGCTTTATGAAACGATATGGCGATCACTGGCACGTATGAACAAAGTCTCAACCGTTGAAGTGAATCTCCGAGCGACACTTTAATGTTACGCACCGCTCAAATCAAAGAATAAGAGCTCGTTAATATCACAAACCGGCCTCCTCAGGAGAATTCCGGGATCGTACCTGTCCAATGGCCAAAGTTATGAGAATTCAAGATCCTCGCATTGCCAAGTCGTGACGTAAGGACATAATTTGCTCACTCTTCCTCACGAAATGACGGCGATATTTCGCGAACCAAACACGATGCAGATCAACAAATGCTTCTCATGCGGGATTGATTCAGCCTGCATGCAGACCTGAATGAATGTTCTGGCCTGAAGTGTTTCTCATTCCGATTTGTTGTCCCGCTGAAAGCAGTCACCTTCAATGTCTCATGGCGCCGCCTCCGAGTTCGTAAACGAACCGGCACCCTCTGCTCCATCACGATCTGCGGCCCCGTATCGATCGGCCTTCCGTTTCATCCTGCTTCTCGGTTTGGTCGATGCGTTTGGCCCGTTGGGAATCGACATGTATCTACCTGCGTTTCCGCAGATTGAACAGTCGCTGCAGGCTCCCAGTGGATCGGCTCAACTCACACTCGCCATGTTTCTGGCTGGTCTTGGAATGGGGCAGATCCTGTTCGGTCCGCTCTCAGACCGCTTCGGCCGACGCATTCCTCTGTTGCTAGGAACCGCGGCTTTCGCGATCGCATCGCTGGTCTGTGCGTTTGCCACCAGCATTCAGTCACTGATTGCCGCCCGTTTTGTGATGGGACTGGCAGGCTCCACCGGGATGGTCATCGCAAGAGCAATCGTCCGAGACTCGTTTAACGAGAAAGAATCAGCTCGCGTCTATTCCATGCTGATGCTTGTCATCGGCATCGCCCCCATCATCTCCCCTTCTCTGGGAGCATGGTTAATGCAGTTCGGGGACTGGCAGATCATCTTTTATGCGATCGCACTGTTCAGCCTGATCTGCTGGTGCTTTGCGATTTTCGAACTTCCCGAAACTCATCCAAAATCGCAACGTTCTCCCCTTAACGTGAAAGCCATAACTCAACAGTACCTTGGCCTGCTGGTGAACTTTCGTTTCATGGGCTATGCACTGGCTGGAAGTTTCGCACTGGGGCAGATCTTCGCCTACGTCTCGTCAGCTCCGACGATCTTCATGCAAATTTTCGAAATGCCGCCGCATCTGTTTTCGATCGCATTCGCAGCGAACGCGATTGGTCTGATCGGGATTGCTCAGGTGAATCGCTGGCTGACACAACGATTCAGCACCCACACGATTTTGCTGGCTGCAATGACCGGAAACCTTCTCGTAGGAATCATGCTCCCGATTCTGGCGGCAACCGGGTTCGGCGGTCCACCACTCTTCATGCTGGGGATGTTCCTGTGCCTCACCAGCCTGGGATTGATTCTGCCGAACGCCACCGCTGCTGTCATGGCTCCGTTTCCCAAACAAGCAGGAGTCGCATCGGCACTCTACGGCACACTGCAGTTTCTGATTGGCTCAGGAGCCGGCGCCATCGTCGGACTTCTTGACAATGGCACCGCGGCTCCCATGGCCTGCACAATCGCATTCTGTGCAATCGCGACACTTCTATTAGGCATCATCGTCGAGCGAAAACGACAAATAGAACTCGCTCCCGTTACACCAGAAGCCGCGTCGTAGCACGACAGAATCACTCAGTAAACGTAGTGAAATAAGCTCGGGTCGGCCCAGGGAAGTCAGAGAAGACTCCGTCGATTCCCACCTGCACCAGATCTCGATGCAAATCACTGGACGACTTGAAATGTTTCGGAAGTTCATCTTCCCGACAAGTCCAAGGGTGAACCTCCAGCTTCGCGGCGTGTGCTCCATCCACGAGCAGGCTTGTCTTGTAACCAGTCTCCGGGAACGGATGCGTTTCCGGAGAACCTGCCGCTGGTGGAAGCACAGCCGTGAGATATGGTCCAACGCCATCAGCGAAACTCGCATAACGATTCATGGCTTCAACCATCGCTGCTGGTGACTTCATTGCCGCGTCGCAAGCTTTGCCGTCCAGAAGTTGGATTAAGCGCAACTGGCAACGCAATTCTTCACGTACGCGTCGGAGGTGCTCTTCTTCAAAGCATTGAATGAAGCATGGGTCTTCTTTGGTCTTGTAGCCATTGCGGTGCAGGACATCGACGATGATTTTGCAGATGTCCTTTCCTTCTTTCGCATGAAACGTCGGCTGCTTAATCTCTGGATAGATCCCGGCAACTCGGCCAGTTGATTTGTTCAATCCCTGAATGAATTGAATCTCTTCTTCCAGTGTCGGAATCTGAAACCGCGACTTGTGAGGCGGAAACCGATTCGGGAATACCGCTTCTCCCGTTTTGTGATTGAATCGCTCCGAAGCGTTTAATTGACGAATCTCATCGACAGTAAAATCAATCGCATAAAATCGCCCATCAGACCGTGCACGGCCGGGGAACAGTTCCGCGACATTCGAAATCGTATCGAGATGAATGTCATGCAGAACGACCGGAACATCATCTTTCGTCAGCACGACGTCCTGTTCGAGGTATTCTGCCCGCTGAGCATGAGCCAGTGCTTTCGCTTCCAGAGTATGCTCGGGGAGGTACCCTGATGCTCCACGGTGAGCAATCACAAACGGACGTTTCTTTCCCATCGGAGCATCTGCCTTCAGCGAAGAACAAATCAGGAAACCACAAGAAACAGCGCATACGAAAACAGAACTCACCCGGACAAGCCAACGCATCACGTCTCCTCCTGCGTCCATCCCAGTCGCGACTCCCAGACGGTCTAACGCCCCGGGAAGTCCACTGCATTCAATGAAACTCACCGTCACCACAGGCGAAATTCGCCCCGCCTCGGGACAGCACAGCTGGAAGCATAACAACGAGCGATCAACGGGACTCTGTAAACGCCTCGAAGTCAGTGTGAATTCATCAACCTTTAACACAAAAGTGCCCGCACTTTCGCACGGGCACTTTCGCTTATTCAACGTTCATTCAAATTGAAGCAACAGGCAAAACCTGTTTACTTCAGGAGGTCTTTCACGGTGTCGCGTTCTGAACGCAACTCATCGAGAGTCACCTGAATCTTGGCCTTTGCGAAGTCGTTGTGCTCCTGGCCTTGAATAATACTGACGTTCTTGCCATCGCTGGTCAGCGGGAAGCCGAAGATCAGACCTTCGTCGATCCCATAGCTTCCGTCGCTGCAAACAGCAGCACTGAAGCAATCGCCAGCGGCAGTTGGAGTGATGATTCCCTTGACGGTGTCGATCACAGCGTTAGCAGCACTGGCTGCACTGCTTGCTCCGCGAGCTTCGATTACAGCGGCACCGCGCTTCTGCACGATTGGAACGAACTCGTTGTGCAACCAGGTGTCATCGTTCACAGCTTCAACAGCTGGCTTTCCAGCGATTGTTGCGTGGTAGAAGTCAGGGTATTGAGTTGCTGAGTGGTTCCCCCAGATTGCGACGTTCTTAACGTCTCGAACGAGGTGACCAGCTTTCTTGGCGAGCTGTGACTTTGCACGGTTTTCGTCGAGCATGGTCATCGCGAACCAGCGATCACGTGGGACCTCTGGAGCGTTGTTCATTGCAATGAGGCAGTTGGTATTACATGGGTTTCCAACCACAACAATGCGAACGTCTTTTGCAGCAGCAGCCTGAATCGCACGTCCGGTGTTAGTGAAGATCGGACCGTTGACGCGAATCAAATCACCGCGTTCCATCCCGGCCTTCCGTGGGACGCTACCGACGCAGAGAATCCAGTTGCAATCCCCGAAGCCTTCTTCGAGGTGATCGCTGTCATGGCGGCTGACACCGACCAGTGTTGGAAAGGCGCAGTCGTCCATTTCCATTTCAACACCAACCAGTGGTTTCATTACTGGCGGAACTTCAACCAGGTTCAGGTGGACTGGCTGATCAGGCCCGAACACTTCACCACTGGCGATACGAAATGCCAGTGCATAACCAATATTGCCAGCTGCTCCTGTGATCGCGACTCGAATCGGTTGCGCCATTGTCGACACCATCTCTAATTGATTTTGACCAAATTCAACACATGTAACAGGACAGGCTCCGAGGAAACAGAACTTCCAGCAAAGCTGCCGCAAGCGGGCATTGGAAAGAGCACACGGCTCTCAGCAACAGACCATCCGCCATGATATTGCAGTTTCGAGTCTTCCGACGTCAGTGTCCAGTCACTACAAAAAATCTGAATAACCCCCGCTCTCTCTTCATGATCGGCTCCGGCGGGACTTAGCGAAACCGCCCTCCAGAGATCGATGGCAACAACTGAAACCCCTGCTTCCAGTGCCACAACATGCTGGCATGATCCCCCAGCAGGAACGTACTAAAGAGTTTTCCGTACCCTAACGATTTAAGGGAGCTGAGCGAATTCATTAGAAGGACTTGACCAAGCCCGCGACGCTGCCAGCGAGGGGAAATAAAAATCCAGGTCAAATGCGCATGCCCCCAGCACGATTTTAAGGGGTCTCTCGGCACGGGTACCTGCCAATTCGAATCGGTAAAATCAGACCAGTCGCCGGGAGAAACAAGTGTCACTTGAATCACAGCCACTGGCCGGTCCGATTCTTCCTCACAAATCGCAAAACTTGAGTCGTTCACAGGGTATCCAGAGCCCCCAACCAAGGATCCCCCCAGCAGATCAAGCGTCGCCGCATCCTGCATCCCTTGATCCAAAGCACAAAATGGAGCGGACTGAGAAAAGGACTCGCGAAACAACTCCAGCAAAGAATCTTTCTGCTCCCCGGTGCTTGTCCCTTGATCCCAACGGACAAGTTTCAATCCGAGCGACTTCAGGATCGGGAGAGAATCTGGAAGCTCCGGTGCGGCTTCACCCTCGGTGAAATTCGCGGCGAAATTCGTCTCTCGCCAACAATGCAAATAATGCGGACGCCCGGAAATGAGAGCTTGCTCGCCACGATATTCATACCGATACGCAGGATGCCGCGGAAGTTGTCGAAACGACTCCCACGGCATTGCGATTTTCACAGGCAAGAACCAGTCGCTTTGCATCACAATCAGTATACAAACCGAACAGGTCGACAGTAGCTCCACCGGCAGGCGGGCAAACCTTCGATACTATTTCATCGACATCGAATTCTCTCGGCTTGCAATTGAAGCATCTGGAGCAAGAACAAACAGTTCAACCCGACGATTCTTGGCTTTCGAACCAGCATTCACATTCGGGGCAACCGGCTGGAACTTATTGTATCCCGCAACACCCATTCTCGGTTCAGCAACGCCGACCTTGGCAAGTTGCCGAACAACTGCAGTCGCCCGGTGTGCAGAGAGCTCCCAGTTTGTTTCGTGCTTTGCCCGAGTTTCAGGTCGCACAACTGACTCGTCATCAGTATGTCCTACCACGAGGATATTAAACTGTCTGGCGTCTGCCCCGTTCATAATACTCGCGAACTCCTGCAAGGCTCGATACCCCTCAGGGCTCAACTCGTTACTTCCGCTTTCAAAACTGATCTCTGCGTTAAACCGGCTGACTCCAGTAATCGGGTCGAACTCAAACTGTGGGTACTTGCGACACAGTTCCTCAAAGCTTCGATTCGGACGATTCCCATCTGGAGACGGCAGATTCGTCAACAGGTTACGATATTCATCATGAAGCTTCGATCGCTCGCTTGCCAGGTTCGTCAATCGCTCATTCGCGATGGCCAACTTCCCTTCAAGATCTGCGGCATGTGATTCGGCCATCATCTTCTCAGAAGACAACTGCGCGGCCATCTGCTGGGCAGACCCCAACTCCACTTGCAACATCTGACTACGGTTATAGGCATTCAAAGCCTGTAACTGTGTCTGACGCAACTTGGAACGTGGTCCCCCGAAGCCTGTCCCCAAACCTTGGCAACCAGTGAGTCCAACAAGTCCCCACAGAAGACAAAAGGTAATGCCGGATTTGGTCATGGATCGATTCCTATGAAGATTCAGGCGACCAGCATTCACTGCAACGCCAGCACAAGTGCTATTGAGTGGAAAAGTCATGTCCTTCGTCATCGAAGAACTCCTGAATCGAGGGACGCGCAATATGGGTTTCATTCGAGCGAGTCAGAAGAACTCTGACCGTCGGAAGAAATGTTTGGGAAGGAAAAACACGAAAGGCAGGTGGGACCGGAGAATTCCAGTCACGGTGGTGGGCTGGTTCTATTCGGAAAACTTCCTGATTCCTAGAGCTTTTACTCAAGTCTCAGCCCACGAATGCCGGGATTCTCGACTTTAATCAAAACCAAAAGAATCCTCCAAAACCCGCAAGTCGCTTACACCACTTCACTTACAACACCTTTAAAATTCTTCCAGCCAAAGCTGCACGTCCAGCAGCATGATCGGCACATTCAGCCGAATCCGCATTCAGAAGCTGCGCAAGAAAATACGATTCGTCCTCCTTGGGAGACCCTTGACGGATGCCACCGCACACGTCATAGTCTCCCGTTCCCCGTCTGGCGGGGAGTGTCGTATTGTCTGAAGTCTCGTTTTTGACGCCACCAGGATACTGAGTCGATGGGTCGTTACACCGGACCAAAAGCGCGTATTAATCGCCGCCTTGGATTTCAAGTCTTCGAAAACGCAGGGGCAGTCCGCGCGTTTGAGAAGAAAGAATACCCACCTGGTATGGCTCAACGTCGCCGCAAGACCAGCATTTATGGTCAAGCTCTGACGGAAAAACAAAAAATTAAGTTCTATTTCGGTCTTCGCGAAAAGAACTTGCGTAAATACTTCGACAAAGCGAAGCGTATGAAAGGGAACACCGGGGAAAACCTGATGATCCTTTGCGAACGCCGCTTGGACAACGTTGTCCGTCGTGCTGGATTCACAAGCACCCGTCCACAGTCTCGCCAAGGGATTGTTCACGGTCACTTCCTTGTGAACGGCCGTCGTGTCGACCGACCATCATATCAGGTCAACGCAGGTGACGTTATCACCGTAAAGAACCGTCCAAACCTGAAGAAGTTCTATGCAGAACTGTCATCAGGAATTGACCAGAGCGCAAGCTGGGTCAACTACGATAAAGAAGAACTGCGAGCAATCGTCACGTCGCTCCCAACATTCGACGACGTGAGCCTGCCAGTCGAAGTCGGTGCCGTGGTGGCATTCCTCTCTCGCTAAGCAGTTCGATTCGTGCGAAAAGTCGATCGTCACAATTGGTGGTCGACCTTTCAGCAGAATGGAAACACGAGCGGCCAGACATTTATGTCGGCCGCTTTTTTTATGCGCAAATTTGAATTCACACGCCGAGCGCCCACTCCACTGACGTTTACAGTCTGGTCAGAACCCGACAGCGGCTCGTAAAATCCGATCTATGTCGCCACCGAGAACACCATCTGGAAAGCAAACCACCAACTCTCACCCGTTGCTGGAACAATTTCCACCTGCGACACGTAATAGCCTCCGCCAAAAACTCAACCGCTGGTTTTCCAAACACGGGCGATCACTCCCCTGGCGAGAATCGCAAGATCCTTATCGTGTCTGGATCAGCGAAATTATGCTGCAACAGACAACAGTCAAAGCAGTTATCCCATACTACGAACGTTTTCTCGCTCGCTTTCCCAGCCTGCAATCTCTGGCAAGTGCATCAGAGTCCGATGTCCTTCAACACTGGGAGGGACTGGGATACTACAGTCGAGGCAGAAACCTCAGGCTGGCAGCTCAAAAAGTCGTGAACGACTTTGCTGGCGTCTTCCCCCGGCAACTCGACGAAATTCAGTCTCTCCCCGGCATTGGTCGGTACACCGCAGGTGCGATCAGTTCATTCTCGCACGACATCCCTGCCCCCATTCTTGAAGCAAACACACTGCGACTCTATTGCCGCTTGCTCGGATTCGATGGAGATCCCCGATCAAAAGCAGGTCAGGATCTTCTCTGGAAATTCGCCGAGCAGCTGCAACCCTCGGACAAGGCTGGGCAACTCAACCAGTCGCTGATGGAATTGGGATCACTCGTCTGCACTCCCGTTTCCCCTGACTGCGAGAAATGTCCGATCGCACAGCATTGCACAGCTTTCTCAGAGGGACGCCAACACGAAATTCCGGCACCAAAACAGCGCCCCCAAGTGACCGCAACCGTCGAGGCGACAGTTGCAATCAAACACAACGATCACTTTTTCATTCGCAAACGAACACCGGGTGAACGCTGGGCCGGGATGTGGGACTTTGTCCGTTTCCCTATCGAGGCCATCGAAGCAGACGAACCGCTCAAAAAGCTCATCTCCATCTTGTTACTCAAGGAATTGTCGCAAAAATCATTGGAACAGAGTTCCGTGAAAACGGGTACTCCCGTCCTGATTAAAGAGCTGAAGCACAGCGTCACCAGATATCGCATTCGCCTGCTCTGCTTTACTGCAGAAACACAGGAACCGTTGCTCCCGAGTATCAATCTGAGCGACATTGAATACAAATGGGTTACTCTCCCTGAACTGGCATCACTTCCCATGCCTGTCACAGGTCGAAAATTCTCCAACTATCTCGCATCGCAATCATGATCCGACGCGACGACATTCTGATGCAGACATTCGCGAAAGAAGTCGAGTGGTTCGAAACCATCGACTCGACAAACACTTACGCGATGCAACATGCATTTCCGGATGACTCACTTCCGAGAGTCATCGGGGCCAATTTTCAGACACGAGGACGTGGTCGCGGTGCACATAGCTGGTGGGCACAAGCCGGCTCGCTGACGTTCTCAATCGTGGTTCGTCCGGACCATTGGTCGATTCCGCCTGCACGTTGGCCGCTCATTTCTCTCGCGACCGGCCTGGGCATCTGCAACGCTCTGGAGTCACACAACTGCCACACCCGCATGCAGCTCAAGTGGCCAAATGACGTCTACGCCAACGAGCGAAAGATTTGCGGCATCCTGCTGGAAGCCCCCGCTGACCGCCCCGGGCAACTCGTGATAGGAATCGGTGTGAACGTCAACAACTCGACGAAGTCTGCCCCACCGGAGTTACTCAACAAGGCCATTTCATTATGCGACCTCCGGGGAATGGAATGCGACCTGACCGAAGTTCTTGTTTCCATTCTGAATGCGATCAATCATGAACTGGAAGCGATCGGCAATTGGGACTCGACTCTCATCTACCGGTTCCGTGAACGCTGCTTTTTATCTGGCCGAATCATCACGGTTCGCGATGCCACCGGAGAAATCAGCGGAACATGTCAGGGAATTGACGATGATGGAGCGTTACGTCTTATCACCGAACGAGGCCTCCAAAGAGTCTTCGCAGGCGAGGTTCTATTCTAGACTGCAGCGACACGCACTGCCGCCGGAACAGCAGTTGAAACAGCTATCACGGTAAGTGAAAGTGTAGCAGTCAGGAAGCATTCAGCAGCTCTAGCAACAGCAACGATCTCTGTTTCACGTTTTCCAGAAACTTCTCGGCGAAAAGCTCGTTTCTCCGGTCGCTGACATCCTGTGTGATAGCGTTGAGCTGTCACAGCTTGACGAGAAATGACTCGCCGAACGGGATTCGTCATGTTTTTCTGGAAGTGAACAATGATTAAATCATTTGTACTAGGCTTGTTGATTGGCGGCACCTCCGGACTGATGGCGATGCACTATCATCTTGTCCGAACACCAGAACGTCTTCTGTTGGTCTCACGCGTCCACCAGCCGCCGCTTCGCAGCATCTATGTCGACGCTCGAAGCTGGAATCCTGCGCGATGGCAACATTACCCGGAGCTCTCGGAAGCCATGGTCAAGGCGGGGCACCAGGAATTACTGACCCGCGATATTCCACGCGAAAGCCAAACTCCGGTCCTTCCAGCAGGGATTCAGCACCCTTCTCTGCCTGCACAGCCGGAACGCTTCCAACAGTTCAACGCGATTCCGCAAATCAACCACAGAGCTAGTCCGTATCGGAATCCACCAACTGCACAGATCACAACAGAAGTGGCAGCAGTTGAGGTCATGCCCCTGGCAATCGTGACGCCGATTCCAGATGGAGTTGAAGCCCCGACAACAAAGCTGATTCCGCGAACGATCTCAAAGAAGACACCTGCGATGCAGGTTGCAAAACCTGTGTCCGAGGTCCTTCCTGAAAGTGCTTCCGCGGTGTTGGACGCGGTTGAACCGGACTCCGCTCCCACTGAGAAGCAGAACTGGATGAAGTCACTCTTCGATTCGATTTTGCCGACCAAAGACTCTGCGGCAAACGTGACCATCCCTGAAAACCTACAAGTCTTCCTCCAACGGGTCGAAAAGGAATCCTTGCTCGCTACCAAGCGCGAAGAGCAGAGAATTCTTGCCGCGAACAAACCAGTCGAAGTGAAAGTCGCCCCAACAGTCGCACCTGTTCAACAAACTCCCGTCGCAGTCGCTGCAACAATTGAAAAAGCAGCGGTGGCAGCAGTTGCGGCCGCCCCGAAAGAGGCCACTCCAACGGCAGCGTCTGAGCAAATGATCGCCGCCAAGCCAGCTGAAATGGCACAACCTGCACCTGCCGCCATTGTCGCAGCGAAACCTGTCGCAGCAGTTGCCGCCAAGCCAATTGCAGCCGTTCCATCGAATCCCGTCACTGCAGTGGCCACTCAAACAACTGAAGTTGCCAAAGTCGTTGCCACAGTGAAGCCGGAACCAAAGTCAGCGGAAGCAACACGAGCAGAAACGAAAGCACCTGTCGTAGCAATCGCTTCAACACCAGCGACAGCGGTCGCGCCTCCGGTTGCAACAACCATTCCGGAAGCGCCTCCAGCTTGCAAACCGACCTTCACCGTGGTCCCGATGTCGAGTCCACTTCGAGAACTGACTCCTACACTGGCTCGACCGATCGCTGATCCATTGGCTACCGACGGAATCCCAGGTCAACCTACTGTGATCGCCGACGCAGAGTCATCGTTTCCAGCATCTCCCCGCCTGATCCGATCTCAAGTCAAATAATTAAATGCCACCAAAACAAATCCCCCGGAGTGCGGTCTCTTCCACTGCACTCCGGGGGATTTTTGTTTCAGTCGACTTCACAATCACAGCGAGTGTTTGAACTCGTACTACGTGCTTGACTGTGGAACCTGACTGCGTCTGGCAATTCCAGTCTCAATAGCAACACGAGCGACCGTCTCGGATACCGCTGTCGCGACACGCCGGTCGAACACACTCGGGATGATGTAGTCTGTGTGGAGTTCGTTCTCAGAAATCACATTCGCAATCGCATACGCTGCTGCAATCTTCACCTCTTCATTCACGTTCTTCGCGCGGACATCCAGCAACCCCCGAAACAGGCCGGGGAAGCAAAGAACGTTGTTGATCTGGTTTGGATAATCAGAACGCCCGGTGGCCATGACTCTCGCATACGGAGCAGCATCTTCAGGCATGATCTCCGGGTCAGGATTTGCGAGCGCGAACACGATGGCATCACTCGCCATCTTCGCCACATCCTCCTGCTTCAACGCCCCAGCAGAAGAGACACCGACAAACAGGTCCGCTCCAGAAATCACATCGCTCAGCGCCCCCTGACGCTGTTCCTCATTCGTGTGTTCTGCAAGCCAGACTTTGAGTGAGTTGATGGAATCGGTGCGACCGCGGTGAATGGCCCCTTGGCGATCACACACAATCATGTGCTTCACGCCGACAGACAGCAGCAGCTTGGCAATTGCGACTCCGGCAGCACCGGACCCGTTAATCACCACTCGAATCTGATCCATCTGCTTTCCAACGACCTTGAGCGCGTTGATCAAGGCCGCCAGTACGACCACTGCCGTTCCATGCTGATCGTCGTGGAAGACGGGAATATCAAGCTCTGCATGAAGACGTTCTTCGATTTCAACACATCGTGGCGAAGAAATATCTTCCAGATTGATGCCGCCAAACGTCGGAGCAATCGCTTTGACTATGCGGATAATTTCTTCTGTATCCTGCGTTGCCAGACAGATTGGGAATGCATCGACATTGGCAAACTCCTTGAACAGAATCGCCTTCCCTTCCATCACTGGCATTGCCGCATAGGGACCGATGTTTCCCAATCCCAGCACGGCCGATCCATCACTGACAACTGCGATCGTATTGCGACGAATTGTCAAATTCAGTGACGCGTCAGGATCATCAGCAATCGCCTTACAGACTCGGGCGACACCCGGCGTATACGCCATCGACAAATCGTCGCGGGTTTTAATCGGCACTCGAGATTTCACCTCGAGCTTTCCTCCCAGGTGCATCAGGAAGGTGCGGTCCGAGACATGCACAACAGTGACATCGCTCAGTTGCTTAACATCATTGACGATCTGTTCGCCATGCTCAACGTCGGTCGCCGAGATGGTCAAATCTCGGGTAATCACCCCATCACGACTGTCAACAAGGTCGACTGCTCCCAATGATCCACCGATCTGCCCGATCGCGGAGGTCAAACGCCCCAACGCTCCAGGTTGATCACGGTATTTAATACGAATAGTGATGCTATACGCAGGGCTAACATGCTTCACCGATCGCCTCCTGCTTCTCAGACTAAATAAGATTCAACGTAACTCTGCAATTGATCCCAAACCACAACGGCCAGGCAGACGCCAGACACTCCTGCACCAACAAGGGGACACTTCTCCTGAAATTCACGTCGCAGGCCAGTGCAATAGCGTGACCGACTTCCATCTTGCATTCATCTGCCAGCTTTGCAATTCGCATTTACGGCCAGTCAACGTCCTTTGTTGTATCAACCAGTTCGGCTGTCGTTTCCGCAAACGCTGGATCATCCTCTGATTCCGCAGTCGCCTCGGGTTCCACTGGATGAGTCAGGCGATAGTTGCGAGCAATCCACAGAAACGCCAGAAAATCGTACACAGAATGTGTGACCATCGGACGAAGCAGATTGTCACCACCTGGCCCCATTGCCAGCAGGCTCATCGCAACGCCTAAGGTTCCCGCCAGAATCGCATACTGAAACGAAACAGCATGCAACAGGCCAAACAAAACATTCACTGCAATCAACGCACCTATGGGATCAATGCGAGCAGCCCATGGTTCGAGGACACCACGAAACAACAGTTCTTCCGAGAAGCCCACGCCAATTGAGAGCAGTAGTAATGTCATCCAATGACATTCACTAAGAAATGGGCCCATAATCTGCTCGGCCTGCTTTCTGACATCCTTCGCCATCATTGCAATCACCATCATGATGAATGCAGCAACGGTCCCAACCAGAAACGCGTTTACTTCAAAATGCACTCTTGCAAACGGCTGGAGCCCGGACCACCAGACCAGCAGCACGCTCACCAAGTTCATCCCGACAAGCAGCACCAGAGATTGAATCAGGAAGATCAGTCCAAATGACGGCAACGTATAGTCGTATCGGCGGTTCACTTGGCGACCTCATTCTTCTCACTCAAAACCGCATCAAGTTGATTTAATTGTTGTTCAAGATGTCCTAAATCAATTGAGTTCAGTGACACCCCGCCAAATCGCACCTGATAGAAGGTTTCGATTAACTGTAAGGTCGCCTCAGATTGGTTCATGGCCTTCAGTCGGGAGTGGAGTTGATGTAATGCCATATCAGCAAATTCTCGCGCGGTCTGCGTTGGTCTCTGTTCAATTCCCTCCTTCCGCAGGATCGCCAGAAAGCGCTCATAGAACGGAACAATCCTCTGGGCGCGCTGCTTTGCGTCTGACTCACTGTTGTTCAAATTCCCCCAGCGTACGTAAATCCGGTACAACAATCGCCCGAGCCAGAACAAGCCAGACAACAGCAGCATCACAACAGCAGCCAGGACTCCCCCTTCCCAGCTGAACCAGCGGTCCGGATACATCACGATATCCCGGATTCGATGAAGCAATGCAGAGTCCCCTTCGAACAGGGATTTCGTCGTCTCAACAGTTTCCAAAGCGACTTGATACAGCGGCTGGTAGATCCGTGTCTGCTGGGTTTCCTGCGACAGATTGGCGAGTCTGGCCCACGCCGTTTCCGCATCCAACCACAGGATTCCCCAACCACCAGAGACTCCCTGCATCTTCTGCACATCAATGTCTCGCTCCGCGGGAGTGGGATCGAAAGTGATCCATTTCCCATCCAGAAACACTTCCACCCACGCATGTGCATGCAGCTGTTTCACAGTCAGAACACTCGTTCGGGGAGACCAAATCCCCCCCTTCATGCCAGTGATGACACGTGTTGGGATCCCCTGGGTTCGCAACATCACTGCCATAGCAGACGCAAAATATTCGCAATGCCCTTTGCGTCGGTTCACCACAAAATCAACGATGGGGTCAAGATTTGAATCCATGACGGTCAACTTCGAGGTGTATTTGAACCCGCCGTAATTCGTGAACCAGTCTTCAATTCTCTTGGCGATCTTTGCGTGGTCCTTCTCGCTGCCGACGACCCGTTCTGCCACCGCAGTCAGTTGCTCACATTGTTCGGGAACACGTGACAGCAAATGCAAATAACGGGCATATTCTTCAGGTGAGAATTGGCCATGTAATGGAAGCGGAGCATCTCCTTCAGATTCCAGATAGCGTTTTCGCCATTGAGCAAACCAGGTATCAGAGGGGGCGCCGTCTGTGTACTGAAAATAAGTATACGGCTGCGAGAAATTGCTATTCTGATTTCGCCTGACGACGTTGGAATACACGCCCATCATGACACGTTGCCGAGTATTCTCGGACTGTACTGCCAGGACATTGCCAAAGGTGAAAATATTCTCCACTGATAAAGGTTGAACATCGTACTGAATACGAATGCTCCCCTCTCTCGCGCCGAAGGAGATGCCCGCATAGGCCTCTTGTCGTCGACCGCGCCAGCGCCCTCCTTCATAGATTTCGAGAACGGCACCCCGAAACAATGGCTCATCGCCAAACAGCCGCTCTGCATCTTCTCTGGACAGCGGCAAATTCGTACTTGCGTGATAGGCCTGAACTTTCATCAGGTCCTTATCGTCTTCAAGAATCTCACCAAGATCCCCCAGTCGAACCTCATCGCTGAAACCGGTTAACGCCTGCCGTGATTGACCTAACCCTGCCAGCAGCGACGAATTCGCCCAGACGCGAGGAATCAGCAGAAAGAAGAGTGCGCCAATCAGTAATGTCTGCACGAAGACAAATAGGGTATTCCCCATGAACTGTGCCGAGATCAGACGAGTACTTGGCCCATGTGCGACACCGTTCCAGACTTGCCCGATCGCAGTGGAAGCACTTGCAGGCTGATCGCCAGTGACCCGGTCAACCAGCTCAGGCAATGGAAGTGATCGCGTGCTGCGATACAGCAGAAAGATTGACATCGTCCAGATTGCCAGCAATCCATATGCGGCAAGCCCGACACCGAACCAGATTGAGTACGTCAACATCGACGCCACTGCAATCTGCATCTGACACAATGCAAAAATCCAGAGATAGTGCCTTCCGGTCTTCTTCTGCAGCAGGAAAATCTGAATGAGATATCCCAGCAGGTGACCACCCACCCCAAGAACTGATTGCTGACGGAAGAAATTAAACTCTAAAATCGCGACCACGAACGCCAACAGCGATAAGGCAGTCGCCCCCAATGGACTGAGGGCGAACAGCTTCATGCGGTCAACAAACCACAACGAGATCACCGCCACAACAACGGTCATCGCCGGCCAGATCGACTCTTCTGAGCCGGCCAGAATCAAACTCGTAACACAAACGAGGAGCGTGACACTGAACTGAAAGATCACAAGCATTGGCGTTACTTTCGATAACTCTGATTCGCGAAACGAAAGATCGTCCGGTCGATCAACTGAGTCGAATCAATCCGAATCCGCGAAAACTTCGGCCAGTCCCGCCTGACTGCTCCCTAACACTTCCACATCAGGAGGAACGCCATCCTCCCAGTTCAACAACAGCTTTTGAATGACCAACGGACGTTGCGTCACAATGACCGTGCGACGCGAACGAATTCGTTCAGTCGAGATCAGCTGACGGAGGTGATCCAGCGAGTCTTCATGATTCGCAGTCAGAACTGCAAACGCATCGAGCAACGGATCTGGATCGCGTTCGACATCACCATGCCAGCTGAACGGTTCATCGCCAAGCAGTTCGACGTATAACGATGAGTGCCTGTTGGCATGCAACGACTCCATCGAAACCGTTGTGGCAAACCGCAGACCGCGTTCAAAATTCTCGATCTCAACTGAACTGGCATTCGCCGGCAACCAGGCATCGACAATCAGGTAGAGATCGCGGTCTCGAACTTCCTGATATTCAGCAACCATCAACTCATCCAGCCGAGCCGATGTCCGCCAGTGAATCATGCGGCGATCATCACCAACCCGATACTCTCGCAGCTGATGAAACTCATCCTGAAACGTTCCGGCAGATCCACGCGACTGATTCGAAAGCTCTTCGGAATTGGCTCGCTGACGTGTCCAGCCGGGTCGCAAGTGTCCGATGCGTGGATAGACCAGCATCTCCTGCAACTGATCACGATGGACACCACGTTGCACCAGCCCCAAAGGAAAACGGGTCGTAATATCAATACGAGAGAACTGATAGCGTCCCCGTTGCCTTGGTTCGAAATGATAATGTCCAGTCCCCTTCGATTTCGGAGGGACCTGGACAAAGAGGACTTCCGGATCAAGTGATTGAGACGAATGACTCACAGTATCAGTCACCATCATCAGTCGAGCAGAGATCCATGGAACACGGTTCTCAAGTGACAATGCGACTCCCACTGGTTCACCGGCCATTGTACGGGGAGGAATTGCTCTTCTGGTCAACGCTCCCTGTAACATGACGAACGTCAGCCATCCGTTCATCAAAAAAGCACCGACCATCAGCGAGAACACCATCATCAGCATGTTGGATCGTCCAAGAATTGATCCGCTGAAGATGAAGACTGTCAGAATGAGAAAGACAAGTCCTTCTCTGGGAAGCCGGAAGTAGTATCCCCGAGCCGCAAGGCGCGGCCAGATCTGGGACACAATATCTTTCAATCCCCAGACTGAGCACGAGATGCCTAGTGCCAAAACAGCGGCGTACCCCATGGGGCCCGTTCTGCGGAAGAACATTCCTGTCACAAGCTCCCAGCCCACCAGACTGAGACCAACAAGAATCAGCAGAGTGCCGAAGATAATGACGTTTCGATTGACGGAACTCATATCACGCCGCTTTCGAACATCGGAACGGACTATCCCGAACGACTCCACAGGGGAATCGTTTCTTGCACAGCCAGCAATCAGTTTATCGTGAATTGAAAACTTGGAAGACCAAGAATGTCACGAATCTGTCAGCCTGCGGGAAATGCTAACTGATCATAGATGGATTTGCCGTAAAAACGAGGCTTCTAAAAGATCAATCCCGGGTCCCGACGCCTCAAATCCGATTCAGGAAACATCACACAGCGAAAAGCCCTGCATCCTCACAAGTGAAGAAGCAGGGCCAGATGCCTGTCAGCAACAAATTCGCAAACCTTACTCGTCTCTCGATTCTGGTTCCGAACCCGAATCCGAATCCGAAGAATCATCCTCATCAGTTGACTCCATCCCCGGCGGCTTTGGCCCCAGATATTGATAGAGCGTGCAAGGAATTCGAGCATTGAACAATTTGCGACGACGATCAGCACGTCGCCCGAATTCTCGTTCAAAACGCTCGTAGGCCGTAAGGATATACAACGACCAGCTATCAAGCGGGCAAAGTAACTCGCCCATATCGTTATACAGCTCGCAGACCTCTTCTTCAGTTCCCATTCGTTCTCCGTACGGTGGATTGCAGATCACCACCCCGAAATCACGATTGGTCGGAAACTCAACGAAGTCTTTTTTCTCGAAATGAATGTCCGTCTCAACGCCAGCAATCTTCGCGTTCATCCTCGCGGTCTTGATGGCATCGCGGTCCCAGTCCGTCCCGATAATCGGCATCGCAAACTGTCGACGATCCTCAAGATCGCGAGCCTCCTGTCGGGCCTCTTTCCAGACCGATCGCGGAATCTGTGACCATTCTTCAGCAGCGAAATTTCGAACCCGTCCCGGAGCAAGGTTGCGTCCGATCATCGCCGCTTCAATTGGAATCGTTCCACTTCCGCAGAATGGATCGACCAGAAGACGGTCACGCTTCCAATAACTCAACATCACCATTGCCGCAGCAACGGTCTCTCGCAAAGGAGCACCACCAGAAAACTTCCGGTAACCGCGTTTGTGCAGCCCATCCCCAGTTGTATCGATCGTCAACAGCGCACGGTCGCCAATCATGCTCGCTTCGATGTTGAATTCAATCCCCGTCTCAGCAAACCAATGTCGTGAATGCACCTTGCGAAGGCGTTCAACAATTGCGCGTTTCACCATCTTCTGAGAGTTGGGAACACTTCGAATCGAAGAACGAACGCAACGAGCGGCAACCGGAAACTGAGCATCAACCGGCAACCACTGTTCCCACGGCAACTCTTTCACCGTATCGAACAGGTCATCAAAATTGCGGGCTTCGAATTCCCCGACAACAATTTGAACTCGTTCAGCACAGCGCAACCAGAGATTCGTCCGCGCAATGGCACTGAAGTCGCCACGGAAATGAACCCGCCCATCTTCAACAGTGGCGTTCTCATACCCTAAGGCTTTCAATTCACGTACAACGATCGCCTCCATGCCGAAAGCAGCAATAGCGACGAGATCAAGTTCCCCCATGACGACTCCGCGGGCGGGGCGATGTTCCGCGACGCTGGAACGGGTAAAACCACGGACCAAACGGCGGATATCGAGCCGGCCACAATTGAGGACAGCGCACTGCGCCACCCAATAACCAACTGTATTTCTCTTGTACCAGCATCGGCGGAACGCACGCCAGCGGGGCGTCTTCCGGACGAGAGGCACGGCAATCAAGAACTTCGATCGTGCCCACTATACAGCCACGTGGCAACGACTCACGAACCAGATTGTAGTCGTCGCACACCTGTTGCGTACAAGGCAACGACGAAAATCGTTTACTTGCGTACAAATAAACGCGACCACGAATTCGAGTCGGCAGATTCCGAATCTCGATCACTTTGACACCCTGCAAAATCAGCTCGGCCCAAGGTTGTTGAATACTCAGGCCGAGCTGTTGTTCGTCAGGACCGATCAAAGTCTGAACATCCCCAAAATTCTCTCGCAGGATGAAAACCCTACGCAGCGTTGCTTGCGGATGCTGGAGCTGGATTGCGATTCGTCAACCACAGCAAGACCGGGCTGGCGATGAAGATCGAGCTGAATGTCCCGATGATAATCCCCAGCAACAGACAGTACGCGAATCCATGAATCCCGTCACCGCCCAGGACATACATCACCAGCAACACGATCATGGTTGTGGTCGCAGTCAGCAATGTACGTGACAGAGTCTGATTCAAGCTCTCGTTCACCATCTTGTTGGTCAACAGCGGATTACGTCCACGGACTTCACGAACGCGGTCGAAGACCACGATTTTATCGTTCAGGGAGTATCCGATGATCGTCAGGAACGATGCCACGACAGTCAGGTTGATCTTAAAGTCGTCCAGCATGAACAACGTTCCGATCGGAGTTCCACTCAGGTAAGCACCGACCGCCAGAAGTCCCAGGGTCACCAGAACATCGAAGATCAGAGCAACACAAGCGGCCAGACCGAATGTCACGTGCTGGAATCGCACCCACAAGTAGGCCACGATCGATGCCAGACTCATCATGATTGCCCAGAAAGCTGCCTTCTGAGTATCGCCAGCAACTGCGGAATCGAAGGTATTGATCTCATCGAAGTGAGGCAGACCATTCCATTCTTTGACATAGGCGTCAACCATTCCCTGAGCGGCTTCAACTGGCACACCCTGAGCAAATCGCAGTCGGACTTCTTCGACTTTTCCGCCTTCTTGACCAACCCCATCAGCACTGACCAGCTTGCTGGCCCCTTCAAGTTTGGTCACATCCTTCAGGTAAGCGGCAGCCTGCTCTGCGATTGATTCTGGCAAAACTGCTTGCGACAGTTTGAAGGTCACGTCCTGTCCACCGGCGAATGGATCAACCACTGCTGGAGGAACTTCATTTCCTTCTTCCGTCTTAGCTGGTTCAGCCGCTGGAATCGCAGTCAGTGCAGAAGCCTGAACTGTCTGTTGAACGAGTTTCAACGGGCTATCAGCAAACGCATCGCGAATTTTTTCGCTCACGACGTGTGGGTTCGATTCAATCGTTCGCATGCGGAACAAGACCTGCTTATTTGCAGTTGAATCCAAAGTTAGACGTTCCAGTGACAGCGACTTTTCGAACTTCTTGTCGAGAGCTTCACGCACCTGATCAGCAGATGGCGCGTCGCCTTCAAACTTGAAGCTGACCATCGATCCCCCACGGAAGTCGATGTCCAGATTGTTTGCACCGCGAACAGCGACCAGTGCCAGTCCGGCCAGCATCAGCAGGACCGACAACCCACCAACCGTCCATCTCATCGAGACGAAGTCGAAGTTGGTTTTTGGCACGATGTTCAACATCTTCACGTCGGTCAACCAACGCTTATGTTCAGCAATATCGAAGATCAGACGACCGACATAAACCGCGGTGAACATACTGATCACAATCCCGATAAACAGTGTGACAGCAAATCCTTTCACCTGTTCGGTACCGACGTAATACAACACGACAGCAGTGATCAATGTTGTCACGTTGGAGTCGAAGATTGTTCCGAAAGCCTTTTCGAAGCCGTTCTTGATTGCCATTCGCAGGCTGGAACCACGTTGACGTTCTTCACGCATACGCTCGAAGATCAGAACGTTGGAGTCGACCGCCATCCCGATACTCAAAACGAGACCGGCGAAACCTGGAAGCGTGAAAGTGGCATCAATCAGAGACATTGCCCCCAGAACCAGAATCAGGTTCAGGATCAAGCAGATATCGGCGATGAAGCCGGCCTTGAGGTAGTAAACCAAGGTCACGACGAGAACTGCGATGACAGAGACAATCATCGCGATTGTCCCCTTACGCTGAACGTCAATCCCCAGCAACGGGCTCACAGTGAACTCGCTCACTGGTGTGCGAATCAGAGGAACCTGAAGAGCACCAGCGTCGAGAACGCCCAACAGCTCATCAATTTCAGTCTGGGTAAACTGACCTTCGATCACCCCTGTCGAACCGATCACAGCGTTGATGGTTGGTGCGGAGTGAATCTCTTCATTCAGAAGCACTGCCAGCCGAGTACGGAAGTTTGAACCTGGACGTGGCTGATACAGCGAAGTCAACTGCTGCATCAAATGTCCACCGCGATCAGTGAACGTGAAGCCAACGGCCAATCCACGTTCTGTCACGGTCTCTCGGACACTTCGCAGCAATTCCCCATCGATTCGCTGCTTTGGATCCGGATCGACAACGACCAGATACTGAACAAGTTGTTCGCCATTGCGTTCAACTGTACGTGTGTGATTTGTTGAGTCGGCACTGATCTTTGGCAGGCCGGTTGTCGAATCAATCGCAGAAGCACGCCATTTTCCAATCAGCTGTCCATTACGGCTGATTTCGTTGACGTCATCCCCCAGGCGATCTGCCAGCTGAATCAGGTCAGCGTGATCGACGGTTGTCGCGAGAACGGAAAACTCAAGTTTCCCCAGGTCGACGATCTTACGCTTGGTCGCTTCGATCTTTTCCTGATCTGCACCGGGAACGATCACTTCAATTCGATCGGCACCAACGCGACGAACGCTGACTTCCTCAGTCCCCGTCACGTTCACACGCTTACTGACGGCCCCGACCATCTTGTCCATGATTTCGCTGTTGATTTCCTTGCCGGCTGCTTCTGCAGCGGCACGGTCAACGGCGAATTCCATATTGGTTCCGCCAGCGAGGTCGATCCCGAGACTGATCGCATTTCGAGGATCCTCACCAATAATCATACGCGTCGCAAATGGCCAGATCGCCAATACGAGCGCGAACAGCACGATCCCAATCTTGGTTCCGTAGTCCCGCATCCGCAGGGCTTTGGCAATCAGATTCCCAACCAGGAATGGCACAACGACCACGGCGAGGATTGCCAGGAAGACAATCCACCCTTTCCAGTCGGAGACGGCTCCGCCAGTGGTGTTGGTCGTGGTTTCAGCGGCTTTTGCAACCGTCTCTTCAGCAGCGAGCAGCAGGTTCATACTGAGCGAATTCATCCCGAGTTACTCCGTCCCTGTCTCTTTTGCCAGCGTCTTGCTGCGTTGATCTCTTTACAACAAGTGGTGTGTACAACTGACCCGAACGCGCACACCTGACGTCGTTTTCTTCAAATCGCCTTTGTCAGCATCTGACAAAGGAATTCCTGACACCAAACGTTACTCGCCAGCTTTTGCTTTCGCAGCTGGTGGAGCGAGAGATTCTCGAATGGCGCCTGCCTGAAACTTGATTCGTGTGTTGTCGTCCACACGAAGTGTGACTTCTTTTTTATCTTCCGAAACACTGACAACCTGTCCCAGAACCCCACCAATCGTCACGACCGGATCGTTCTTTTTCAGGTTGGCAATCATCTGTTCACGGCGGTTCCGTTCTTTCACGTCTCCGCGCCCAAACAGCATCTGCACAATCATCATAATGATCAGACCACCGGTCATAATCACCAGAAATTGCCCCATCCCTGGTTCACCCGCAGGTGCAGCATCAGCCGCCAGCACAGTGCATCGACCCAGACATTCAATCATTGCGAAAAACCACAAACGAACAGAAAATGGAGCCAAAATCCGAACTCAATCTGTGCCTCACTATCCATCCAGAGGCACAGATGAAGCGACCAGTTTAGGGACCGGCCGCCGTACGGGCAAGATGGTCAAGCCGAAACTCCTGCGCGGAGTTTGACTTAATCGCCTCCCGTAGGTCGCGAATCAGTTGCTGGTAGTACGCAAGGTTGTGTACCGAAAGCAACATTGGTCCCAACATTTCTCCGACATGGAAGAGGTGCCGCAGGTATCCACGGCTGAACTGCTGGCAGGTCGGACAGGCACAATTCTCGTCTAAAGGCCGCGGATCCCGCTGATATTTCGCATTTCGCATCTTCACCGGCCCGTGACTGGTGAAGGCGGTTGCATTTCGAGCGTTTCGAGTCGGCATCACGCAGTCAAACATATCGACACCGCGTAACACCGCTTCAATAATATCGATAGGGCGACCGACTCCCATCAGATACCGTGGCTTGTTTGTTGGGAGAAACGGGACGGTCACGTCCAGCGTCGAATACATATCAGCCGGCGCTTCTCCGACGCTCAAGCCTCCGATGGCGTAACCCGGGAAGTCGAGAGGCAGCAATCCCTCGGCTGAACGCTCGCGCATCTGAGGGTTCGTCGCCCCCTGCACGATTCCAAACAGCGCCTGGTCCTCCCGCTTATGAGAATCCCGGCAAATCCGGGCCCAACGAGTCGTCCGATCCACCGCCGCCTGCAACTTCGACATCGGAGCATCATGCGGGGGGCATTCATCCAGACACATGATTACGTCTGCCCCGAGATCCTCCTGAATTTGCATCGCCCGGGCGGGAGACAGATCCAGCAAACTTCCGTCAATATGCGACTTGAAGACCACTCGGTTGTCGTCCATCTGCCGCAGGTCGGCGAGACTGAAGACCTGAAATCCGCCGCTGTCCGTCAGAATCGGGCCATCCCAGTTCATGAATCCGTGCAGCCCGCCGAGATCTTTGACCACACTTTCTCCCGGCCGCAACGCCAGGTGATACGTGTTCGCCAGAATCATCGTCGAGCCAATGGACTTCAACTCGTGAGGCCAAACCCCCTTCACTGTTCCCCGTGTTCCAACCGGCATGAAGACAGGCGTCTCCACGACTCCGTGCGGGGTCACAAATTGACCGAGTCGGGCACCAGAATTGGAATCAGTGTGATCGAGATGAAATTCAAACATGAATCAGGAGACTTCAATCGTTTCCAGACAAAGACCGCAAACCGAAAGCAGCTTGCCACTTCACCAGCGGTCCTGAACAGCAAGGAGACCAGTACTGCCATCACCGACAGCACTGGTCCCAAAGCGAATATTGGCATCAACGAAACAAACTTCACGCACCGCTGACGAATTACTTCGCCAACTCTGCCTTGGCCTGCTTCACCATTTCTGTGACCTCAGCAACCACAGATTCGAGCTTCACCAGGACGGGGTCAGCAGCGGTTCGCCATTTGACTTCGGCGACACCCTCCTTCAGACCTTTTCCGCCAATCACAACGCGAAGCGGGATCCCGATCAGGTCGGCATCCTTGAACTTAAATCCCGGCCGTGCGTCGCGATCGTCGATCAGAACGTCAACGCCGTTTTCTTTCAGCTGCTCGTAGACCTTGTTCGCCTCTTCGACAACCGTTGCGTCATTAACATTCAATGGCACAACGATGACTTCATAAGGAGCAACGGACATTGGCCAGACCAGCCCGTTTTCGTCATGACAGGTCTCTGCAAGTCCAGCGATAATACGGTTCACGCCGATCCCGTAGCACCCCATGATAATCGGATGACGCTGTTCCTTCTCATCGAGGTACGTCGCGTCCAGTGACACAGAGTACTTCGTTCCGAGCTTGAAAACGTGCCCGACTTCAATCCCGTGCACGAATCCAATTGACGCAGAACACTTCGGGCAAGGATCCCCTTCGACTGCATTTCGCAAGTCATAAGTGCCAGCCACTTGATAGTCACGACCGGGATTCACACCGGTCATATGCTGATCTTTGGCGTTGGCTCCGACAACAGCGTCTGCCACGGCGATCGCGTCAAAGTCGGCGATGATCTTGCATGCCAGGCCAATCGGACCTGCAAATCCAACAGGGGCCCCTGTCACTTTCTGAACAGTGGCTTCGTCGGCGAGTCCAACGTCTTTCGCACCAAGAGCACGGCGAACCTTACCTTCGTTCGCTTCATGATCTCCACGCAGAAGAACGGCAACTGGTGTGCCATCTGCAACATAGACCAGTGTCTTCACAAGCTGACTTGGCTGGATTTTCAGGAACTTAGAAAGCTGTTCGATCGTCCCCACATTTGGAGTATCAACCGTGGCGACAGCAGCAGTCCCCTGAGCCAGTGCCGGTGCAGTACGACCGGTATCAGCTCGTTCGAGATTGGCAGCGTATCCACAACCACCGCAACGAACGATGCTGTCTTCTCCGTTGTCAGCAGGAATCATGAACTCGTGTGATGCATCCCCGCCGATTGGTCCGCTTTCCGCTTCGACCGGAATCGCTTCGAGTCCGCAACGTTTGAAGATTCGAACATAGGCGTTGTACATCGCCGTATAAATGGCGTCGAGCTGCTCAATCGAAGTGCTGAAGGAGTATGCGTCCTTCATCAGGAACTCACTCGTTCGCAACACACCAAAGCGAGGTCGCTCTTCGTTACGGAACTTGGTCTGAATCTGATAAACGGTCAGCGGCAACTGACGATAGCTGCTGACATGCCGGGCGATCAGGTCCGTCACCACTTCTTCGTGAGTCGGCCCCAGTGCCATCGCAACCTTGTGATCTCGGCGCGTGACATTGAACTTGATCAACACGTTCCCGAACGCCTCGATTCGCCCAGTCCGTTCGAAGAGATCAATTGGCTGCAGGGCTGGCATGTGCAGTTCAACGGCACCGGCCTTGTCCATTTCATTACGGACAATTTCCTCGGCTTTGCGCAGTGCGCGATACCCCAGCGGCAAATAGGTATAGGCACCGGCCATCAACTGGCGAATCAATCCGGCGCGGAGCATGAGCTGATGGCTTGGAATCTCTGCATCAGCAGGGACTTCCTTCATGGTCGGAATAAAATTCTGTGACCAGCGCACGACCGTTCCTTCATCTTAACGTTCAAGACAGTTGACCACTCCAAATCACCAGAGCGGCAAATCATGATGCCGTCCTCCGGTTTTGGGAGTGCCGCGAATCATCCTGATTCAAAGGCACAATGTCGAGATTGACCGCAGAGAAATTCCCGCAGGCCAGAAAGACAGGCCAAATCCTGCGGCAGACAGCACTCGCGGTATCAGAACTCAGCGCCCGGGGACGACTCCCCTGAATAGCAGACCTGGAGCGACCTAAAACCGACTCCAGAAATCAGCGTAAGAGATTACCCCCGGCGGGATTCGAACCCACGACCTCCAGTTTAGGAAACTAGCGCTCTATCCTGCTGAGCTACGAGGGCAAGTCAAAAATCCGTCAACAAATCCCGCGATCCAATCAAAGACCGCCTCGCAGAATTCCGACCTAACTTTTCGCACAAAATCGTGATGTTCCGTGCGTCGAGTCCAGTCTGACAATGGATTCAAAAAAATGGAAGTCGGGCGTTCCCTTGTGAATCTGCTTCGCGTCCCGGAGTTCACGGCACGAAACCAACAGATTCACCGGTCCCAGACACCAGATACAGAAAAATCCTGCGGCAAGCGTTATCAGCCTGCCGCAGGATCTTAAATTCAAACCCTTCGCGTGTTGCGCAGCAGGATGAGCTGCGAGACTGGCGGCAATCAGGTCATGTCTAGCATGTACCTTTGGCGATGCGGCCAACGCGATTTTTTGGTCCTCTAGCGAACATGTTGCGAAGGGTTTGTTCACATGTGTTCGGGCGTCGCGTCCAATCTGGACGGTGCGGACAGTCGTGTTTTCGACCGTTTCTGTCAAGCCGCAACAGTGAAGATTTTGATTTTCACAGAATCTGCGGCGGCGCAACCTTAACACCTTTCCACCACACCTGCTTCACGAAAGAATTCCTCTCGACGAGCATTCAATTATCAACGAATATTTTTGATATGAAAATCACCTTCCTCGGGGCTGCTGGTGAGGTCACCGGCAGCCAGCATCTCATCGAAACATCACGTCGCCGGCTATTGCTGGATTGTGGATTTTTCCAAGGACCGCGAGCGGAATCTCGTCGCAAAAACGAACACTTCTACTGCAATCCTCCCGCACTGGATGCAGTGATTCTCTCTCACGCACATATCGACCATTGCGGAAATCTCCCACGTCTTTATCGCAGTGGTTTTCGTGGTCCCATTTTCTGCACGGACGCCACCGCCGACATCGCAGAACTCATGCTTCTGGACTCTGCCAAAATCCAGGAAGAAGACGCGATTTACCTGTCCAGAAAGCTCAACGGGAGCCACCCTCCGATTGACCCTCTATACACCACAGAAGATGTCCGGGAGGTGATGAAACTCTTTGAACCGATTTCATTCAACGAATGGACTCGACTGGACAAAAATGACGAAGTCCGAATCCGTTTCCTGCCCGCCGGTCACATTCTTGGGTCGGCCATCACTGAACTCGTTCTGAAAGACGAAGGAGAAACAAAACGGGTTGTTTTCACAGGAGACATGGGCCGTCGAGACACTCCGCTTCTGAATGATCCCGCGATCATTACAGACGGAGCGGATGCCGTGATTTGCGAAGCGACCTACGGCAACCGCATGCACCCTTCCCAGGAAGACCTGAAGCAAATTCTGCTCGATGTTTTCGAAGATGCAATGCGACAAGGTGGCCGGGTCATCATCCCTGCGTTTGCCCTGGGACGCACTCAGCAGGTCACGCACTTCCTCAATGAATTGCATAACGCCGGCAAACTTCCTTCGATTCCCATCTACGTCGATAGTCCACTGGCGATGAAGGTGACCCACCTCTTCCTCAGACACAAACGAGACCTGGACGCCGACGTCCAGAGGTCACTCACAACCGACGAGGACCCGTTTCACTTTCCAGGCCTGACATACATTGAGAACCAGAAACAGAGCATCGACCTCAATCGTGTCACCACTCCGCTCGCGATTATCGCAGCAAGTGGAATGTGCGAAAACGGTCGCGTCGTTCACCACTTGAAACATGCCATCGGGAACCCACGCAACACGGTCCTTCTCATGGGCTACCAAGCCCCCAACACACTGGGACGCCGACTCGCAGAAGGCCACCCGATCGTGCGAATTTTCGGACAGGAGTTCCACCTGAAAGCCAAAGTCGAGCAGGTTCATGGACTCTCTGCCCACGGAGACGCTGGCGACCTGAGTTGGTGGTTTAAGGAAAGTTCCCGGCACGCAAATATCGGAAAAGCATTCCTGGTTCATGCCGAACCGGACGCTGCTGAATCACTGAGCGACCTGATTCGGAACTACGTAGACGAAGCCCCGATTGTGCCACGCTATCGCGAAACATTTGAGGTCTGAGAGAGGCCCCCATCAAGGTTCGCCGCACGACTGGACGAACGATCTCGACATCAACATCCCGGCAATCAGAACACACTCCGAGTTCTGATCTATGTGAAAATGCGCCAACCAACCGCCAGGATCGCCCCGGCCATTAAGCCTGCGACGGCATCGTCGGCCATCACCCCGAGTCCGCCAGGCAGCTTCTCAAACCGGCGAATCGGCCAAGGCTTGGCAATATCAAAGACTCGAAAGAGCAGGAAACCGGCAACTGCGGTCACCCAGGTGACTGGCGTTAACAGGAAAACCCAGAAGAACGCAACGATCTCGTCAAAGACGACCTGACCGGGATCTTTCTTCCCCAACAGACGCACGCCAGCATTGCAGATCGGGATTCCGACGACGAACAGCAGAACTCCAGCCGCCACAGCCAGCCACGGGGCTCGGCCATCCGCTCCCAGACTCCAAACCAGTGGGGGGCCAAGCAAACTGCCTGCAGTTCCCGGCCCTCGGGGGACAAGACCGGTACCAAATCCAAGGGCAAAGATCCCCAGGAATCGATCCGACTTACGCACAGGTGACACGGAATCATTCATGGCAAATCCACCTGCACTTCCCCTTCAACTACCTGAACGTCAAAGCACTGAACGCGAATTTGAGGGGTCAAACAATGTCGGCCTGTCGAAACATCGAGCTGCCACCCATGCCAGGGACAGGTGACGACAGTCCCCTCCAACTTTCCTTCCCCAAGTGGGCCACCGGCGTGCGGGCAGATCCCATCCGTCGCCCAAAGCTGATCGCCACTCCGGAAGACAGCCACAATCCGGTCACCGGCAACGAATTCACGACCAGAGCCGTCAGGAATTTCAGAAAGTTGTGAAACAGGATGCCACATACCGAAACGACACTTCCCTACAAATCCGTCACAGGTGAACACCCTGAAAAGATCCCCACAAGGAAATCTTACAGGTGAACCCCGATAATGACTGGAACAAAACGGATGACCGGCTGATATCTTTGCAATCGCCTCAACCACCGCCAGTCCGTTCCCGGGGGCGGAAGACCGTCAGCCCACAATTCCTTCAGAGCCAGCGAACGACGGACACAGACACACATTGTATCCACATCCCCCTTCCGGAATTCACCCCCCCAGACTCTGGGAAGAACAACAAACCCGGGTCGCGTCCTGAACCGATGCTGAATCCTCACAACTCCGATATCCGCCCCCTGAACCGCCGCAAACAGCGTCGCCAGTGCATGGGGATAGTAAACATTGTCGTCGTCCCAGAAACAGACATAGTCTCCCAGCGCCTCTCGCACCCCCAAGTCCTTGGCCCCTGCTCCGGCATTGCCCAATGGTTGCGGAACCTCACAGAATCGGGCTCCCCACTGGCCGGCAATCCCCCGAGCGTGCCGATCCACCCCATCAGAAACCACGATCTGCTCACTCGCAATTCCATGCGAACTTTGAATTTGGAACTGACTCAGACATTGAGCCAAGTGAGATGGACGCTGTCGAGTTGCGGTTATAACGGTGAGATCCACGGACAGGCTCCTTATTTCCCGAATCTGCCTGATCCGCGATTGTTGCGCAATCCCTCCTGCTTTGCCCTGACGCTGCTCTCCGGCCTCAACTCCACACATCTTATTGCCAACACGACAGTTACACACCGTTTCAACGCGAGGAACGGTTCGAGCCAAACGCCACCAAGACAGAACAAACTCGTCATTCCCGATGGGTTATTGAGTAAAAATCTGGGTACGAATGACCAACTCCAGGCTCCAAAGCACTCGATAGCATGCCCATAAGTCTCGCGTAGCTTGCCACTTACGGTTTCAACAAGGGAGTTTAGGAGGAATTTTCCCTACAGATGCCCGGGAGCGTTGCAGAATTGCTCCCGGTCTGCGACAATCTTCGTTCCCTAAAAATTTCAAGTAAGGACCTATCAGGCAGGTCATTTCATGGCGACGTTGAACAAAGTTGACATCCGTAAAATTCGTAAGAAGCGCGCCCGTTTGAAGCGAAAGCTCAAATGCCGCTTCTGTCCAGATGGTGTCATTCCACGTCCAGTCTACGTTGATTACAAAGACGTGAAGACACTGAAGCAGCTGATCGACCGCGAAGGTCGCATCCTGCCACGACGCCGAACTGGTACAAGCGCAATTTACCAGCGTGCTGTTCGTACCGCGATTCTGCGAGCCCGATTTATCGGTCTGCTCCCATACGTCGCCGACGAATAAGCAGCCGCAGGCGATAATTCAGAAATCGGGGAGAGCGTTCACTGCTCTCCCTTTTTTCGTGCGCGCATCTCTCGACATTCTCGTTCGCAGTGAACAGATTGCCGACGACGTGATCGATTTGCTGCACCACCGCCGCACCGCCACCTTTGAATGCTTGCGGTGGAACTTCTACCAAGCAAGTTCATCCATCCAAACTTGCTGACAAGTGCATTTCCGGTCGAGACTTCCCGTCCCGGGCTCCGCTCAACATTCTTCGCTCAAATGCGGAGTCGCTCGTGAGCCCGATCCCTCAGCAAAGCCCTGCCCCGGAGCCAATGAAACTGCTCTGGAGTCACGATGCTGATTCTCTCTATATTTTGCCCGCACCTGAAACACTCCCTGCGATGAAGCCGGGAGTTTGCGGAGCCCCTTCCCACTTTGCCAATCTGCAGGGACTCTCCACAAAATCTGACTGCAGGTGACAGCGAGAAGAGAGGCAGGAGGCCACAATGACCGAACAGAATAGCTCCACCGAAGTAATCGCCCGCATTCGATTTGCGGCGTGCGTCACTCTCGCGATTGGGGCACTCACTGTCACTTCTGTCTCGTACCTCTTCGGGGACCAGACACTCCGCAATCTTTTTCTGGGAGTGCTGATGTGCATGTTTCTGGTTGGCGGCGGTCTTATTGGACTCCTGATGACACACCATGTCACCCAGACGCACCTGCCTGAAGGAAGTCTCGATGAACAGTCAGTGCGGCAAATGACCGCTGAAGAACGCCGCGCCGAACTGGAACTCCGCCGATCCAAAGGCTTCCTGGGGCTTTTCACACTCTCCAGTGAAACGATCACAATCAATGGTGTTCGTTCAAACAAACCTTCGAAGCTCAAACGCAGTGCATGACAGCACACTCCAACTCAGTCCCTCACAAATGACAGACTGAGTTGGAAGATTGAAGCGTCGGCGGAAACCACATCCTGCCGCTTACGAGTCTTTTCCCCACAGACATTCCGCGATCCAGTCGAGATCATCGGTCTGCTGCTTGCGAGCCACATCCGGAGTCGCTGCGCCGGCGGAATTCAAAGCGTTGATCACAATCAGCCGCATCACGCTGGAGAGCGGCGTCCCCGGCTTTTGCGAGAGTGCCCGTCGAATCAAGGCATGATTCCGATTCAGGATCACTTCGTTTTCCTGAGGCCCTTCGCTCTTGAAGTGCGTTTCAATCAAACGCTGAAACCCCTTAGGAATCTCCCCGCGCTGCTTCATTTCGTCGAAGGATCTGGCAAGTTCATAGCGTTCATTCAGAAACGCCATGACTGGTTGATCACTCCGGAAGGAACCAACCATCACTTTCGCCTGAATACTTCCGAGAAACTCACGCCACTGTGGATCAGCATCTTCCAGATCACTGACCCCCAGAATGGTTGAGGCAAACCCTGGCGCGCTCGGCGTTGCTACTCGCAAATCAGACACGAGCCCAAGTGCGTGATCGTCGTGCGCACACTGCGCGAGCAGCGATTCCTCGAAGCTGCGGAAGGTGTGCACACAAGGAACATCATGCTCAGAAAACAGTGAGTTCACCCAGCGTTCCTGACGTCGATCCGTGTTGTACCAGACCACCCGATCGGCCTCTTCCTCATAGAGCGGGTCAGCCGGGGAGCGGTCAAGAATCTGGTCAATCGTCAATGGACCATGAGATGTCGGCAGCCGGTAGCAAGTTCGCAACAGCGTTCGCAATCTCGAATTCTCAAGTGCGGCACCAGCAAACGTGTATCGATGCCAGTTTACGACAGCTTCAAGTCGTGCTGGATCAGTCTCTTGCAACTCCGAGAAATGCTGGAAGATTCGATCTTCGAGAGTCGACCGGATGCGCAGGAAATGTTCATCCCGCACAAGGTCTTCACGACTGGTCGTTGGAGAGCTGTCATGAAGCTCCAGGCACCCACGCAGAAAGGTGGCCCAAGAGGGAATCAATCCCTGAATTTTTCGTGAGATCACCATGCGTCGCACTGTGACCATCACCGTCGATTTGTCGGTGAACCCGGGGACCCGTTGCGGCGTGACATAGAGTGCGCCGGCAATCGATGCAGGCTTCTCCACGCGAATCGGGATCACATCAATCGGGGCTTCATCAAAATATTCCTGCAACGCGAGTTCGGTTGCTTCGTAGTCTTGCGATGGTTCAAACCATGCCGCATGAATCACGTTCACCCGTTTCGATTTGCCATTCAAATAAATCGGGATCGGCAGGAAATCAGCATACTCACGAATCGCCTTTTCCATCGCCTCCGGCTTTTCAGCCAGGACGTAATACTCAGGCTTCAGATGCAGTGTCACACTGGTGCCCGGCATACCGCGATCGATATAGGCGATGGAAATTTCGGTTCCTGCACCAGCTTCCCACAACACGCCAGACTCTGCACTGCTATGACGGCTGGAAACTGTCAGTCGATCGGCCAGCATGAACGCGCTGAACAGCCCGACACCAAACTGACCAATCAGATCCCCACGATCTCCGATTCCGCCAGACGTTTCCGGAACATCCCCTGACCTTTTAATCAATCCTGTAATGCCCGACCCGACGGTGCCGAGATAATCTTCGGCGTCTTCGGGAGTCAGACCAATCCCGTCATCATGAAAGGTGATCGTGTGCCGTTCGGCGTCCTGCTCAACATCGATGCGGCCACGAAAATCCAGATCCTGACGACGGCGGCGCATGATTGCGTCGTGTCCATTCTGCAACATCTCGCGTATCGGAGTGTCGGGGCGGCTATAGAGCGACGCTCCCATGATGTCGATAACGCCAGCAATATCGACCTTGAATGGAATTTGACGTTGCCACTGTGTCATGACTGCTTCCGTACGGGGCGAATCAGAGGCGACAGAATGCCGCCTATCAATTCTCGCAGATATGAAGTTTAAAAACAGGATGCATTCAGTTCAGACAGGTTTACGAAACTTGCTTACGGATGCAAACCGACGATCTGAAATAAATGACTTGTCTCAGAGATGTCCTATTCTGTTAAACTCACCAACATCGTGAGTGATGGTGATTCGTCACCTACTTGAATGGAATCCAGATGATGCTCGACCCCACGCTCCGGGGAAGCATGATATGTGCAGTTTGCCGGCGAGGAGATTTGATTGCTTGATTTTTCGATGAGAGGAGCGGAGGTCAAACGACTCGCAGCTGAGACTCGACGCGAACCAGGCCAGAACTGGAAACGCTGGGGCACGTACCTTGCCGAACGACAATGGGGAACAGTTCGCGAAGATTACTCTGCGAACGGCGAACCCTGGCAGTACTTCACTCATGATGACGCCACATGGAAAGCATACCGTTGGGGTGAAGACGGAATCCTCGGCTGGACGGACCGACAAGGTCGTCTCTGCTTTGGGCTCACAATGTGGAATGGGAAAGACCCTATTCTGAAAGAGCGCCTCTTCGGACTCAGTGGCCCGGAAGGGAACCACGGAGAAGACGTTAAAGAGTGCTATTACTATCTGGATGCAACGCCCACGCATTCGTATGCAAAAGGACTCTACAAGTACCCACAGAATGAGTTCCCGTATTCCCGTCTTGTCCACGAGAACATGGCGCGAGGACGTGATCAACTTGAGTTCGAGTTGATCGATACCGGAATCTTCGACAACAACGAATACTTCGACGTCTTCGTTGAATACTGCAAAAGTTCACCGGACGACATCCTGATCAGGATCACCGTTGCCAATCGCGCAGCCAAAGCTGCCACGTTGCACCTGCTGCCAACGTTCTGGTTCAGGAACACCTGGTCCAATCCGACCCTGATCGAGAAAGACGTTCCCAAGCCGTCACTGACACAACTCAGTCAGGACTGCGTTCTCGCAGAGCACGCTACGCTTGGAAATCACCGCATCTATGCTGGTTCCGGTCCGCGTGGGGCGCGTCCTCGCTGGTTGTTTACAGAGAACGAAACGAACACCGGCCGAACAACCTCTCCGCAGAATCTTCGCCCCAACTGCAAAGACGCCTTTCATCTGTATCTGACGAAAGGGATGAAACGCGCGATCGCGCCGCAGCAGAAGGGAACGAAGGCCGCTGCACTGCACATTCTGAATGTTCCAGCGAATGGATCCGTCGAAGTCTGCTTCCGCCTGTGCGCGGAAGAGGACCAACCGCGTGAAGCCTTCGGTGAAGGGTTCGAATCCATCTTCGAACAACGCATTGCCGAAGCGGATGCCTTCTATCAACTCAAGTTCGGCTCGAATCTGAATTCCGATGAACGCCGCATCATGCGTCAGGCCGGCGCAGGTCTCTTCTGGACCAAGCAGTTCTACTACTACTCGGTCGATGACTGGCTCAAGGATGGCCCTGCACGTCCGCCGCTGCACCGAAGCCATCTCCCTCGCAATGGGGACTGGTCTCACCTGATGAATCACGACGTGATTTCCATGCCGGAAAAGTGGGAGTACCCATGGTACGCGGCATGGGATTCAGCGTTTCACATGATTCCGTTTTCGCAACTGGACATCGACTTCGCCAAAGACCAGTTGATCATGTTCCTGCGTGAATGGTACATGCACCCGAACGGGCAGATCCCTGCCTACGAGTGGAATTTCAGCGACGTCAATCCACCTGTTCATGCATGGGCCTGCTGGAGAACGTACCAGCTCACAGGACCGCCAGGACAACGCGACCGGGTGTTTCTGTCACGTGTGTTCCAGAAGCTTCTTCTGAACTTCACGTGGTGGATCAACCGGAAGGACGTTCGCGGGAAGCACATCTTTACAGGTGGCTTCCTCGGTCTCGATAACATCGGAGTCTTCGACCGCTCAAAACCCCTGCCGACAGGTGGGCACCTTGAGCAGGCGGACGGCACTGCGTGGATGGCATTCTTCTGCGCCAGCATGTTGTCGATTGCATTCGAACTGGCAGACGGAAATCCTGCTTATGCAGACACCGCCTTCAAGTTCTTCAATCACTACATCTCCATTTCCGAGTCAATGAATTCATTGGATGGAACTGGCCTGTGGGATGAAGCTGACGGGTTCTACTACGACCACCTCCATGTCGGCGGTCAAAGTATCCCGTTGCGGATCCGATCGATCGTTGGCCTGATGCCGCTTCTGACAGTGGACGTCATTTACGAACGCATCATCAATCAGCTGCCGGAATTCAAACTTCGTGTCGACTGGTTGAAGAAGCACCGTCAGGATTTGGGAACGTTCATGACGTTCCTTGACCGCAGTGAAGAAGAAGGTCAGAAGCAGGGAATGTGGTTGTTGGCGATTCCAACCCGCCAACGACTCGAAAGCATTCTGCGGTACATGCTGGACGAAGAAGAATTCCTGTCCCCGTACGGAATTCGTTCTATGTCCAAGTACCATGAGAAGCACCCGTTCAAGTTCCATCTGAATGGGCAGGACATGACCGTTTCGTATGTCCCCGGTGAATCAGACAGTGGGATGTTCGGAGGAAATTCGAACTGGCGTGGACCGATCTGGTTCCCGCTCAACTATCTCATCGTCGAGGCACTTGATCGTTATCACACGTTCTATGGAGACTCATTCAAAATCGAATGTCCGACCGGTTCCGGGAACATGATGAACCTGGGTCAGGTCGCAGACGAAGTGCGCCGTCGACTGGTCCGACTCTTCCTTGCAGACGATGAAGGACATCGCCCCAGCTACTCACGTGGGGAACGATTCCGAAACGATCCGCACTGGAGAGATCTGGTCTTGTTTTACGAGTACTTCCACGGTGACTCAGGACGTGGCATGGGCGGGAACCATCAGACAGGGTGGACCGCTCTGGTTGCTCCGATCATGGAGCACCTTGCACGCCAGCGGAACTCGCCTCCCGACCGGAATTCCGCAGTCACGTGAGATACGTCGCATCATCTGCAGTTCAAACGGGACTCCATTTGAACTGAACAAGGTGCTTTTCCGAGAAGAGCGCCTGAAGATACGGCCTGAAAACCTGAACGCCCCGATCGGCAATCCAGTCGACGGGGCGTTTTTGCTGACACTACCTCTCCAAACACTCCAATCCTCTCCGATTCCCGAAACCATATCGGGAATCACGGTAGCTCAATTCTCAAAATGGTTTAAAATGCTGCTAATCGGCGTCGAGATGACGCTGAGATCCAGACTCCGGGCGCAATCGGAAGGCCTTCACACGATGAAGTGGTCACTCGTTCCTCTGGATGGAAGTGCGCCCATCATTCTGGATCGAGCAATTCTATTCTTCGGTCGGGGCCAGGAATGTGACATCGTGATCACAACCAGCCGGAAGGTCTCCCGAAAGCATTGCTGCGTCGCTCAGATTGACGATCGCTTTGTTATTCGCGATCTCGGCAGCATGAACGGTGTTCGTGTCAATGACACACGAGTCGTCACCGAAGCGTCACTCAACATTGATGACACATTGTGGGTGGGCGACGTCGGGTTTCGCGTTGCTAAAGCAGGCCAACCAGCTTCAAAGAAGGCACCGCTGGCGACCGTTGCCCCTGCAGTTGCAGTTCATCCCCCTGCTCTCGCCGATCAGTATCCGAGCAGCGACCTTCCCGTCGTGATTGCAATTCCGGAATCGTTCGGCCCTCCAAGTCATATGATTCCACACGACGAAGTCGAAAGCATCGACGACGAAGAGGAATAATGGCCCGCGCAGATCTCAGCTGACCGGTCATAAGATCACCGCTCAGCAATTTGCCGCCCATCAGCCGCAGAACGGCTTCGCCATCTGCCTGCGAGAAGGAAACCGGCAGTCGAATACCGCTTGCGGAGCGCTTCTCCAGAGATCCTGACTCTGTTCAGCATCGATTGACTGCTCTGGATCCACCTCTCTTCTCCCCAAAACTCATTCTCAAAAGCAGTTACAACGACACTCCCTGTCTTATCAACTGCGAATTGCAGCCCCTGTATCACCGGAGAGCTCACCTCGACACAACTGACAAATCCGCTAAAATCAACACAATCGCGTAAAAACCAGTACCGACGTTGTGTTTCATGCTGGACTTTCATCCAACAGCTCCGGCTCAGCCTGCAACCGCTGGCACCTTCCGCCATGTCGCGGAATCGTTCGTCCTATTGGCTGTCGCTGTCATTCTCTTTCGGGGATTCGCAGCCGAAGGCTTCATGATCTCCACCGGTTCGATGGCCCCCACGCTACTGGGATATCATCGGCAGGTGGTCTGTCCGGAATGCCAGTTCGAATTTGCACGAGGTGCGGCGCCCTCCAATGAAGAAGGCACTCAGCGCTTCGCACAGGCGAACTACGATATCGGGCTGGAGATCCCAACAGAGATCCGCTGCCCAAACTGCTCGCTGACAGACATCGAATTCCAGACGCTTCCCAGAACAGAAGGCGATCAGCTTCTCGTTCACAAGCACGCCTATGAGTTTCGTGATCCACGGCGATGGGAAGTGATTGTCTTTCGCAACCCTTCTGATCCGCGACAAGCCTACGTGAAACGCGTCGCTGGACTGCCTGGGGAGACGATCGAGCTGCGAAGCGGAGATGTCTATGCCGATGGAAAACTCTGTCGCAAGCCCCTCTCAGTTCAACGCAGTATGAAGGTCCCGATTGCCCGGTATAAAAACCGCACATCCGGGAAAGACCCTGACAGTTGGCCAGGCTGGACAGCACGGGACTCGGATTCCGCCTGGAAGATGGAGCCGTCGCATCTGTCTATTAACCGACTGGGAGATCAGTTCGATATCCGTGCAGACTGGATCGATTACCGGCACTGGATTCGAGCCGGTGGACAACATCGTTCACAGGCACCGCTCGCAAAATGGCCGCGAGAGATTGATCTGAAAGACGATCGCTACTCTCGATTGAAATACGAAAACGGAATCGTCACGTGCTCTGGCGTGATGACAGATGTTGAACGTCGTGGATGGTTGGCGAAATCAGACTCGGCTGGCTTTCACGAAGCAATCAACGCACTTTACGAGCAATCACACATTGCCCCAATCATCGATGACTCCGGTTACAATGCCGTCACAGAAGGCAATGAAAATCCGGTCGACGAGTTCTTCCTGACACTGACATTAAAGGACGTGCAAGGAACGGGATGTTTCGAGATGGAGCTGCTGAATTCCAGCAACCGCTTCACCGTGACGCTCGACTTCGGACAATACGAGTGCCGCCTCACACGGAACGATGATGCTGTTCCTGTTCGGGTTGGCTCATTGAGCACGAAGGCACCACATCAGGAGATTCATCTCGAATTCTCCACTTTCGACAGTCAAGTGGTTGTGGCGATCAACGGCAAAGAGGCGCTCTCTCCCTTTGCGTTTGAGACGACTTCTGACACAAAATCCGTGAAGGTCCCAGCGCGATTCGGCGTCTCAAAACTTGCCTGCCAAGTTCTGGATGTCGAGCTCTCCCGAGATGTGTATTACACCCCGGTACAGAATGAGGATTCGATCACAACGAAGCTGGGCGAGGAAGAGTTCTATGTCCTCGGCGACAACAGCCGTGTCTCGGTTGATAGTCGAGTCTGGCCTGACCCCGCTGTCCCGAAACGAGCGTTGATCGGCAAGCCGCTGTTCGTACACCTTCCTTCTTCCACCACACGCATCATGTGGAATGGGAAGTCTCACGATGTCAGAATCCCTGACTTCTCCCGCACGCGAATCATTCGATAGACCGGTTCGGCCTTTCCACCGACCGCGCAAATTCGATTCGAAATGCGAAACACTCTCTCGGACTCGGGGAACGAGTCGCCAAACGAAAACAGGGCGACTCAACCGAATTGAGTCGCCCTGAGAGTTCTCGAATTGTCAGGCAATTCCAGTTGGAGATTGCCTGCAGGCGTACAGACTATGCTGCGGCCGATTCGTCTGTGGTGAAAAGCTTCTTCTCACCGCGAACAACTTCTGGCGTAATCACATAGTGCATGCCTTTGCCCCGATCTGGTAGTTCATACATGATGTCGAACATCACGTTTTCCACCACACTTCGAAGCCCACGAGCTCCAGTTTCCTTTGCTCGGGCGATTCGGGCAATTTCCCGCAACGCCTGAGGCTGGAACTCAAGCCCGGCACCTTCCATCTCAAACAACTTCGCGTACTGACGCATGAGCGAGTTCTTAGGCTCGGTCAAGACGTGCATCAGCTCGTCTTCGGTGAGCGTCTGCAAAGTGCTGAGCACTGGAAGACGACCCAGCAATTCAGGGATCAACCCGAATTCCAGGACGTCTTCTACTGTCGCATGAGACAGCAGCTGACGACGTTGTTCTTCCTCGTCGCGAGAACTTTGACCGAAACCAATCATCTTCCGCCCAAGGCGTTTGGCGATGATGTTTTCCAGTCCGACGAATGTTCCGCCGCAGACAAACAGGATGTTCGAAGTATCAACCTGAATGTACTGCTGTTCCGGGTGCTTGCGGCCCCCTTGTGGTGGAACATTGGAAACGGTCCCTTCCAGCATTTTCAGCAGCGATTGCTGAACGCCTTCTCCGGACACGTCTCGAGTGATCGATACGTTCTGGCTCGTCTTGCCAATCTTATCGATCTCGTCGATGAAGATGATCCCGCGCTGAGCCGCTTCGATTTCGAAATCGGCTGCATGCAACAGTTTCAGAATCAGGTTCTCAACGTCTTCACCAACGTATCCGGCCTCGGTCAGCGTCGTCGCGTCTCCGATGGCAAATGGAACCTGCAGGAACTTGGCAATTGTTCGTGCAAGCAACGTTTTTCCGGAACCGGTTGGTCCGATGAACAGAATGTTGGATTTCTCGATATCAATATCGTTGTCAACATCTTCAACCAGCATCAACCGCTTGTAGTGGTTGTGGACTGCCACCGCCATTGTTCGTTTGGCGTGCAATTGTCCAATAATGTACTGATCAAGGTGCGCCACAATCTCACGAGGTGTGGGAACCTTCTGGAAAAGCTTTTTACTCTCTCCGCGACGGCGGCGATCCTGATCCAGGATCGACTGACACAGATCGATGCATTCTCCGCAGATATAAACATCGCCGGGGCCTTCCACTAATGGACCGACATCCCGATAGCTTTTGCCGCAAAAAGAACAGTTGGCGTTTTTCTTGCCTGTTCCTTTACGGCTAGCACTAATTTCCTTGGAGGTCATGTAGAACCCTTTAAGGCTTGTGTCCGAGTGGGTCTCGAACTAATAGCTGCCCGCTCGCCCCCTCCATGTTCGGCAACGGGTAAACGATACGGAGATCGTCATCTTGAACGTGCACACTAGATGTCACATTCGTAAGACTGCGTGATGCAGTCCGTCTGTGACATCCACTCCTTCAGGCTGATCGATTGTTGATGAGTCCCAAGAAACGTTCTTGTTTACGGAATCATCTCGATACGAACAGACCTGCACTTTCTATCTGTCTATTATCGTTTCACATCTGTCCGACAATGTCGAAAATTTGTGGAAACGAACGTCATGACGTTGCTGACGCGACTTGTTGCAAATGCGACGGGAATTTCGCAGAAAAAACTATCGAACGCCCCTCGCAATCAGTCCCATCTGGATCTCGCCTCAAATCACGCTATTCCATTTTATTGGTTTTTGCGACTCGAAACATTCCCCTTGATGGATCGGAATTCCTCCTCCGACAAGTCACCTCGCTGTTTCAATTCCCGAAATTCACGAATGATTTCATTACGATCATCGACAGGATCGTTACTACCGCGATACCAGGCACGAATCCTGTGAATGAGCACTGCTAAAACGACAAACGCAACTGCCAGGCCAATTGCATAGAAAGCCTGAGAATTGATGAACTCCTGGAACTTCGCAGCTTCCCCTCCCATGATGCTCCTGCACTTCCTGCCAGTGAATTAGGGTCTAGTTGCATTATCCACTGCTCAAGTGAACGGAACAAGTTCCGACTGGCTCTTTCTGCCGCAACGCCCAATTCCTCCTCACTCCAGTTTCACGACAAAGATGCAGAAAATTCAATGGGAATTTGGAGAATTCACAATTGCTATTCCCTTTTAGCGGTTTGATTTCCGCTGAAGGTTCTTCTCCCCCTCTTTTCCACTCACCCGAAACCGCGCAGACGCCGATGGCATTCATCTGATGGCGTTCGGTACGTCCATACGGCCGCGTTCATGCATGTTCTTTTGATGCGAAATGTCACTCTCACCAGGTGGCGAGTTCGCCTGTCTCATTTAGTAGTGAGAAGTGACAAGAGAAAATCGCATGAATCAAGTTTGGCAATGGACTGCCTGACTTTCACTGTGCTGGCAGAAGGATGAGAAATGTTTCAAACAGTTCGCGACGTTGCCTTACGGGCTCCAGCCACTGCGCTGCCGGATCAGGCAATCAGCGAAGCTGAACAGCAACTGATCTCGCATAACACAAGTGAGATCTATGTCATCGATACAGAGGACCGTCTGCTGGGCGTTGTTTCCGACCATGAAATCCTCCGTTACCGACTGATGGGTGGAGATGGTCGCACCAATATCGCTGCGCTGATGTCGCCTGTCCTCTCCAGCCTGGAACTGACAGATAATATTGAGTCCGCTGCTCGACTACTCAAAGAGCACGAGTACGCATCATTACCTGTTGTTCAACAAGGCCGTCTCATCGGACAACTGGGTCGACTCAATCTGCTGCGAATCATGGCAGAGAGCGGAAATCCAATGATGGGCGAACTTCTTTCAGTCAATCACCCAACATTGACTGGACCAAAGTTCGCACAAACGTCTCAGATCGCATGGGCAATACCTGAACATTCCCGGGCACGGGTTAAATCAATCTGACCTTTTTCGCGAAGATTTCGTGGCATTCCGTTCATTCTGACATTTGGCCAAGTCGATACAAAGAATGAGCGAATGCCTTCCGCCAGTGTCTGATTGGCATTCCGAATTGCGGGCATAACACGTCAATTCGTAAGAACCGCAATGACATCTGAAGGCCGGGGGGCTTTCGTAAAAGGGGGCAAGGATGCGCCAGTTTGCAAAGATGACGTTGTTGCTCGCACCACTTATGATTGCTTCGGCAAGTGGCTGCGCAACATCAAGCTATCTCACAGGATCGAAAACGCCTGAGTCGCCTGCTACCCGAATCGATCGCCTCGTCGCCTCAGCAGCGCAATATGAACGGAATGGCCGGCCTGAAGCCGCCATGAGTATCTACGAATACGTTCTGACCCAACAGCCTGAGAACAAATACGCTCAGCAGCGTCAGGAACTTCTTGCAAAACGCGGCATTGAATCAAACAGTCGCGGGCTGAAGAAAAATCTTCGTAATCAAATTGCTCCGGAAACAGCGGACATTTTGATGGCGTCACGCCGCAAAGCAGAAGATAAAGCTCCAGAAGCAACACCGGCACAGATTGCCGCCAAGGCTGCGCAGACGGAGTCTCGGGTCGCTGCAGCGAAGCCTGCCGCAGAAACCGCGCCTGTCGACATCGATATCATTTCGAAGCCAGCACAGGTTGAAAAACCAGCAACACTCGCCTCTGTTGATGAAGACTGGGTCAAAGCCCCGGCCACGACTCCAGAAGCCAAGCCTGCCACACTCGCCTCGTCTCCACGGATTGCGGACGACGACTGGGCCACAGTCATTTCCGCTGCGAGTACCAAAGCAGAATCCAAAGCGGAACTCGCTGCAGTCAGTTCCGAACAAGAGAACGATTTCAAGACCGTCTCTGCAACTGTCGCTGAGAAGCCAGTTGTTGAAACGCCGGTCGTTGAGAAGAAAGCAGAGTGGGGCGTCACCGACATCACTCGGGATCAGGTGCTGGCTGTCGCTGCGAAACCACTCCCGCTGGATGAGAGTTGGGCAAATACACGATTGGTCGCCCTTTGTGACGGACTCCCAGAAGAACTCGTTCCGCTGGTCGAACGACTGGAAAGCAGCGTTGCTATCGATCGCGTTCTGGCCCTGCAGGAACTTGGCGAACACGGCCAAAGCGCACGAGCAGCGACCGTTGCGGTCCATGCTCTGCTGGAAGATCGCGAGCCAATCGTAGCCGTCTATGCGGCATCGACTCTTCGCGACATTGCCGACGATGCCTGGAGTTCAGTTCAGACACTCTCCAAGCATCTAAAAAACGAAGACGAGCAGATCATTCGACTGTCAGCTTATCTGCTGGGACGCATGGGCCCGGAAGCAGTGGAAGCTGTCAAAGAACTGGAAGCGTTGCGAGATGCTGGCACCAGTCTGACCAACCTGCACGCTGCCGAGGCACTGACTCACATCGCTCCAGAGGATCGCCAATCGTTCACAAAATTGAACGACGCGCTGAAGAGTGAAGATGGCACCCTTCGCTGGTTTGCTGCGGTGTCTCTCGGTAGTGTCGAAGGAACCTGCGAAGAAGATGCAGCCAAAGCCCTCGCGCTCGCTCTGAAAGACAGCGAACCACAAGTTCGTGCCGCTGCCTGCCTGAGCCTTGGCGGACTCGGAGACCACGCTCACCCTGCAATCGCAGAGTTGGAAAACGTCGCAAAATCAGACGCTCCAGAAGTTCAGGCCGCAGCAGAAACAGCATTGGCCTGCCTTCGCGGGTAATGCGATTCAGACATTGCAGTTCGATAAAGCAACAAACGGCGGATCAGGATTCATTCCTGCCGCCGTTTGTCTTTTTCAGGCGCATCCGTTCACCCTGAAGTCCGACTGCGATTGATCTCGCTTTGAGTTTTGAATTACTTCAACATCTCGTACTTCTTCATTTTGTTGTAGAGGGTGACTCGACTGATCCCCAGATCAACGGCAGTACGAGTCCGGCTGAAGTTGTTCTTCAGTAATGCCTGCTCGATGATTTCCCGCTCTGAATAAGCGACCTGCCGCTCCAGTGACTGGCTTGTATTCATCGCAGTCCCACCGAGTTGAACAGACGCATCATTCGTTGGACCGTAATGACCTGACAGCAGGTGCGATGGCAGATGCTCTTTGGAGAGAACGCCATTGCGGCAATAGATCACCGCTCGTTGAATGACATGCTCCAACTCGCGAACGTTCCCTGGCCAAGGGTAGCTCAGCAACGCATCCAGCAATGAATCATCGATTCGCTGAATTGAGATCCCGTGCTTCTGTTGAAAGCGTTGAATGAACTTCTTCGCCAACGGAATGATGTCCACTTTTCGCTTTCGCAGCGGCGGAATCTCGAACTTCAACATGTTCAGACGGTAGTACAAGTCAGGGCGAAACTTCCCCTGCTCGACCAGTGGTTGCAGGTCCAGATTGCTCGCCACAACCAAGCGAGCTTGTGAACGAAGGGTCTGATTCGAACCGACCGGCTCAAACTCGCCTGTCTCAATGACACGCAGCAGTTTCACTTGTTGCTCTGGCCCCAGCACATCAATTTCGTCGAGCAGAATCGTTCCCCGACGTGCCGCGAGAAACTTCCCTTCCTTTTCAGCATGAGCACTGGTGAAGGCCCCTTTCGCGTGCCCAAACAGTTCGCTCTCCAGCAAATCGCGAGGCAGAGCACCGCACGCAATATGCAGAAACGGTTCATTTCTGCGTGGTGACGATTCGTGAACAAGATTTGACAGGAACGTCTTCCCGGAGCCCGTTTCGCCGATCAGCAGGATCGTGACATCATGACACGCTGCCACCATCAGATCATCGAGCATCTGCTTCAGCTCTGGTGATCGGGTTTCAAAGCGTCGTGTCACCCCTTCAAAGACTGCTTCAGGAGTTGGAGCGGACACCCCTGTTCCGCTTGCGACTGGAGCAACTGGAACTGGCTCTGCGACTGCAGCGGCTTCTGGTTTCGCATTCGCTCGCAACTCGTCGAGTGTGCGAGAGATCATCGCCCGGATTTCGACGGCACTTGGTGGCCCGAGATACCGGGTCACCCGAGAGTTCGACATGTGTTCCACAAAGAGTTGAGGGCTCCTTGGAGACAACAGCAAAATGACATGACTCTCAGGATGAGTCAGTTCCAGTTCATAAATGACCCCATTGGCCATTCGACCATCATCGGTCGTCTGACGGAGATCAAGCACAACCAGATCCGGCCCTGATTCTCCCAACAGAAACCGAACCTGTTCAATCTGAGTTGTCAGGCGAATCTGATGGTTGGTGGTCAGGCTTCCAGCAAGGTCACGTCCAAGCCGTTCATCGGAAGTGGAAATGAGAATTGAAGGTGTCTGCATGTTAAACCTGACACAAGCTGATCGCGAGTTCCAAAGCGGCCCAAGGACGACCAGTCGCGATCTAAACGAAGGTGATCGCAGACATGTTTCGATGTCTACAAGAAATGTGAACAGGTCAGGACAATTCAAATGCAGTGCCGCTTCACAGACAACATCACAAACTCGAAACGCAACGCCATTGAAAACATCGAGTTAGAGCAAATAAAAAATCTAAACAGCCATCAGACCTCATCCACCAACGTTGCCCCAGGGCAACATTTCCGTGACGCCACGACGCCCAACGGCAACACGACGAGGCGAAAAAGCGACACAAACTCAGGTGGACATTCTCAAGGGAATCAACTCTTGAAACACGCGCAAAGAAAAAGCACGCCTTGCTGACTTCCAGCTGGCGTGCTTCGTAAATTCTCATCAGGGAGCGTGCTGCAAACTTGCTCGCGCTGCCATCCACCGCATGAGTGACCGCAAAAGTCTTGGCGTCAGGCTAGGCGATTTCGCCATTTGACACGAGTTCTTTGAGTCGTTGCTCGCGGTAGAAGAATCCATCTTCCAGATGGTCAGAGATCTTTGATTCAGTCAAAAGCAATCCGACGATTCCGCCTGGCTTTTCAAACTCGACGATATCTCGCATAACGACGCCATCTGGAGTGGCTTCATATTCATGGCGATGAATCCAGGTCTTCATCGGGCCGACCAACTGCTGCTCAATGACAAGTTCTGGACGCGAAAACTCGACAATGTGATGCGACGATTTCACGAGTTGTCCAAACGTGATGATCTGGAAATCAAGCTGCGATCCCTGTTCAATCACAATTGGGGCCGAACTGAAGGTGATGCCGAGATCAGGCGAAGAGACCCGAATGACGTTCTCTGGTTGAGCCAGAAAATCAAACAATCCTTCGGCAGAACAGTTCAAGCACGTTTCATATTCGAATGTGGGCATAATCTTCGAACGACCAGAGACAGAGGAAATCGGTTAGTTGACCTCAACAGAGAACAGACAGGATTGAAGTGGCCCATGGTGGCGTGACAGTCCTGATTGCATCTGAGGTGTCAGGAAAATGTAATCAATCAATACCAAACAGGGGAGTGCATTCTTCTTCGGCCCAAATTGTGGCGGTCAATCCCTGATCGAATCATGTGTCTGAGGCGACAAACTTCTTTACTTCTGCCATGCGGAATCATGAGTTCCGCCATCGTGACCTCGGGGCCATTGTAAGTCCAGAAATGCGAACTCGCTGGCAGTTCATTTCGCAAGACGCTGAGAACTCCAGCGCTCAGTCCAACTCTAGTCATTGAAAAGATCTAGGGAATTTTTCTTTGGCCATCGCGGACGCAAAACGTTGATGACAGGACAGTCAAAGCTGAAAACTCCGATGGAAGTCTAGTGACGGGCCCACATGCTTCGCGTATGATGTAACGTGAAATGTCAATAATTTAGAAATATCGGGCGCGGTATCAATTCGGCAGATCGGAATGCTTTCTCGCTTTGCAAGTGGATGCGAATTCCGTTGCCGTCATCATGAAAAACATGACTTGATCACTCTTGCCGGCCCGACCTGTTTTGAGATTCAGTAGCGCCCCTGCCAAGACTTCCTTCCCTCCTGCTGTAAACAAGAGTGATGAAAAGCAAAACTCCCCCCCTCCTCAGCCTCTTCGCATTCCTTTCCGTACTCGCAGCTCAGGGGGTCTGCCTGGCAGCTCCTGTCAGCATTGCAGAAAACGGACCAACTCGACTGTTAGCCAAGGACGGAGCCGTCTCAAGCGAAACAAGCGAGATCGTTACCGATGATCGGTTGGTCGAGAAAAAGGGGGTCACATTAAAAGCCGGGGTTAAAGCCGCTGCTGATGGCGAATCTCGGCAACCGGATCTGACGTTTTCTCTGAAGGCTCCCAAGGCCGGGCTGTATGTTTTGCACACCTATGCCGTCGTTGACGATGAAGGCGCAAAACTCATGGATGCCGCGAAAGGGAAATACGACTCGCTCTTCATGAAGATGCAGTTCGATTCTGGCCGTCCGACCAAACGCGTGGTGTATGTTCCCTGGCACAGATCGCTGCAAGAGACGGGAAAGTTTCACCTGACAGGGGAAACGCAAGAACTGAAAATCTGGCTCCCACGCGGTGTTCGTCTCGGATACGTCGACATTCGTGCATACACCCCACCTGCAATTCCAGAGGCAGCGAAGAACTACAAGCCAAAGTGGACTCCACCAGCAAGTCACCCACGTCTGTGGTGCACTACCGAAACACTCCCACTGATCCGCGAGCGTCTGAAGTCCGAAGAACACAGCAAAGTCTGGAAAGAACTGTCAGACATCGCCAAGAAGCCCTTCAAGTTCGAGTTCTCGCCTGATGCGGAAGTGGCCCACAACGCTGCACTCGAATCAGCAGTGACATCCAAGGCATTTTATTACCTGATGACAGGTGACAAGAAGATTGGACGCGAAGCGGTCCAGTTGACGTTGGACTACAGCTCACGAGTCGAGTTCGGAAACGTGCTCGATATCACTCGGGAAATCGGTCAGGCCATTTACGCGGCATCACTGGTTTATGACTGGTGCAATGACCTGCTCACCCCTGAGGAACAGGACAGCCTGTACACCAACCTGATGCGTCTGGCACTCGACATGGAGTGTGGATGGCCTCCGTTTCGTCAGACGATTATCACCGGACACGGCGCTGAAGCGCAGATCAACCGCGATCTGCTGGCGATGAGCATCGCGACCTATGAGAAGAACCCACAGGGGTATAACCACACAGCATACGTCATTCTGGAAAACCTCGTTCCGATGCGGAACTGGGAATACCAGTCGCCTCGTTTCGATCAGGGGGTCAGCTACGGAGCCTTCCGTTTTGCGTGGGAAATGCATGCGGCATGGCTGTTCTATCGCATGACTGGCGAACCGGCATTCGACGACAATATCAAAGACGTTCGCAAGTTCTTTCAGTATATGCGAATGCCTGATGGTCAGATGCTGCGTGACGGCGACGGTAACATCTATGGCAAAGATGGCGACTTCAATTATTGGAGAAATGCGCCATTCACGTTGCTGATGTACACCTACGCAAACGACCCTGTCCTGAAGGGGGACTATTATCGACAAGGTGGTCCAGGCAACAACCGGATGCAGTTCCTGTTGTTGAATGACCCTGAACTGAAACCGATCAAGAGTATGGAGTCCCTTCCACTCTCCATGGATTTCGGTCCAAACCTGGGAGGAATGGTTGCAAGAACCGGTTGGGATATCAGCCTCGACAGCAATGACGTCGTGGCCGAAATCAAAGGTGGCGGTTACCACTTCGGGAACCATCAGCAATCTGATGCAGGATCGTTGCAGATTTATTATCGCGGCCCACAGGTCGTCGACCTCGGTGTCTACAAGTTCTATGGAACGCCATATGACATGAACTTCAACAAGCGTTCAGTCGCCCACAGCATGATGTTGGCGTACGATCCAAATGAGAAGTTCATGCGAGTCGACGTCAACGATGGTGGGACGAAGTTCGTCCCATCTGCTCCACTGACTCCAGAGCAGACAAAGCGCGACCCTCACTTCAGCACAGGCTCGGTCGTCTCTTCTGACTTCGGACCTGAAGAACTGAAACCTGCGTTCAGCTATTTCAAAGTCGATCTGACGAAAGCCTATTCAGCAAAGATGAACCGATACACTCGGGGATTCTGTTTTCTGAACCTGGGACGAAAAGATATTCCTGCCGCCATCATTCTGACGGACGACATGACAACCCAGAAAGCAGAATTCAAAAAGTACTGGCAGATCAACTCGTTCTATGATCCGCAGATCACCGACGGCGGATTCGTACTGAATAACCAGCGAAACAAGAAGGTTGGGAAGACCCACGTCGAGATGCTGCTCCCTGTTCCAGCTGATCGCAAGCTGGAACTCCTGAGCGGGAAGCAGTCAACAAACGTCTTCGGAACTCAGCTCGATGCCCCTGCGATTGACCGCCCTGAGGTGAAGGGACATCGCATCATGATTTCCCCATCGACGACACAGAAGCGAAATCAGTTCCTCACTGTGTTCCAGATGGTCGACGGCGAAACCAAGCCATTGCCGGTTGAATTCACCGAATACAAAGAGAACTACGTGATTGGATTGGCCGACCGCATTGTCAGCATGAGCAACAGTTCCAATTCAGTGAATAAAGCCCACAGCATCGTCATTCCACCGGGAACAAAGCGACAAGTCGCCCTGCTCGGTTTGAAGGAAGGTTCATGGTCAATCAAAGGGCCTAAAGGATTCTCCATCAATGCGAAGGTTCTCCCTGGCAAGAATGCCTTCTACTTTGAAGGAGAACCAGGCGAGTACCAGGTTGCTCCCCGATAAGCAGTTCAAAAGATTCTCACCTGTCATGGCCAGACCATATTGCTGACGATGACAGGAGGGCCATGAATCTTTCTGCCAGAAACGATGTCCGGACTGTCATTTGCGGTCCGGACATTCTCATCGAAATTTTTACTTTCCGCTCGCCCTGCTCACAGGCAGCGAACTTATGTTGCAAGAGGAGATCTGAACCCCATGGCCCATCCAGATTCAGAATCATTAGACATCTCCAACGAAGAACAGTTGGATCATTGGCTCACGACTCCCAGTGAGGAACTGGTCCGCTTCATGGGGACACTCACTGGCAATCTGCTGATCCTGGGAGCAGGCGGCAAGATGGGACCGACCCTCGCGATTCTCGCACAACGAGCCGCCACTCAGGCCGGATCAAGTGTGAAAGTGATTGCTGCCAGCCGCTTCTCGGACAGCAAGTCAAAGCAGGTGCTCAACGATAACGGCGTCGAGACCGTATCCGTTGACCTCCTCGATCAAGCTTCTGTCGAACGTCTTCCAGATGCGGACAACATCCTCTTTCTGGTCGGCTCAAAATTTGGAACCAGCACCAACCCGGCACCAACCTGGGCGGCGAACACCATCGTTCCAGCCTATGTCATGCAGCGTTTCCCAAAGGCACGTTTCGTTGCTCTTTCAACAGGCAACGTCTACCCATTGACCCCGATTGAAAAAGGGGGATCGGTTGAAACAGACACGCTCGGTCCCGCTGGTGAGTACGGTCAGGCAGCGCTCGGGCGAGAGCGGATCTTCCAGTATTACTCCGCCGCGAATGGCACCAAAGTCGTTCTCATTCGTCTCAACTATGCCGTTGATCTGCGTTACGGCGTCCTGATCGACATCGCCACACAAGTCTTTGCCGGTCAGCCGATCGACTTGACCAACGGTTACCTGAACTGCATCTGGCAAGGCGATGCCAACAGCGCCATCATCCGCAGTCTGGACCTTGCAGAGTCACCTCCTGCAGTTCTCAATCTGACAGGCACAGAGACATTGTCCGTCCGCAAACTCGCGGAAGAATTTGGGCGACTTCTCAATCGGGAAGTTCGCTTCACGGGTGAAGAAGCTCCATCTGCACTGCTGAGCAATTCCAGCGAATTGTGCCGCCATCTGGGAACTCCCCAAACATCGCTCCAAACTGTGATTCAACAGACCGCAGAATGGGTGCGTCGCGAGGGACGCCTACTTAATAAACCAACACACTTCGAGGTGCGCGATGGCGTCTACTAACAGTTCTTCAAATCAGGGGAAGTTCAGCAACGGCTTTCCGATGCCAGAAGCCTGGGTCGGAGAAGTGATCCGCGCCGGCGGTGTCATCCCTGCTCATCCACTCGCACTCACAGACAATCGTAAGTTCGACGAGCGTCGCCAACGTGCATTGGCTCGGTATTACCACGCCTCTGGAGTCGATGGTCTCGCAGTCGGGGTACACACAACCCAATTCGAGATCCGTCTTCCAGAAGTCGGGCTTCTGAAGCCAGTGCTCGAACTGGGTGCCGAGACAGTCAAAGATCGCGATGCTACGACTGGCCGAAAAACAGTCCTGCTTGCCGGGATCTGTGGGCAGACAGCTCAAGCTATCTCGGAAGCACGTCTGGCGAGAGAACTCGGCTACCACATCGGAATGGTGTCGTTATCTGCTCTGTCCTCAGCGACCGATGAAGAACTCATTGCGCACTGCACGGCAATTGCAGCAGAGATTCCGATCTTCGGTTTCTATATGCAATCCGCAGTCGGCGGTCGGGAACTTTCTCGAACCTTCTGGCGACAACTGGCGACTATTCCCAATCTGGTCGGGGTGAAGATTGCCCCGTTCGATCGTTACAAGACGCTCGACGTCGTTTTGGGAATCGCTGAGTCTGGTCGGTCAAAGGAAATTGCACTCTACACCGGTAACGACGACAACATCGTTCTGGACCTGTTGACCGAATACGATGTCAAAGTCGGTGATCAATCAACCCGATTGAGAATTGTCGGCGGTCTGCTCGGACACTGGGCATGCTGGACCAGTCGTGCCGTTGAGCTGCTGAAAACCTGTAAAGCGACCTGGGGACAGCCAACGATTCCTGCAGAGTTGTTGACTCTCGCGGCTCAGGTGACCGACAGCAACGCTGCTCTGTTCGACGCTCGTAACAAGTTCCGAGGTTGCATCGTGGGCATCCACTATGCACTCCAGCAGCAGGGATTGCTCAGCAATCTTCTCTGCCTCGAACATGATGTTGATCTGACAACAAGTCAGCGTGAAGAAATCGATCGCGTTCGTGCCGCTTACCCACATCTCGTCGACGATGAATTCGTTCGCGAACATCTCGACGAGTGGTTGAGTTAATCGGCCGTAGCATTCACGTCTGTTGCGATACAAGCAGGAAGATTCAATTGATTCCCCCTGTTCGACGCTCAGACACCACTATTTCAGTTCAAAATTTGTCTTTAAGGCAAATTTTATTCGCAATCCAGTCTGACCATCACTCCTCACGTGGTCAGACTGGATTTATGCATTCATACTCACGACGACCTCACCTGACACATCCTCGGCAGCAGAGCCGTTTGCGAGAGCGAATGGTTCTGGTTTGCAACTTCTCCCGCCGACTTTTGCAGACAAGTTCACGCCCATGAATACTGACGCAACTCCACTTCGAAGCGAAACCTCCATCCAGCGTCGCAAGGCTCTTGCTCTGCTGGGGCTGGGGGGACTGACCGTTGCCAGCAGTTCAACCGCCATCGCTCAACAGACCCAAGCGAAGGAAGCGTCCAACAACGTCGAGATCCGCACGTTCCCCAACGTTGCTGCGATGCGTGATGACTCTCAGTTACAGGACGGATGGATCACCTGCACCCTCGGGTATTTCAATGCTGGTGATGGCGGAAGTGCGAACTATCAAATTGCCGCCCCAGAGATGGGAAGCACTGCCAATGACGCCGATGTCATTGCCCTGACAAATGGGAAACAGGCGAGGATGCTGCCAGACAACGTGGTCAACTACCACATGTTTGGAGCCAAAGGGGACGGCAAGAGCGACGACGGCGTCCAGATCAAACTCGCTCATCTCTTTGCAAACAAACATCGGTTGCCGGTCATTCATCATTCCGGTGAATACTGGATCACCAAGACTCACGAAATCCTCATCTCCACCAACGTGGAATGGGGGAGCACTCTTTTTCATATCAATGAAAAATTCAGCCTCCCGACCAAACCGCGGTTCATCGTTCGCGGGCTTTCGCCCAATCAGAACATCAAACTCACCGATGCCCAAAAGGCCTCATTTCTTGAGAAGCTGAAGCCGGGTGTTGCTGTGCTCCCGGAGATGGCCCCTTACGCCAATTGCCTGGTGACGGTCGCCGACGCAAATGACCGAATCGGCTATCGTTCAGGCGACGATTACAAAGGGCAATCGTGGGCACGCGAAGAACTCTTCTATGTTGAAGAAGATGGGCGAATCCTCGGAGACATCGCATGGAGCTTCAAGGATTACACAACACTTACAGCGCAGCCTTGTGAGAACACCTATCTGACCATTGATGGCGGGGGATTCTATGTCTCCGGCGACATCCCCGGCGATAAGCATAAAAACTATTTCAGCTGCGGTTTCTCAATTCAGCGCAGTCGAACAATCATCCGTAACCAGTGGCAGGGATTGGAACCCGGCAACCGCGACATCTCGATGCAGGCCCGAAGCGGCTTTTATTACCTCAGCCGTGTCTTCGATGTCACGCTGGAGAATATTCGGCTGATTCCATGGGAACAGAATCGCGCAGATCCAGCGAGAAAGGTTACCTCCGGAACATATGGAATTGGCGGTGCGCGCATGCTCAACTGCACGTTCCGAAATCTGACTGCAGATGGAACATGGCTTCACTGGGGCGTGTTTGGAACGAACCTGAACAAGAACTTCCGCATCGAGAATTGTCGGCTCAATCGTGTTGATGTTCACTTTCATTGCTGGAACCTGACGATTCAGGATTCAACCATTGGAATGCGCGGGATCTCAGTGACCGGTGGCGGTAACCTGACAATTGAAAACACCACCAGTCACGCAAACACACTCGTCAATCTCCGCAGCGATTTTGGAGGAACCTGGAACGGCGATATCCGCATCCAAAATTGCCGGATCGTCCCATCTCATGACCGACCCGTTTCCGTCCTGTACAGCAGACCGGCTCAATTCAATTATGGGTACCCGATTGGCTGTGCCCGAACTCTGTCTGTGGAAAATCTGGTCGTTGATTTCAGCTACTTCCCAAAGTCGGTATCAGAGATCTGGCTGATGCAAATTGCTCAGTTTTCGACGACGAAAGAGGATGCCATTGTCTTCTTTCCGCATGCGATCTCATTCCGAAATGTGACAGTCACCGGACGAGACAAAGGGATGAGAATCGTCTCAATTCCTTCACCGTATCACTATCAGATGCCACGATCTGGAGGTTACGACGGCAACCTTCTGCAGACAAACTGCCAGATGGAGTTTGCAAATCTTGATCTGGAAGAGATCCCTGCGTCGGTTCCCGGAGCAGCGCTACAAGCACATCTGAACCTGGGTTCGAAAGGATCAATGGCCTATCCGGAAGGAAGAGGGCTCTACCCAAATATTCAAGTGACGAACTGCCCAAACTTGTGCTTATCTCTTGGAGGAAGCGCGGCCAATGTCGTGGTTTCAAACGGCACCATCGACCGACTTACGGCGGCGATTGAAGGCCCTCTCCGCGGAAAGCTCGTCGTGAACGATTGCCAGTTCCTTCCACGAGTCAAAGCTGGTACGAAACCGATCTATGCTCTCGATGCCGAACTCGGAACACATCTGACCAACTGCACCCTTCACGCGCCGCAGGTGAATGGAACCTCTGCTCCGGCTGCATTTGATCAAACGGACTTCGTCCAACTGAACAAACGCGTTCGCTACTTCCAGCTGAATACATCGCTCTCCAATCAGATGCTGAAACACATCAAGGACCAGAGCATCACTTTGAATCCAGCATTCATCTCAATGCTGAAATCACATCATGGGCTGGAGACCGAAAACGTCTCGTAATCAGTCTGCATTGAGCACGAGCGTAGCTGGGAACCACAACAGAAATGCCGTCGTCATCCTGACAGTGGAATGACGACGGCATTTGTTGTTCAGGGCATTCGGTCGATGCTCAGTAGATCAATGGTCGGAATAACTGTGACCGGTGATCTGGCTGGAAAGACTTGCAGCGTAATCGTCAGTCATTCCACTCACAAAATCCATCATCTGAGACAACCACCATGAATAGTCTTTATTGAAGTTCTCTTTGGTGTACTCGCTTGTCCACGCCAACTCTGCACAACGTCTGGCAATAAACGGAAGATTTTCAAAAGACTCTGCCATATGAATGGCCCTGACCGTCTTCAACAATTCGTGCAGAAGTCTTCCCAGAATGTGATAACAACCAATCTCCATCGCAATCTTCTTTGGATGGCTGAAAATATTGGTGTAGATCTCTTTGATCACCGCAAGCTGTTCTTTGGTCTTTTCATCCAATGACGACTTGAGATCCTCCTGTCGTTCACCGCTCATAATCCGTTCGTAATCGGCCTCAAACACAGACCAGAGCTTGTTCGTCAGTTTGCCGATCGAAATCGCACGGAGAAACTGCAGGTTCATGTTCTCCCGATACTCGAACTCAGCAATCGAACAGAGGAGCTTCCTCACATTCTCGTGACTCTCGATCTTCAACTCGACCGCATCTTCCAGATCAATAATTCGATAGCAGATATCGTCCGCGGCTTCAGTCAGAAATGACAATGGATGGCGACAGACTTCCCCATTCGGCATCGTCAATCCGAGGTCATCGGACATCGTGCGAAAGATCTCTCGCTCGGTAGAGTAGATGTTGTGCTTCCCGGTTTTTGTCGCATTGGGATGCTGCGAAGTCCAAGGGTATTTGATCGTCGATGCGAGTGTCGCATGAGTCAAATTGAGATAGCTGATCAGCGAAACATCTTTGCGAGAAGCGAACCGAAAGCCGTTCGCGTTTCCTTCGAAATTCCGCCAGTCGGAAATGACATCCAGCCTCTGCTGTTCACTCTTGAAGAGGGGCTTACCATCAAACGCCGGGTCGTAATGGAACAGTCCTTGGTGATGATCAATTGCCCATTGCCGGATCGCTTCTTCAGCAGCGTGCCCGAACGGAGGATTACCAAGGTCATGCACCAGACAGGCTGAGAGAGTTACCCAGGTGATTTCTCTGGCTTGTCGCCCTTCAATACTTGAATCCTGTTCCAGTTTCTCAACGAGTCGTGTCGCCAACGATCGCCCGACGCTCGCGACCTCCATCGAGTGCGTGAGCCGATTGTGAATGTGATCGTTCTTAGCGAGTGGATGAACCTGCGTTTTTCTTGCAAGGCGGCGGAATGGCGCGGAGAAGACAATGCGGTCGTAGTCTTTTTCAAATTCGGTTCTGGTGTCGACGTCTGCCTGAATCGGCTGGCCTGACGGAGCAGAAGAACGGCGATCAAGATGTGAAGGCCGTGTTGCGGAAAGCAGCTTGTCCCAGGTCAGTCGGAATGGCATTGGATTTCGTGTCGCTTCAAAAGTGGTCTGAATGCTGCGGAGGAGCCTCGATTCCGCTCACTCAAATGGGATCGGCTCAGTTCGCAACATCCGCATTCCTATTGTATCCGGTCTGCAGAAATTCGACACATGCTTCGTCAAGACGCCCCCCGACGAAGCCGGCAAAAGTCCTCAAATTGGAAGCAATAACGGAACAAGCAGGACACTCACCAACATGACAACGACAGCAAAGGGAGTTCCCACTCGAACGAAGTCCATAAAGCGATAGTTTCCCGGCGTCACCACCAATGTGTTCACTGGCGACGAGACTGGCGTCATGAACGCAGTCGATGCGGCCAATGCCACAATCATGGCAAACGGATAAGGGGAGGCTTCCAGATGATCGGCGATTGACAGTGAAACCGGCGCCATCAGCACTGCAGTCGCCGTGTTCGAGATGAACAGTCCCAACATTGCGGTCGTAATAAACAGTGCCGCGAGCACGGCATGCGTTCCCAGACCACTCGTCAACCAGATCAAACCGTCCGAAGCAAGATCGACACCGCCGGTCCGTTGCAAGGCAATCGAAAACGGAAGCATCCCCACGATCAGGACCAGTGTTTTCCAATCAATAGAGCGATAAGCACTTTCAAAGTCGATGCACCCCAGTGCTCCCATCACGAGGCATCCGATCAATGCCGCATGCACGTTGGGAAGGATTCCCGTTGCCATACAGACCACAACCATCAGCAGGGTAAGTAACGCATAGATGGATTTCCCGGAGACAGGAAGAACATCATCAACTTCTGTCGGCAAGTTCAACGGAAAGAGGTCATTTCCCCCGATCGTCTGCACATTGCGAATGGCTCGCCAGGGACCAATCACGAGCAATGTATCCCCTAACCGAAGCGGTTCCGCTCCCAGATTCTGGTCGATCGCCACCGTCCCACGTCTCAGCCCAATCACTGAAAACCCAAATCGGGAACGAATCGCCGAATCGACGATCGTCTTGCCAATCAGACCGGAATCCGCAGGGACAAACATCTCCGCCATTCCAATGTCCTGCGAATGATCAGTGAACTGCAAACCGGCGAGCGGAAGGACATCGAGCCCGTACTTCTCCTGAAGCGTCTTCACGTCCGGATTGGACGAGAAGTTATGAATGAAGAGAATATCCCCGGCATTCAGCAATGTATTTGCAGCTGGTTGCAAAAATGTCCGCCCACGCTGAATCGCGACAAGACTCACACCTTCAGAGCCGCGCAGATCGAGCGATTCCAACCGCTTCCCGACAACCGTGGAGCGTACCGAAACCCGAAGTCGGTACTCACGATCGACCAGGTTGTACCGCTCCACCCATTCCAGCATTGATGGTCGTGAAAACCTGACCGCAGCGGCCTGCGACTCCCCCTTCGGAAGCCAGTGTCTTGCCGTCAGCATGTAAGCAATGGCCAGAACAAGAATCGGGGCGCCGAATGGAGTGAAGCTGAAGAACCCGAAGCCATCGAACCCGCGACGGACCAATTCACTATTCACAACCAGATTCGGAGCCGTTGCCACCAGCGTTGTCATGCCGCTGATCAGTGCTGCCGTACTGAGGGGCATCATTAACTGACCAACCGGAATTCCGGTTCGCTGGCAGATTCTCAAAACAACAGGAATGAAGATGGCCGTGACTGCTGTGGAGCTCATCGTGGCCCCCAGCCCGCAAACAACAATCATCAGCAGAGTCACCAGGCGCACCTGACTGCTCCCTGCCTGTCTGATGAGCCAATCTCCCAATTGCCTGGCGACACCGGTTCGAACCAGACACTCACCAATCACGAATAATGCTGCGATGAGCACAATATTCGGGTCACTGAACCCGGCAAGCGTCTCGCTGATCTCGACAACGCCAGTGAAAGGGAGCGCACAAATAGCGACCAAAGCCACCGCATCCATTCGCGGCTTGTTGAAAGCAAACATCACGACAACGACAGCGAGTAAAACAAGTACGGCAATCAATCCTGAAGTCATCTGTCCCTGCGATTCCTTCTCTATCTTTCTCAATAACGCCAAGACGTCTCGACGGTTTCAGACAAGGGCACTCTCTACAGCCAGTCAAAGAGCCCATTGAACAGCACCGACTCTTTCAGAACGGCTCGCTGTCCATATCAAGACAAGAGAAGCCGGAATGTGACACATTGCGTGATCACCTTAAAAAGCAATCGAGCCATTGCGGTGAACTGACGGCTCGCCGCCAAAATCAAACAGCTCGTCCCGATCCAAACCGGACTCGAACGTTGAAGCGTCTGGCAGCTTCGGAAACTAAAGGGACCTCCAAGGATCTGCAAGCCCAATCCATACAGTCCCCCTCCCTCTCACGTTCGCATCAGCACACGGCCCAACACAGGTTCCCGCAACGCTTTTAGATCCATCTAACACCAACGTCGCAACCTGGGCAGCATACAACAAACACAAGACATATAGCGGTTACTCAATCATTCTCGTCACAATCTGGTTAGGTGGTTCTGAAAGCCCGTTTGACCCCGTTTTCCGGGCGGTTTAGACTGAATGGAACTGGGGTAGGCAGATTGCGGCCGTTTACTAACGATATGCTGGATCCTCCCGGTCTTCAGTTCCCTCGCACACCCCAGATGAGGCCTGTCCAAATGAATCTTCTCGCTCGTGGCATTGGCGTCGTCCTCGCAACACTGATTCTCTGTCCTTGGGCACATGCTCAGAACGAAGGTCGGCGAGAAGTTCTCCGCGCTCCAGATGGCTTCCCGATTCATGTCACATACTTTCCATTCAAGGAAAGCAAAGACAATCCAGGTGGAACTCCATTAAATGCTCCGGTTGTGATTCTGCTGCACGGAAGCGGTGAAAACCGTTTGCTCTGGGAAAAGAACTCAGCCCCACGAGATCAGGATCCATTTCCGATTCTGCTGCAGAAGAGAGGCTACGTCGTTCTGACAGTTGACCTGCGGAAGCATGGCGACAGCGTCATCCCGGAAGGGAACATGGAAGTCGGCCCGAACGATTATCCAGCGATGCTCGCAGGGGACATGTCCGCCGTACACGACTTCCTGTTTGCAGAACACCAGTCTCAGCGTTTGAACATGCAGAAGCTGGGAATCGTGGCAATTGGACACTCCGCCGCTGTTGCCACTGCCTACGCGGCATTCAACTGGAGTCTGCCGCCCTTCGACGATGCTCCGATTCCTGCCAACCGCACCCCACGCGGACAAGACGTGAAAGCAATCATCCTCGTTTCCCCGGAAACCGCTGCTGGACGCCTGAAAACCGGGACATCACTCCGCACCTTGAAGGGCTTGACTCCATTCATTGCCTTGCAGGTTGTTGTCGGTGCAAAAGATCTGGCTGCAAAACGACAGACCGAGTCGATTTTCAACTCGTATGTCACCAGTTCGAAGTCATCCAAAGAGCCGTCCCGCTCTGAGTTCCTGACTCCAGACACCAAAGAAGCCGGGATGGCGTTGTTCCGCCAACCAACTGTTTACGCCTTCGCCCTGAAGTTTCTGGACACGAACCTGAAACCTCTGGACATCCCATGGCGAGATCGTCGCAGCCAACTCGAACGCTAAACGCGATCTCGAATTGATTCAAGCACTTTTCACGCGGCAGCGTTTCGCATCATGGAACGCTGCCGCGTGTTTTTTTATGCCCGACTGCGCTGAGTCGGTGCGCCATGTAAAACACTTCTGTAGCGATTCCCGCCCCCCTCGCCCGAAACCGACTTTTTCGTCAAAAACCACACGACGCAAATAACACCACCGCAGACAGATTTTCCAGCGATCAAGGTTATTCCACGTCAGTGAACAGCAAATCACCAAAACTGCGAAACATTGGCCGATCGGCTGTTCATATCAGCCGGGTTAATTACCCTATAAACACATGTCACTTTGAATCGCTTGCACTTGCCAGGATCTGCAACCAATGACAACAAAATCGGCCAAGCGTTCGCCCAATAAGCCGCGCTACCCCTATCCTGCTGCATTGATTTTTGGGGTTCCCGGAGCAGGAAAAGGAACTCAAGGGGAAATTCTCACCCGTATCCCCGGCTTCTTTCACCTTTCCAGCGGCGTGATTTTCCGAAAGCTCGACAATCACAGCCCGGAAGGTCAGATCGTCAAAATGCACAGTGCAAAAGGCGAACTTGCACCGGACGATGTCACCATCCGCATCTTCCTGAACTGGCTGGAATCACAGCGCGCCGCTGAGCGATTTCGTCCAACCGAGCACCTGCTGCTGCTCGATGGAATTCCACGAAATATTCACCAGTGCAAGATGATCGAAGAATACATCGACGTCAAATTGCTGCTGCACCTGACATGCCACGATGAAGAGGCGATGATTGACCGAATTCGTCGTCGTGCAGTGCTCGAAAACCGTATCGACGACGCAAGCGATACCGTGACTCGTCGACGATTCGAAGTCTATCGCCAGGAAACAGAACCAGTTCTGCAGTACTACCCAAAGGAAGTCGTCAAAGACGTCGAATCCACCGGAATCCACGCCGAAGTCCTGCTGGAATGCCTGAACTATCTCGTGCCAGTCCTCCGAGACAACTTCCCACGCGAATAATTTTCCCGGACACAACAAGGCGATGCCTTTTACGGCAAACGTCTCTCGAAAAGCAAAAAGCCCTTCCTCATACAGGAAGGGCTTTTTTATTATGGACAGATGCCAAATTCCAGACGGAGCAAGCACTTCTCTACCTCAGATGGCATGCAAACGCCGCTTTTCACCGTAGACATGAGAACGAAACCAGAAAGAAATTCTGAACTGCATGGCAGCGGCGATCGTAACCAAACGGTGCCCTGCTCTAGTAACTGGTCCAGGATGTTCATTTTTGCAAGAAGCAGGTCGAGGCGACTCAGGGAGAGGCGAAAGAGATGTTCATTCCCTACACCACCGACGCACCTCTCTATTATCGACCGATCGCAACGTTGACCCTGATTGGCCTGAACTTCGCGATTTTCATCGTTCTGGCAACGCGGCCTGAACTCCACCAGAACCTCAGTCTCCCACACGGTCAGGGTCTGACGCCCATTTCCTGGGTCACGTCTAACTTCGTCCACGCCAATCCCGGCCACCTCGTGGGAAACATGATTTTCCTGTGGTGCTTCGGCCTGATCGTCGAAGGGAAGATCGGCTGGGCCCGATTTGCGTTCATCTACCTCGCCATTGGAATCATCCAGTGTGTGACGGAACAATTTCTCTTCTGGAACTCGTCAGGGGTGTCGTGCGGCGCGTCGGCTGTCATCTTCGGCTTGATGACGATGTGTCTTATCTGGGCCCCCAAAAGTGAACTTTCTGTCTTTTATGCCTTCATGCTTCGCTTTGGGGTGATGGAGATTTCGATCCTTTGGTTTGCCGCGATGAATCTGGCATTCTCTGGCTTGATATTTGTCATGGACCGGTCCGACCTCAGTGAATTATTCCATCTGATGGGTGCCGCCGTCGGTCTGGCGATTGCTTGCTATATGATTCGCGCCAAGACGGTTGACTGTGAAGGCTGGGATCTCTTCACTGTCCTGAAGAACGAAACCCCAATCGACAAAAATCAGTTCTCCTGGCAGCACCAGCGAGACTCCGAGCGCCGCGATCAACGCCGGTCCGCCAACCGGGTTCAAACTAAGAAATCCAGCTCTTCCAACCTGGTCGCTTTGAATGCAGAGAAGGCACGATTTCCCGAACTCGCAGCACAAGGGAAACCACACGCAGCCTTCCAGATTCTCCAGCAAATCCTTCGAAAGAATCCTGAGTATCAGGCGCCGCCGAACGATCTATTGGCCGTCGCGCGTGGACTGAGAAAGAGAAAAGAATGGGAATCTGCGACTGAGTGCTACCGGCTGATGCTCAAGCAGACTCCCGACCACCCCAGCGGTCGATTGGAGCTGGCAGAAATCTATGCGTACCTGCAAAGTCGTCCCGCTGCGGCCCAGAGACTGGTCGATCAGATTTCAATTGATGAATTGACGCCAACAGAGCAGTCTCGACTCAGTCAATTAAATAAGAAGATCACCGCCTTGATCGAAAGCGGAGTCATCGAGTTCCAGGAGCATCACTGACCGGATCGGAAGAAGAATTCACTGGCGTCGCAGAAGAATGCCGGTCATGAATTCGCCACTAAAGATGAAGCAGGCGTGCATCTGGAAGTAAGTGCGAAACGTTGCGCAGTGAACATGCCGCAGCAAACGTTGCACAGCCAGCGAAGGTTGCACAATGGCCGGACTTCAGGCCAAACAAGCTGCAATTGAATAAGTACCAAAAAAAGAACGGCGGCATCATGCCGCCGTATCCCCCCGGGAAGAGGGTTCTTTTTTCGTTGCCGAGATCAATTCAAGCCCGCGCGAGCGTGCGATTCCATCTCCATGACCGAGTCCTGCCAAACTGAGTGAAACGGCACTCGCGGGAGAACCTAGTTCAGCTGAGCTGGATCGATCCCGTCATTGTCTTCTTGAACGGTGTGGTCGTCTTCCCAAACATGGAAAGCTTCATACAGGTCTGACGAGACCAGTACGGCAGAGTTATGACCAACGAGCATTTTGATTGTCGTTGCACCCAGTGCACAGCGCAGTTCCCGCAGCAGGGGCAATGGAGCCATCAGTGTGTTCTGTGGCAGTTCACGACACTCTTGAAGATCCAAGCACGCCAAATCTGAGAGGGACATCAAAAAACTCCTGGGTTGATAAAGGCTCGAATCGCTTTTCAATTCTGACCTCAGCAGATTCCCCCCTAACGGGACCCCGGAATACTGCTGATACGACACAAGACGTCAGAAAGAAATTCAACTCGAGAAGGACTCGGTCACGACTGGGCCGTGTGTTGCTGATGGCAATGTTCGCCTCGGCTGTCGATTTCTTCAACATTTCTATGGGACTCTGGCCACATTTCTAAAAACTGCCCGTCTGGCGCAGCAGTTAAAAAGGATAAGCACACAAGGAAGATTGGAGTGTTTAGACAGAATGACGAGATTTACAGGCCGCCTTTCGCTCCGATTAGAAAAAATTTGCTGGTAAATCACTCGGCAACTCGATCCCAGACGCGATTGCTCAACGGAAGATTCTGATCTATCCTGATTCAGCAGACTTTGCCGAGTATTCCAATCCACATGAATTCACTGGGCCCGCGAGCAGCTCCCCTCCTGTTTCACACAGCTCGGTCCACTTGTTCGCCCACAAATCATGGATTTTGGACATGAAGACGGCCGTTTGATTCCCACCACTTGTCAGATCTCAGGAGACAGAAACCGATGCGTCCTCGATTTGGGCTTTCTCTGGCAGCAGCACTGCCAACCATTCGTGTACTGACTGTGACCACGCTGTTCCTGACTTCAGCATCCCTGTTGAATGCGGCCGATCCGACGCCACCAAACCCGGAAGCAGTGAAGGCAATCCGAGCAATTGGCGGCAATGTCATGCCACTGGCTCAAAACGACCCACGACTGGATGTCTCGCTCCACCTGACCGGAGAGCGAACAACTGATGAGCTGCTTGCTCAAGTGGCAAAACTCGACGGCGTCGTCTGGCTGAACCTCGCCGGGACCAAAATCACCGACAAAGGTCTCGAACAACTCGCTGGCCTGAAGACATTGGAACGACTTCACTTAGAGCGAACCGCCATTACCGACGCAGGCCTCGCACATCTTGCAAAACTGGAAAACCTGACATACCTGAATCTCTACGGAACCAAGGTCACCGACGCCGGGCTGGCACACCTGAAATCCCTTAAAAATCTCGGACAGGTCTACTTCTGGCAAACCGGAGTCACCGAAGCCGGAATCGCAGATCTGAAAGCAGCATTCCCGAAGGCTCAGATCGTCGGAGCAGCAAAGCCACTGGTCGCCCCACCAAAACCGGAAGAGAAAAAGCCGGAAGAGGCGAAGAAACCAGACGCCAAGAAGCCAGAGGAGAAAAAACCAGAGCCGAAGAAGCCTGAAGAAAAGAAGCCTGAAGAAAAGAAGCCTGAAGAAAAGAAGCCTGAAGAAAAGAAGCCCGAAGAAAAGAAGCCCGAAGAAAAGAAGTAACGAGCAGTCAGCGCAGGCTTCATTCAAGCGAGAATCCGACAAAAGGCGAGCCAGTGACTTCCGGTCCGGCTCGCCTTTTGAATTTCAGCGAACTGGCGGCCTCAAAAACTTAAAAAAGCCTGAAAAAACCGCATCAAATCCGGTATTGGCGTATTTTCGCTCCCGACTTAAACTGCCGCGTCTTCAAGCGGAAGATGCGTATTTGCAATGTCGCGTTGACCGCCTGTTCAAGAAACATGGATTTCCTTTCACCTCATGATTCAATCTTCTCGAATTCTCTGGCTGCTCCTCGGAGTCGTTGTGCTGACAAGCACGACAGGCTGCGTCAGTCGCCGTATGACAATTCGATCTGAACCAGCGGGCGCGCTGGTCGAAGTGGATGGAAAACGAATCGGCGTCACTCCTGTTTCGATGGACTTCACCTATTACGGGACGCACGAGTTCACTCTGTCTCACCCTGGGTACGAGACGCTCACGATCCAGCAACCGGTCAAGCGGCCGTTCTATCAGACAATTCCGCTCGACTTCTTTTCGAATCACTTTCTGCCAGGTCGCGTGACTGACCGACACGACTTCACTTACATGCTAAAGCAACGAGTCGTTCCCCTCGATGAAGAGCAAAGCCTCATCGGGCGAGGTCGCAACTTCCGCTCGCAATCACAAATCGGAACTCCGTAAAACCGGGGAATTCCGTCGTCAAACTCAATTTGACACAGAAGCAATTGTTGCGCGGCCAGCCAGTTCAATTCGCGGATGACAATCTGGGCTTGCTCCGTCGCTTTACTGTGTGTGCCGCACGACGAGCCTCAACCGCGAACTGCGGCCTCGATTTGAGAGACGTCAATCTTTGTCATCTGCATCATCGCTTCGAAAGCACACTTTGCGGCGGAAATATCAGAACCTTTGATCGCATCTGTCAGGGCAGTCGGGGTAATCTGCCAGTTCAGTCCCCATTTGTCCTTGCACCAACCGCATTGACTCTCTTCTCCGCCGTTGTTGACGATCGCATTCCAGTAGCGATCCGTCTCGACTTGATCAACAGTTGCGATTTGGAAGGAAAACGCCCAGTTGTGTTCGACACCCGGCCCCCCATTGAGCCCAACACAAGGAATTCCCAGCACTGTGAACTCGACGGTCAGCACATCTCCCTTCTTCCCCGACGGAAAGTCGGCGGGCGCAAGATGCACGGCGTCTAAGGAAGAATCCGGAAACGTCTCGGCGTAAAATCTCGCGGCCTCTTCGGCGTCGCCATCGTACCAAAGACAAATCTTGGCTTTCGTTGGTGTCATCGCTTACCTTTCAATCCAATTGTGCGACCAAAGTTGCCGCTCAACCGTTCGTCGTCTTGCTCTATTGGTATAGTCGAACGAGCGGCACCGATTTCGACATCCGTGCAAAAACTCTCTTTCACACTCCTTTTGGGCACACTGCGAGTTCCTTCGAGTCGATTCCATCTTGAGAATAAGAGTCCGCCTCACCGATTCACCGGGAAGCCCCTAAAAACGCCGACTCTTCTCACAGAATCGGGAACTTGGAGTCGTTCCATCGACAGCCGGTCGAAATTGTATTCCAATTCTCCCCCTCAACGAGTTTCAGTTTGTAAACTGACTGGAAATCAAGTCTTCGTTCCGAACCGTCATCAAAGTGAGACGGTCTGCTGTGAAACCCTCGGGAAATCACACACCACACCGGAATCAGACTTGCCTTTATCCAGTATTCCATAAAATTTGAGTAACTCCTGACGATTCGCATCGACACTGTTCAAGCAATCGCAGGGAGACTGTTGAACTGAACCGTCTGGTCTGGTGACCCGACATCGGATCGGCAGTTTATTAACTGCTTGGCAGTCAAGCAGTTGCAGAAAAAGGGGATTTGTTTTGATCGACACACCAGGCACCCGAGTGTCCCGAATCCGGGGAGAAATGACAGGGATTCGCCGAGAGGACGCGCTGCAGATCAGTCTGGAAAACGCGTGTCGCATCGCCAAAATCTGTGAAGATTTTCGCGGTAAAGACACCGTCGTGCTCGACGTGACTCAGGTTACCCCGCTTTTCGACTTCTTCGTCATCTCAACAGGCAGCAGCCGCCGACAGTTGCGCTCGATCGCGGAATCGGCTGATGCCGTGATCAAGGCGCAAAACTCAAAGCGACTGGGGCGCGAAGGGGACGATGCACCATGGATCTGCCATGACTACGGCGATATCGTGCTGCACGCATTCTCTCCAGACGCCAGAGCCCTGTACGATCTGGAAAATCTGTGGGGAGACGCCGTCCGAGTTGACTGGCAGGCAGTTCTGGCGACAAAATTGCCAGAGGTCGCTTCCGCTCCTGCAGCCGACCCGGTCGTCTGACAGAGTTTTCCGAGTCGGTTCCTCAGCGAGTTTCAGACTCAAATCAGTTTGACGATGAGTCGCTGTATACAGTCTGAGAGATCGAATTCGATCTCTTAAAACGAGACCTGCATCAGAACTGACTCGAAGTTCGAATACCGTCTGAGCCGTGGCAACCCGCCGCGGCTCTGTTTTTTCCCGCTGTTCCGTACATACAACTGCTTCAGGCCGGCAATGAACATTCTGCGACTTCTCAAAGACCGATTCTCCACTGTTTTGCAGGATGTCACGGACGAAGCAGCGACCTTTGCCGAGATGGTCAGACCGGTTCAGGACCCACGTTTTGGGGACTATCAGGCCAATTTTGCGATGGCACTGGGGAAGAAGCTCGGACAGAAGCCAACCGATTCCGCCGCGAACGTCGTTGAGAAGCTCGACGTCTCTGATTTGTGCCACCCACCTGAGGTTGCAGGTCCTGGGTTCATTAACCTGAAACTCCTCGATAACTGGCTGGAACAGCAGATCAATCTGGCGGCTCGCGACAGCCGACTCGGAGTTCCTGATGCAGTGGACCCCAAAACCGTTGTCGTGGACTTCTCCTCCCCCAACGTCGCCAAACCAATGCATGTTGGCCACCTGCGCAGCACTGTCATTGGTGACGCCATTGCCCGAATTCAACGTTTCCTGGGGAACACCGTCATCGCCGATAACCATATCGGTGACTGGGGAACGCAATTCGGAATGATCATTTACGGGTACAAACACTTCGCTGATCCCAATGCCTATCAGGAGGCAGCAGTCAACGAACTCGCCCGACTTTACCGACTCGTAAATCGTCTGTGTGATTACCACGACGCCAAAGACTCAGTGGGTCGAGTCGAGAAAGAAATCGAACAGGCCAAAACCAATCTTGAGCAACAAGAACAGAACACCGATCCCAAAGACAAAGCGGCCCAGAAGACACTGAAAAAACTCCGCGGCGAACTCGCAGGCCAGCAGGACGAACTGAAGTCACTGCGAGGCAAGATCGAATCCGTCGATGCCGACGCCGACCTGAAACGACTGGCAGAAACTCACCCGAATATCAGCCGGCTTGCTCGCGAAGAAACAGCCAAATTGCATCACGGCGACGCGGAGAACAGACGCCTGTGGAATGAGTTTCTGCCAGCATGCCTGCAAGCACTGCAACGCATGTATGATCGACTGAACATCAAGTTTGATCTGGCGCTGGGCGAGAGCTATTACGATCCAATGCTGGCTGACGTTGTCACTTCACTCGAAAAGCACGAGCTCGCCACGATCAGCGATGGAGCCACCTGCGTCTGGCCGGAAGGACACACTGCTCCGTTCATCGTTCGCAAGGCAGACGGCGCATTCACATACGCAACAACCGACCTCGCCACCATTCAATATCGTGTCAACGAGCTGAAGGCGGATCAGGTTTTATACGTCGTTGACGCCCGACAGGGTGAGCACTTCACCATGCTGTTCAAGACAGCAAAAAAATGGGGCTATGACCAGATTCATCTTCAGCACGTTTCCTTCGGGACCGTCATGGGGAAAGACGGACGTCCATACAAAACACGATCCGGAGATACCGTCGGACTGGAAAGCCTGTTGGACGAAGCCGTTGCCAAGGCTCGCGAAATTGTCGCTGCAAACGACGACAACAAACGCAATCCGGAAGATGGCCAACCTCGTCCTGAACTCTCTGAATCACAACGCGACGAGATTGCAGAGATGGTCGGAATCGGCGGAGTGAAGTACGCCGACCTGATGCACAATCGGGAAAGCGATTACATCTTCGACTCGGACAAGATGCTGGCGATGACCGGTAACACGGCAACGTATCTCCAGTACGCATATGCTCGAGTTCAGGGAATCTTCCGTCGCGGAAACGTCACTCCTGAGGAGATCGCGGCCAGCGGTGCAACCATCCAGATCACAGCACCCGCTGAACGCGCACTCGCACTTCAAATCTGCCGTTATGCGGAAACATTGGAAGTCGTCGCCAGCGATTCCCGCCCGAACGGCTTGACGCAGTACCTCTATGACCTCGCCGGAAACCTGACATCGTTTTACGATCAATGTCCCGTCTTGAAGGCCGAGACCGACGAAATTCGTCGCAGCCGACTGCTGCTATGTGACGTCGCCGGACGTGTTCTGCAGCACGGGCTCAGCCTGCTGGGGATCTCGACCCCATCAAAAATGTAGTCGCACAAGACAGATCTCTTATTCATGAATGCATGAGGCGAGCCGGAAGACGATTCCGCGACTCGCCTCATTTTTGTTTCCAGAATGAAGAATTTGCCTCCCCACCGCACGTCGACGGCACCAATTACAACGATTACCCGACCGCAATCGCCCCTCAAACCCCACACAACCCGTGCAACTTTCATTAAAGATCGTTCCGTTCAGCTCGGGCGATCCCGTTCGACCGCTCACAGAAAAAGGAGTCCCAAAGACAGCTTCTTCCTGCATCGTCAAATTCCAGTGGTAGAGTTGCTTAGTGAACTTTCAGCAAATGATCGTTCTGCAAGAAACGACTTAATGCGGTCTGGGCGATGCAGACTCCGGAACGATGAACCGGACCTGCTGGTGAGCAACACTCTCCGTCTTGGTGAACGGCCCAAAAGATCCTGCGAATATATAGAGATGCACTGGAGCGATTGTCATGGGATCAATCAAAGGTCGAAGTAGAAACACGTTCTCGGACGGTGTCCCCACAAAAGAATCCAGCAGCTTCATCGGGATCTCTGACCAGCAGTTAGAAGAGCATCTGGACATCGCCCGTTACGGCAGTTTCCTGCTGACAGATGCAGTCCGACCTTCCTTCGATCTGGCAGTTGTGCCGAGCGCTGGATGGCGTCGTGACAATTATCGCGACAAGGAAACTGGCATCGACGTTCCTGTGATCATGGTTTCACAGACACGCGAAAAACTGTTTGACCTGTTCATCGACCTGCTGGAACCACTCGGAGATGAAGTCGACGTTGTACTGGAAACGAGCCATGACAACCGACGCGGCGAACACGAAGATCTCTATCGGGAACAGATCGACCTTCCCATTCTAAAAAGTCTTCTCTACGACTTCGAAGACAACATCCTGAACGATGGGTGCTTGGGAATTGCCGTTCTGAACGCACGCGTCCCGATGGAAGTTCAGTTCGATGAGCACAAACTGTTGATCATGTACGGACATGACCTTGAGCCATTCGAAGAAATCCTGCGAAGCCATGGTCTTCGCCAGAGCCGAACACTGAAGTTCATCACTGAAGCCGAACACATTCATTCATCAACTGATGACATGACCGACCGTTTCGCAGAACTCCGTTACCAACTCGGCGTCGACGAAGATTAGACCGTTTCGGTCTATCAAGTTGCCGTTGAACGCCAGCTTGCCTTGGTTTCAGGCTGAAATGCCGACAATCCATTAGAAGCAGACTCACAGAACGCCTCGCCGGCAAAAACTAAAAATCGTCAGCCGCGATTCCAAACAGGAAGTTGCTCTTTATGCACTTCTTTTTGGAATCGCGGCTTTTTCTTGCAATGGGGTCTCCCCTGAGTCACGACGGAGGCTAACCCCCAACCCGACACAACACTTTAGCCTTTACTGTGATGTCATTTACATCAGCCCCCTCAAGAGACCTCCAGGCCATTTCCCTGAGAGAAACGGACTCCGGATCAAGCTCAGCGTCGATCGATCATTGAAGCAAAAACAGCAGACTTCGCGAGAAAAGTGCTGTTTTTGTGCGCCAAACTCTTCACGTCAGCGGAGAAAACTTACGGAAATATTACTTGGCACATTTTACGCTTGACGATAAGATCAAGACGGTGGAATCGACACATGGGGCGAATGCCTGTCGGTTCCGAAAATTGTGAGGAGTCACGCTGACGAAGAGTTCCATGTTTGACCGTTGGAAAAAAGCTCTGTTCCACGTAGCCTTGGGGTTGATCCTCTTGGTCGGAACTGCAGCAACACCCAGCGTCCGCTACACGGAAAACCACGCTGACAGTTCAAGTAGCACAGCGTTCGAGATCGTTGTTTCCAACAGCTGTCTCCCGCGCCGTTGCTCTGAATCGACCCGCCGCCTCTTGCTGAGGTCTTCTCCGTGCGGGATTAACGCTCGTCTGGAATGCTGCCCACGTGATTCACGGTTGCGGCGAACATTTCTGACAGTCTCCGGACATGAATTGGCCGGGCATCTTTTGGCTAACGGCTTGTTAGCTCCAATGTTGACGTAGCACCGTAACCACACTCTATCCAGCGATCTGGCCGAAGGTGTGTCCCTTCCGACCGGAACGCAACGAGTATGGTGAAACACTGTGAGCGAGTCAGCGAAAGCGTTGTGCGCTGAGATGCGTATCGCGAGAAGCTGCCATCGAAACAGACTCGAAGTCCCCTGCTGAACTGTCATGAGCCTCGACATGAAGGACTCTGACCGGAGGGGAGATGCTGCGAATCCGAAACAAGCAAGTCAAATCGCAAGGTGCTTCTATGAATAAGTTAGTTCAAGGCATTCAACAGTTCCAATCCAAGGTCTTCACTCAGCAGGAAGAGATGTTCCGTGAGCTGTCGAAAGGACAGGCTCCACCAGCATTGGTCATCACCTGCTCTGATTCACGAATCTGCCCGAACCTTTTGACGCAATCTCAACCTGGCGAACTCTTTGTGCTGCGCACTGCTGGGAACATTGTTCCTGCTTACGGCGCCGTCCAGGGTGGCGAAGCCGCGACTGTTGAATACGCCGTTGCCGCATTGAAAGTCCAGGACGTCATCATCTGCGGTCACTCGCATTGCGGTGCGATGAAAGCTCTCCTGAACCCAGAATCGCTGAACCAGTATCCTTCTGTAAAATCTTATCTTCATCACGCTGAAGCCACCCGTCGAATCGTTGAAGAACATTTCAGTGACGAAGTGTGTGAAGAACTGCGATTGCAGCACACCATTGAACAGAATGTTCTCGTTCAGATGCACAACCTGCGCACCCATCCATCGGTGGCCGCGGCGTTGAAAGCAGGACAGCTCCGACTTCACGGTTGGGTCTATACGATTGAAACAGGTGCAATCACTGCATTCAGCGAAGAAGAGAGCCGGTTTATGGCTCTTCAGGAACACGCCGCGTTTGCGGAAGCCATTGCCTAGTCGGCATTAAGCAAAGCAGTGTGAGACTCAGAGCCCTGTCATTATCGTGATGAGGTCAGTTTATTCATTTAATCTGGTCTCATCCGATCGCAGGCGAGATGTATCTCTCGTTTCACACTGCAGCCGGTTGGCTCTCAACTGTCGAACAGTCACCATCCAGAAGAAGACTCGGTTTTCTTCTTAGGGTGGACTTTTCGTCTCCCTCCCCCCAGCACAGTCACACCAAAAGTGTGTTGTGTCCACACTTCAGAACATGCCCTGACACAATCGCCACGACTTCAAGGTGAGTCCGTGCGATTTCGAGATGTCGAACGTGCAAGCACAGGAATAGAGTCTCATGCACTCGGAACAGTCAAAAAGCGAAGTTCTTCAAACATCGCCCAACAAGAAGCGAAGCACTTTCTCCAGTGACTTTGCCGCTTCGATCGTCGTCTTTCTCGTGGCCCTTCCATTGTGTATGGGGGTCTCCATCGCATCTGGCGTCCCCATTGCAGCTGGTCTCGTCACAGGGATTGTTGCGGGAATTGTTGTTGGTTTTCTGGCTGGATGCCCTTTGCAAGTCAGCGGACCTGCAGCTGGTCTGACCGTGATTGTTTATCAGGCAGTGCAAACGCACGGTCTGAAGATGCTCGGGCTGATCGTTCTGATTGCTGGGATTTTCCAGCTGATCGCAGGCTTCATGCGATTCGGACAATGGTTCCGCGCAGTCTCCCCTTCTGTCGTGTACGGAATGCTTGCAGGGATCGGGGTCCTGATTCTTGCGAGCCAGTTCCATGTCATGCTGGATGACACCCCGGGTGGAAGCGGCGTCAAAAATCTTCTGACCATTCCTTCTGCAATCACCAAAGCAGCACACGTTCCGCAGCTTCCTGCGAAAGATATGCGGGGCGACCTGCAATCGATCCTGAAGGACCTTGGCGATCTTCACCGCCGACAGATCAGTCTGAACGAAGAGGTGACAGAGCGCATTCCTGATCACACCAAGAAACTGCAACCAGAAGCTGCCATTGAGTTGACCGACTTTGGCCCACGTCAGGCTGCCATTCTTGAAGAACTGAAATTGATTCAGCAGCGCGGGCTGGAACTCAAGGCTGACTTGCCAGTCAAACGGCAACGCATTGAGGAACTTGGAAACTTGGCAATCAAAGATCAGGAAGTGAGTCTTTCTGCACTGGAGTCAAACCGAAGCGACCTGATCGTCACGACTCAAGTCCATGCAGCTGAGGCCATCACCAACTTCCAGAAGGCCTTCAAAAACCACGAATTCGCGGCAGCCCTGGGTGTGTTGACCATCATCGTCCTTGTGCTCTGGAAAGCATTCGCCAAAGGCCCGCTCGCAGTCGTTCCAGCACCACTTGTCGGGGTCGTTGCCGCAACCGCGGTCGCCACCTACTGGCAGTTGCCAGTGCTGTATGTGGAAGTTCCAGCAGCCATCATGGAAGACCTTCACTTTGTGAAATGGTCGACCATCATTGACGCGAACTGGGGCGGAATTCTGACCAGTGCTGCAGTGATCGCTGCCGTGGCAAGTGCTGAAACCCTGCTCTGTGCAACTGCGGTCGACTCCTTACACTCAGGAGCACGCACGAACTACGACAAAGAACTCGCCTCACAAGGCGTCGGAAATATCATCTGCGGATTCATGGGCGCATTGCCAATGACCGGAGTGATTGTCCGGAGTTCTGCTAACGTTCAAGCCGGCGCCAAAACACGGGCATCATCTATTCTGCATGGTGTCTGGTTTCTCGTCTTCGTCGCCTTGCTTGCATCCATGTTGAAGATGATTCCAACTGCAGCGCTCGCAGGAATCCTCGTCTACACCGGTTACAAGCTGGTCGACAAGAAGGCTGTTGTCCACCTTGCAAAATTTGGATGGAGCGAAGTCTTCATCTGGGCGGCAACAGTCTTTGTGATCGTTGTCGAGGACTTGCTGCTCGGTGTCATCACCGGCCTGGTCCTCGCTGTTGGAAAGCTTGTCATCAAGTTCAGCATGCTGAAGGTGAATGTCGTCAGCAATGCCCACTCAAACGAAACGACCGTCAATCTGGAAGGCAACGCGAGCTTCCTGAGATTGCCGAAGCTCGCACGTGGACTTGAACGAGTCCCTGCAGGTTCGACTGTTTCGTTTGACCTGAGCAAGTTGAACTATCTGGATCAGGCATGCCTCGAACTGCTGGGACAGTGGGCCGAACAGCATCGCCAGACGGGAGGCAACGTCGAGGCCGACTGGAAGATGATGGAACGATTCGCCTGTGGCGCGATCTCAAATGCAACTTCCACAGACAAGCTCTCTCGAGTCGCATAACACCGGGTCGCCAGAGTAATGACGATGTAAAGCATGATGACGATGTCATAGACCACACTCGTAAAGAGTATCTGTGACCAGATCAGCTTCACGGGAGTCACCAATCAAGGTGAGTCGCCATTTCCAAGGAAATGGTTGCTCACCTTTTTTTGTTGAACGATGACTCTATCACGTCTGCCTGACATCACCCGAGCTGCGGCGGCTTCACACTCGGGCATTCACTCGAACCGATAAAAACAAAAAACCCGCAGGTGAGTCAGGGAATCCCATTCTCACACTGCGGGTCAGATCGAACTAACTCGCGAAATTACTTCTTCGCTCGTTCAGCTTTTTCCTTACGACGACGTTCAACAACTTCTTCCTGAACGTTCTTTGGAACCTGCTTGTAGGATCCGAACTCCATGCTGAAGCCCCCTTTACCCTGGGTCATTGAGCGAAGTTCGTTTGCATAGTCGAACATGCTCGCCAGTGGGATTTCGGCATTGATGTAACAGGTCTTTTCACGGTTGTCGGTGTTGGTAATCACACCGCGCTTGCTGGAAAGGTGACCTGTAATGGCTCCCTGATAATCATCCGGAGCTTCCACTTCGAGCCTCATGATCGGCTCAAGCAGAACCATCCCTGCTTTTTCAAGGCTGTCACGCATGGTTGCCCATCCGCAAGTCTCGAACGCTTTTTCCGAAGAGTCGACGTCGTGATAGCTACCGTCCACAAGGTCGGCACCAACACGAACCACTTCACACTCGATCAACGGACCTTTGGTCAGAGCGCGGATGAAACCTTCTTCCACTGGCGGAATGAACTGCCCTGGAATACGTCCCTGACTGATCTTGTTGTTGAACTGGAAAGTTGGTTCAGCATCTTCTGGCAATGGATAAATCTTGCCGACGATGTGAGCGTACTGCCCAGATCCCCCGGTCTGCTTCTTGTGCTTGTAGTTGTACTCGATTTCTTTGGTCGGCATTTCTTTGTAAGCCACTTTCGGCTCACCAACAGTCACTTCGACCTTGTATTCACGCTTGATACGCTCGATGTAAATTTCGAGGTGCAGCTGTCCCATCCCTGCAATGATTGTCTCATTGGTTTCAGCGTCGGTGCTGACATGGAATGTTGGGTCTTCACGACGGAATCGTTCGAGTGCCTTACCGAGTTTGTCGGCGCCATCGCGCTGAGCTGGCTCGATCGACAAACGAATCACCGGCACTGGAACGAAGATGTTTTCCAGAGAGTAGTTCACGCTTTCATCGCAGAACGTATCCCCGGATGCACAATCGATCCCCACGACGGCGATGATGTCCCCACAAACTGCTGAATCGATATCTTCGCGATCATTCGAGTGCATACGCACCAGTCGGCCGAAGCGAACTCGCTTGCCGGTACGGGTGTTAATGTAACTCTCACCCTTCTTGATCGATCCCTGATAAATTCGGGTGTAGGTCAACTGGCCGAACTGTTCCATAACCGTCTTGAACGCCATGCAGACGAGCGGTTTGGACGGGTCGGTTTCGAGGTCGACACGGAGGGTTTCCCCTTCTGGAACAGTCCCGTTCTTGTGCCCCTTTTCAGTGCCATCGATATCAATGGCTGAAATGTGGCGATCCAATGGGCTTGGCAGGTAATACAGAACAGCATCAAGCAGTTCCTGAACACCTTTATCCTTGAACGCTGTTCCGCACATCACTGGTGTGATGGACTGAGTCAGTGTTGCACCGCGAATGATCTTACGGATCTCTTCGACCGGGAATTCCTTCTCTTCCAGCAGCGCTTCCATCAAGTCATCGCTGAACATGGACAGAGATTCGAGCATTTCCTGGCGGCGTTCTTTGGCCTTCTCCAGCAACTCAGCAGGAATTTCCGTCTTGACGACCTGTTCGCCGCGCGGTCCTTCGTAACGGACAGCTTTCATTTCGACGAGATCGATTGCCCCTTCGAAGTTGGCTTCCGCCCCGATTGGCATCACGATTGGAACTGGAGTCGCGCCGAGTTTGTCGCGGATCTGCTGAACAACGCTGTAGAAGTTCGCCCCGGTTCGGTCCATCTTGTTGACGAACGCAATACGTGGAACTTTGTAGCGCTTCATCTGGCGGTCGACGGTCAGAGACTGGCTCTGAACTCCACCCACTGAGCAGAGAACCAGAACAGCACCGTCCAGAACGCGAAGTGAACGTTCGACTTCGACTGTAAAGTCCACGTGTCCCGGAGTATCGATCACGTTGACAACGGTATCTTTCCAACGCACCTGGGTGGCGGCTGAAGCAATGGTAATCCCGCGCTCACGCTCCAAGTCCATGAAGTCCATGACCGCGCCGTCGCCGTCGCCCTTCACTTCGTTAATCTTGTGAATTCGACCGGAATAAAACAGGATGCGCTCGCTGAGCGTCGTTTTCCCAGAGTCGATGTGGGCGGAAATCCCGATGTTCCGAATTTTTGAAAGATCCATTGCGAACCCAGTTAAAAATAAAAGATTTTGAAGAGCTTCGGCAGCGGCTTCTGAAGAAACCAGAGGCCGTTCTCTACGACGGCAGCCAAAAAGAGACAAAAAGCACGGCGAGTGAGAGTCACTCAATTCACAGTGGACTGCATGGCATATCTGCCCGGCCATCCTCGCAATTGATTGCGTGGATGCCGTTAAACCCGAACGGCTCGAATGGGGTTCTGCATGCTAAAAGTCCTGTCTTGAAAACGCTGAAAAACCTGAAATCCGCCATCAGCCGGTGCATCATTCCTCACTTTGTTGACCAAAGTGTAACAACACAGGCAGCCGGTCGAACTTCGTCGGTAACCAACGGCATGAGCTGGATGCCGTCCTCAGACGCATCAAGTGAAAGGCGAAGACTCGAATTTAGAGCCTCTAATCAACAGACCTTCCACGACGCTACGCTTCTCGACCACGTAGGATCTTATCGAGTCGCATGTCTCGGGGGAAGAGGAAAACAAATCAAAATCTGTCTCTTTTATGCGAGCCTCAAACTCAACGGTCTTACCGGAAAAAGCAGACCCCGATCAGAAGATCAGCCACAACATCAGTCCGGAAAATTCGTTACAAGAAACGTGAGACTCCCATTCCCGAAGCAAGATGCAAGCGATCAGCAAACAAAAACAGGGCCTCGTACTGAACGAAGCCCTGTCGAAAAACCTGCTGACCGGCCGCACGACAGGCCGAATCGGATTAGTGTTTGAAGTGGCGACGACCAGTAAAGATCATCGCAATTCCATGCTCATTGCACGCCTGAATCACTTCTTCATCATTGCGTGATCCACCCGGCTGAATCGCAGCGGTCACTCCTGCTTTTGCAGCATTATCAATTCCATCACGGAACGGGAAGAAGGCGTCGGAAGCGATCACCGATCCCTGACTTCGATCCCCGGCCTTGAAGGTCGCGATCATCGATGAATCGACCCGACTCATCTGCCCTGCCCCAGCTCCCAGCAACATTCCGTCTTTCGCAAGCACAATTGCGTTCGACTTCACATGCTTGCATACCTTCCACGCGAATTGCAGGTTTCGCAATTCTTCGTCCGAAGGAGCACGATTTGTAACGACCTTGTATTCGCTCTCCGGATCCTGCTGATCGTCGCGGTCCTGAACAAGTAACCCGCCAGTCACTCGACGATAATCGAGCCCTGAAGACTGGTTGCCTAACATTGCTTCACACTGCAACAGGCGAACGTTGTTCTTCCACTTTGGTTTTGTGGTCAGAATCTCGAACGCCTGGGCGTGGTATGCCGGTGCGATAATCGCTTCAATGAAGCGTCCCGGTTCAGCAAGTGCTTCGGCTGTCGCGACATCGAGTTCACGGTTGAACGCCAGAATCGACCCGAAGGCACTGACTGGATCACCGGCATACGCCTGCAGGAAGGCATTCACCAGATCGGAACCCACAGCACAACCACATGGATTGGTGTGTTTGATCACCACAGCGGCCGGATCGCTGAACTCGCGGACCAGATTGAAGGCGGCGTCCAGGTCGAGCAGGTTATTGTAAGACAGCTCTTTGCCATGCAGCTTCTGCGACCTGGAAACCGACGCTGCCGGAGCGTTCTTTTCCACATAAAACGCAGCAGACTGATGAGGATTTTCGCCGTAACGAAGATCGGCATCTTTCGTAAATGTCAGCGACAACTTCTCAGGAAACTTGCTGACACTTCCCTGTAGCGTGAGGAAGTAATCCGAGATCGCGCGATCATACTGCGCGGTCATCTCGAACGCTGCCTGAGCGAGTTCCCGCTTGAACTCGAGCGTCAGACCCGGACCGTTCAGTTGCTCAAGAACGCGATCATACTGCTCCGCCTTGGTGACGATCCCGACGTAAGCATGGTTCTTCGCTGCGGAACGGACCATACTTGGACCGCCGATATCAATGTTCTCAATCGCATCTTCGGTTGTCACATTCGGCTTGGCGATTGTGGCTTCGAATGGATAAAGATTCACGACAACGAGCTGAAACGGAATAATCCCGTGAGCCTGAATCGCTTCAGCATGCTCTGGATGATCAGGCATCCCGAGAATCGCACCGTGAATTCGTGGGTGCAGCGTCTTCACACGGCCGTCCATGATTTCCGGAAAGCCGGTGTAATCCGAGACATCAATCACCGGAACACCGAGATCTTTCAGGAACTTCGAAGTTCCACCCGTCGAGAGAATTTCGAAGCCCAGTCGCGCGAGTCCTTGAGCAAATGGCCCGAGACCTGTTTTATCGCTGACACTGATCAATGCTCGACGCGGAGCTGTACTCATGGCAATGCGTTCCCGTTTCAAAAAGTGAAGTGAAACAGGCTATCCGAGCTGACGACGGGACGCAAACGCGGCAGATCAGGTTCCTCTTTCCAATCAGGAAGTTCCCAGCCGAATTCGGTCTATTCTGAACTCAGGCCCCACCCAACAACCAGTTCCTGCCCATGGAACGGAAAACAAATAAAGCGAGGCGACTTCATCCCGGAAGTCGCCTCGCAGTCGCGACATACGGCGGTTTTTAAACTCTTCTCAAGACTGGCAGAACTACTTCTTCAGTTCGATCGTGAATCCAGTTTTACCCAACGGAACAGATGTCGATTTTGCCTTCGTTGGATGTACAGGGACCATTAAAGGACCACCTTTTCCAGGAACGCCATACGGAGGGATCACTTTTCCCGGCACCACTGGGACAGGCTTCACCTGATAAACCGGATATGGTGCCACTGGAGTCGGAACCACAACCGGATTGGGAATCACTGGGACCGCAGAAGAAGCTGGCAACCCGGTTAATTCGAGATGCAACTGATTCAGATTCACTTCAATTCCGGCCAGCATCTGGATGGCGTGATCAACGTGAACATTCCCTGAGTGATGAGTCTCCGGGTGGTACACATACCCCTTCGGGATCAAGTGATAAGACCCGGAACGGTGTACCGCAAAGTCACAGGACAGCAGGTGCGACTTCAACTCTTGCACGTGCTCAAAGGCGTGATCCAGTTCCCGATCCACAACATGCGCAGGCCGACGCTGATAGATCAAAACCTGAATCTTATGCAGATCAGTGATCAGGTTTTCGACGTCCTGCAACAGATGTCGCTGATCCCGGGATCGTGCGAACTCGTCATAAATCTCCCACCGCAGGTCGCGTGCTGCCGCGAGTGCCGTGAACGTTAAATCGTCGTACCTTCTGGCAGCACCTTGTGCGAAAACTGTTGTCGCCAAAACTGGAAGAACAAATGCCGCAACCAGAACTCGAATCAATGCAGTCTTCATAATGATGACTTTCCGTATGTAAGTTTCCAGCCACGTTTGAAAACCGTTTGCACTGGGAATACATCTTGGAATAGCACGTCGAGTGCCCAACTGGTTCAAACAATTCCGAATGATCCTATTGTTCTACAGGAAAACGAGTTGCACGATTTCACCAGTTCTGAGCACAATTACGAAAGCGCCATCCGGCAGATACAGCCGAAGATCAACTCGACGACATGCCATCTCATATCATCGGTCCAACATTCTCTCCTCTCCGGCGCGCTCCAGCTCCACCCTGATGACGTCTCCCCAACTTCAACGATGCATTTCTGATATTTCATGACCTCGACACATTCCACGAGGCATCATTCCGTCAACCGATGCCAGCCTGATGACGCTTCTATGAGGCGAGAAAACTCCGATTCGTCAAAAATCTTACCGCCGCATTCTGGAAGTCCCCTGCAAAAGAGCCTATGAACATAACCATGAGTCTATAGATATTAATGATGGCACAGGCGACAGACGTCATGGGTGACGCACGGCCGATGCCGACGAACGATCGGAAAATGTGAACCCACATGGCAGACTTTGATCTAGTAGTGATTGGTGGTGGACCTGCAGGCTACATCGGAGCGATTCGAGCATCTCAGCTCGGGAAGAAAGTCGCGATCGTTGAAGTCGAAAGCAAAATGGGGGGCACCTGCCTGCGAGTCGGTTGCATCCCCAGCAAGGCGCTGCTCGAATCCAGCCATATTTACGAAGCAGCCCAGCACGGGGCCGCAGATCGAGGCGTCACAATCGAAGGTGTGAAGCTCGACCTCGGGGCCATGTTGAACCACAAAGCGAAAGTCGTTGAGACTTTTGCCGGTGGCGTTGATGGCCTGATGAAGAAAAACAAAGTCACGCGACTGCTTGGCCGCGGACGTATTGACGCTCCAGGTAAAGTCACCATCGAAGGTGCCGAAACCAAAACCATCACGGCAGACGCGATTCTGATCGCGACCGGCAGCCAGCCAGCGACTCTGCCGAACGTCGTCCTCGATGGCAAACTTGTCGGTTCCAGCACTGAAGCACTCTCATTCGAGGAAGTCCCAAAGAACCTCGTTGTGATCGGTGCCGGTGTCATTGGTCTCGAACTGGGAACCGTCTGGCGTCGCCTCGGCTCCAAGGTCACTGTGCTTGAGTTCCTCGATCGCATCCTGCCTGGCATGGACACCGAGATTGCCAACGAAGCCCTGAAATCCTTCAAGAAACAGGGAATCGAATTCCGTCTTGGAACCAAAGTCACCGGCGTCAAGACCACAGGAAGCGGCTGCGAAGTCCAGATTGAAGGCTCAGATCCGCTCGTCTGTGATCGCGTCCTCGTCGCAGTGGGACGCAAGCCAAACACCGAAGGTCTCGGGCTCGAAAAAGCTGGCGTGAACATCGACAAACGTGGCTTCGTGGCGGTCAACGACCACTACCAGACCAACGTCAAAGGCATTTACGCTGTCGGTGACGTCATCGGTGGACAGATGCTGGCTCACAAAGCCGAAGAAGAAGCAGTCGCCTGCGTCGAGCACCTCTACACTGGTTATGGTCACGTCAACTACGGTGCGATCCCAGGTGTTGTTTACACCACCCCGGAAATTGGTGCCGTTGGTAAGACCGAAGACCAGTTGAAAGCCGAAGGCATTCCTTACCGCAAAGGGGCTTTCCCATTTGCTGCGAACGGACGCGCTCGGGCCAATGGAACTCCAGACGGCAAAGCCAAGATCCTCGCTCACAAAGAGACCGACCGCATCCTCGGCGTTCACATCATCGGCCCAATGGCTGGTGAACTGATCGCTGAAGCGGTTGCTGCTATCGAATTCGGGGCAACAAGCGAAGACCTCGCCCGTTGCTCACATGCTCACCCAACACTGTCAGAAGTGCTGAAAGAGGCCGCTCTGGCAGTCGATGGCCGAACACTCAACATGTAATCGGACGACGAATCGGAACGCAAAAACGGCGTCGAGTTGAATTCAACTCGACGCCGTTTCTCTTTTCACACGATCTCTACGTTCACCATCCCTGGGAAGTCAGCATCAGATCTCAATGCCAAGTTCTTCGATCTTGCGATAAAGACTCGACAGACCGAGCTTGAGCCGTTTCGCTGCTTCCCGTTTGTCCGGCCATTGCCGCAAAACGCGAGTGATGTGCAGCCGCTCATAATGTCGCAACGCACTTCGCAAATCGTCTGTATCCGGAAGCGGTTGTCCCAGCCCCAGCAGATCCGGCGGCAGATCACCCGGCTCAATCTGAGTGCCGTCACACATGATCACCGCGCGTTCGATCGCATTATCCAGCTGGCGAACGTTCCCCTTCCACTGAGCCGACATCAACAGACGAATCGTCTCACTCGAAGCACTGACAACACGTTTTCGCAATGTGCGTGAATGCTTGGCCACGAAGTGATCGACCAGTTCCGGAATATCATCGAGCCGTTCACGCAGCGGCGGAATCCGAATCTTCACGCCATCGAGACGATAGAAAAGGTCTTCCTGAAAATTCCCATCCCCGACGAGACGCAATAGGTCTTCGCTCGTGGAGGCAATAATCCGACAGTGAACCGGATAGGTTTCTGCTCCGCCGGAAGGCATACTTTCCTGATACTCAATCGCCCGCAACAGCTTCGTTTGGGTTCCCATCGGTAAACTGGCGATCTCGTCGAGAAAGACCGTTCCGTCCCCAACGGTTCGCAAAATCCCGGGCTGCGACTTACTGCCGGATTCGCTACCGAACAACTCAGCTTCCAGCATTTCAATGGGCCGCGTTCCACAGTTCACCGCAAGAAATTTCTGCTCCTGCATCGGACCTGCAGAGTGAATCGCTCTGGCGAACAGTTCTTTTCCCGTCCCGGTTTCACCCACAAGAAGCACGTTGGAGTGGGTCGCTGCAATTTTACCAATCGTTTCATGCAGAACACGAAGTGGCTCGCTGGAACCGATGATCTGATCAAACCGGTTCGGCTGTGCGAGTTCGCGCCGGAGCTTCTGGTTCTCTAAATAGAGATCCCGGTACTCAAAGACGCGGCGTAATTTGTGTGCGAGATCGTCGAAGATGACCGGCTTCGTCAGATAGTCGAAGGCACCTGCCTTGAACGCTTCAACCGCCGATTCCACTGTTCCATATGCGGTGATGATCAGTACGAAGACTGACGGGTTGATCTTGTGCATCAACCGCATCATCTTGATTCCGTCCCCGTCAGGAAGCTGGATATCACAAATGGCGACGTGGAAGTCTTTCTCACGCGCCCGAGCAATCCCCTCGTCCACCGAGACTGCTTTGCTGACCTGATACCCTTCACTGGTGAGAAATTCGGCGAGCGTATTCCGAATCACCGGCTCGTCTTCAACGATCAGAATCTGACGTACAAAATTTGGATCGGAAGTCAAACGGGTACTCATATAGACAGGATCCGAAGGACAGAAACAGACCGTGGGGTAATTTGCCTGGGCGTCTGTGCGACACAATTTCCGGTGGAACCCGTAAAACGGTATCGAGAACGATCAAGAATCGCTTCCAAAATCGTCGCAGAAGCCGCCAGCAAGACGATCGGACATGCGTGCCTGAACAGGTCCGTCATATCTTTTGGAACAATCCTCTGGTGGACTTCACACCCCGGCATTCTAGACGATTCCGCCGACAATTGTGCAGCGGAGAAGAGAACGTTTTTCAACAATTCCGTTCCGGAATCAGGGTCTGCACACAGGATCGCGTGATCTCTGAAATCGTCGATCGGAACGCCCCGTGAAACGGCTCCGATAAGCATCAGTGCCACCCGACAGCTCCATCAAAACGCACAGGAAGTTGCGGTGGTTCAAGGAGTTCCACGCTCGTGGCGCTGGATACAGCTCATCGCTGGAACGATGAAACAGAATCCGCCAAACAGGACGACCGCTACAAATCCACCACCACTGCAGACGAAGCTCGTCCGGAAATCGGCTTCCGCTCAGCCTCCGCATTGAGGGCAGGAATAGTGGAGGCTCAAGCGATCAACCTGCCAGTCTGGTTCGGCCGTTCCAGAGGCAACGTGCACGAGATGAATCACCCCGCGCCCCTGTTCGAGGGCGGTCTCGACTGAATCAGCGATACGCCCGCGCGACTCAACGTCCACTTTCACGCGATCGATAATGGCTTCAATCTGGTGAGCACGCTTGTGGTCGATCTTTGGAACGTCTTCAATCAGATGCGTCTTGCCGTCGACGCGCACACGCAAGAACCCCTGTGTTGTCAACCGCTCCCAGACCTTTTCAAAACTCTGACCTGGCAACACCTGCAACGGCGCTGCGAGATACAGTCTGGTCCCCTCAGGAAGACTGAGGACACGTTCCACAATTTGGTCCGTCGTCTGTCTGGTCACCGGCTGCTGGCACGTCGGACAGTACATCTCACCAAGGCGAGCAAACAACACGCGCAGGTAGTCATAAATCTCCGTCACGGTTCCAACAGTGGAACGCGGAGTCGCCCCGACCGACTTCTGCTCAATTGCAATCGCTGGTGACAACCCGGCAATGTGTTCCAGCTTGGGCTTGGGCATCTGTCCCAGGAACTGCCGGGCATACGCAGAGAGCGACTCCACGTACCGGCGTTGCCCTTCCGCATAGAGCGTGTCCATCGCCAAAGAGGTCTTGCCGGATCCACTCGGTCCGCAGAAGACACTCATTTCATCTCGGGGAACTTTGACATTCACAGATTGCAGATTGTGCTGCGACGCCCCACGAATCACGATGTAATCGGTATCCACGCTGCCAGAGCTACGCTTGAAGCTCGATTGCATCTTCGCCTTCGCAGTGCTCGATTTCTTGCTGGGGAAAAGAATCGGGGCGAGTGCGCGACCTGTATGGCTTTCCTTGCACTTAGCAATCACTTCCGGAGGCCCTTCAGCGACGAGAGTTCCTCCCCCATTGCCTCCTTCGGGGCCCATATCGATGACCCAGTCCGCAGTCTTGATCACATCGAGATTGTGTTCAACCACCAGAACGGTGTTTCCGTCTGCGACGAATCCATGAAGCACTTCGAGTAGCTTGCGAACGTCTTCGAAGTGCAACCCTGTGGTCGGTTCATCCAGAAGATACAGCGTCTTTCCAGTGGAGCGCTTTCCCAACTCGCGAGCCAGTTTAATTCGCTGTGCTTCCCCTCCGGATACGGTCGGAGACGGCTGGCCCAGCTTCATGTAATCCAAGCCCACATCATGCAGCGTCTGCAGCATTCGATAGATCTTGGGATGATTCTTGAAATGCTCTAACGCCTCCTGCACATCCATATCGAGAACGTCAGCAATCGACTTGTCTCGGTACTTCACTTCCAGCGTTTCATGGTTGAACCGCTTGCCATCGCAGACCGTACAGGGAATCCAGATGTCCGCCAGAAAGTCCATTTCCAGTCGAGTCGCCCCGTTGCCTTCACAGGCTTCGCAGCGTCCTTCCGGAACATTGAAGCTGAACCTTCCAGGTTGATACCCACGAATCTTCGCCTGTGGGAGCTGGGTATAGAGTGTGCGGATTTCGTCGAACAGTTTGACGTATGTCGCCGGGTTCGAACGAGGCGTCCGACCAATGGGTGATTGATCAATATCGATGGCCTTATCGAGCAGCTTCAGCCCTTCGACCTTCTTATGCGCCCCCGGTGTCCCTTTTCCGCCATTGATCTCGCGGTTCAATACTTCCCAGAGAATATCGTTGCTGATGGAACTCTTTCCGGAACCACTCACGCCTGTAATACAGACAAACATTCCCAGCGGAATCTCAACATCGACGTTTTTGAGATTGTTATGCGTCGCCCCGACAATCTTGAGACGATTCTTCGTTGGCTGCCGCCGCTCTTTCGGAACGGGAATCGAAATGCGTCCGGAGAGATATCCCCCGGTGACACTTCGTTCGTTCGCCATGATTTCATCAGCGGTCCCCTCAGCGACAATTTCTCCCCCGCGAACGCCCGGCCCCGGACCAAAGTCGACAATGTGATCCGCTGCGCGCATCGTGTCTTCGTCGTGCTCCACCACGATGACCGTGTTCCCCTGATCGCGCAAACTCAACAGACTGTCAAGCAGCATGTCGTTATCGCGAGGGTGCAGTCCGATTGAAGGTTCGTCGAGGATGTACAAGACCCCCACGAGCCCGGAACCAATCTGACCAGCCAGTCGAATGCGTTGCGATTCTCCCCCGGAAAGAGTGGGAGCAGAACGATTCAGGGACAGGTATCCGAGACCGCACTTTTGCAGGAATCCCAATCGCCCACGAATCTCTTTCAACGCCTCTTCTGCGATCAGGTGCTGCGTCTCATTCAGCTCAAGCGAAGCAAAGAATTCAAAAGCATCATCAACCGACAGATCACACACTTTCGGTAATGAGAATGAACTCGCGGACTTGCCGGACTTCGAGGTCAGCAACACATTCCGCGCCTGAGGATTGAGGCGATCGCCATTGCAACTGCTGCAGCCAACCACTTCCATATACTTTTCGAGCTGCCGACGGCGCATGGGGTTCTTCCCCTTCATGAACTCATCGTGCAGGTCATTGACATAGCCTCCCCAGCGGCCGCCATGCTTCCACATGCCACCTGAATGACGCCACGAGAACGTGATGTTCCGGTCCCCGGTGCCATAGAGAAACTTCTGTTGAGCCTCGCTCGGAATATCCTGCCACGGCAACTTGTAGAGGCTCCCCTCCTTCATGCCGGTGTCTTGCTCAATCGCCTCGCCAGCGCCCTTCAAAATATGACGTTTCCACTTGCCGATTTTCTTGAACGATTTGAGAAGCTCGAACGCCCCCTGACTCAGCGGAAGCTCTGGTTGCGTAATCAGTCGCTCAAGCACGAAGTCATGCCGCATGCCGAGCCCGGTGCAGTCCTTGCACATCCCCAGCGGACTGTTGAAACTGAACAATTGCGGTGATGGCGGTTCATATCCAATCCCGCAACTCGGGCAGGCATAGTGAGCCGAGTACAGCCGTTCGCTGGTTGCCCCTTTCTCTTCTTCTGCAAGAACAATCAGTCGTCCTTTACTGAGTCGGGTGGCCGTTTCGATGGCGTCCGCGAGTCTCGATCGTTGACCTTTCCCAGAGACCAGACGATCAATCACAACATCGATGGTGTGCTTGAAGTGCTTCTTCAAACCGAGGTCGTCTGACAACTGCACCAGTTCTCCATCGACGCGGGCGCGGATGAATCCCTGCTTCAACAGGTCAGCAAACAGATCGCGGAACTCCCCTTTCTGCTGTTGTACGAGTGGGGAAAGAATCTGGTACTTCGTTCCTTCCGGCAGCGCGAGAATGCTTTCGAGAATCTGATCCGTCGACTGAGCCGTGATCGGCTGATGACACTGCACACAGTGCCCTTGCCCGACGCGAGCAAACAGGACTCGCAGATAATCATAAATCTCGGTGATCGTCCCGACGGTGCTGCGCGGGTTACGAGAAGTCACCTTCTGCTGAATTGAGATTGAGGGAGCCAACCCGGAAATCAGGTCGACTTCAGGTTTGGGCATCTGCCCCAGAAACTGACGAGCATACGTCGACAACGATTCGACATACCGACGCTGCCCTTCTGCATACAGCGTGTCGAAGGCCAGCGAACTCTTTCCGGAGCCGCTCACACCGGTCATGCAAATCAACTGATTCCGAGGCAGAGTAAGCGTCACCCCGCGCAGATTATGTTCGCGGGCACCACGAATAAGGATGTCTGAAGCAGCCATGCGGATCGGTTATCCATGAAAACAAAGTGTGTGCAGCAATCATATCCAGTCTCCTGTCGCTTGCAGAGCGAATAACCGGCGTTTCCCTTGTATTCCAAGCTCGGGACAGAGCGACAGTCACTCGACAATTCCGGCGAGCCGATTGACTCCAGCGACTCAGATCGGTATCCATCACATCAACGGAAATACAACTGTTTCCTGACCGGTTCGGTCTATCGTGTGGCCGCACAGCAGTCTTCTCAATTGGAGAAATGCTGAATCCTGCGTGCCAGCGATGCTGCGTGATTGATGGAAGTACCCTGAAGGACGATTTGCAATGCGAGACACACTGAAAGCAACCGCCACAGGTTTCGCCCTCGTTGTGTGCCTGATCTCGCAGGCGATCGCAGCCGATCCTCCGTCCGAAGCGGATTACTATAAGATCGTCACCGCCGAGATCCCGCAAGGCGTCGTTCTTGAAGCAGGCGCATTCCAGATGATGCCTGATGGGCGTCTCGCAGTCGCTTCACGACGCGGCGAGATCTGGATGATCACAGACCCATTTTCAAAAGAAATTCGAGCAAGCCAGTTCACCAGATTCGCTCACGGACTGCATGAAGTCCTAAGTTTGGCAGAACGGAATGGTTGGCTGTATGTCGTTCAACGATGCGATGTCTCTCGACTGAAAGACACCAACAACGACGGCAAAGCGGACCTGTATGAAGTCGTCAGCGATGCCTGGGGGATCTCCGGAGACCAGCACGAATACGCATTCGGGTCCAAGTTCGATCGCAATGGGGATCTCTGGATCACACTTTGTCTGACAGGCTCCTTCAGCAGCGCAGCGGACTATCGTGGCTGGTGCGTACGCGTGAATGAAAATGGAAAGATGGTTCCCACTGCCAGCGGCATTCGCTCACCGGGCGGAATGGGATTCAATGAAGCCGGAGACGTCTTCTATACGGACAATCAAGGGCCCTGGAACGGGACCTGTACTCTCCGCGTCTTGCGACCTGGGAAGTTTGCTGGTCATCCCGGGGGACTTAACTGGTATTCAAAGGCAGAGAAGATTCTGGGCAAGTCCCCTCAAATGCCGCAGTCCGGCGGACGCATGGTCGTCGAGGCGGAGCGAATTCCGGAACTCGAACTCCCTGCTATCTACTTCCCATACAAGAAGATGGGACAGTCTGCGAGCGGGATCACTTGCGATCTCTCTGGAGGAAAATTCGGTCCGTTTGAGAAGCAATTGTTCGTCGCCGACCAGACATACAGTCAAATTATGCGAGTCGATCTCGAACAGATCGATGGTGTCTATCAGGGAGCCTGTTTCCCGTTCCGTGAAGGATTTGGTTCAGGGTTGGTCGGGCTGGAATCCAGCGAGAAAGGGTCCATTTTCGCAGGCGGAACCGCACGCGGCTGGGGCTCTCGCGGCAAGCTCGAATTCTCCGTGGAACGCCTCGACTGGACTGGGAAAACTCCATTTGAGATCAAGACCATGCGTTTGAATGAGGATGGATTCACTCTGACCATGACAGAACCGGTCGATGTGAAGACCGCCTCTTCGAAAGACTCTTATACGCTGGGAACGTACACTTATATTTATCAGTCAGCCTACGGGAGCCCAGAAGTCGATCAAACCACCCCGGTCATCGAATCTGTTTCCGTCAGCGACGACGCCAAAACAATTCGGCTTGTCGTGAAAGGACTGCAGCGCGGGCACGTTCACGAACTTCATCTGGATGGAGTCCGCTCACAAAAGCAGCTCCCTTTGCTCCACCCGGTTGCCTACTACACGCTGAACCGCTTTAAACAACCGGAAGGGGCCACGCAGCAGGCTGCAAATTAGGCTGAAACGTTATCGGCTCGTCGATCTAAAGGATCAACGATTACCAGGCGTATACGTCACGCAGACGATTCAGCATCGCCTGTTCTAAAGCGGCATCGCGGCCTTGTGGAATCCATCGAGATGGAGCCGATTGCCCCACCACGGGATTCAGGTCGCGAACAAGCGGAGTGCTTTCCGAGAATGTGGACGCTCCAGCTGAATTTCCAGAGACGCCATTCACGTCTTCCAACTGCTTGTAAGCAGCAACGCTCACCAGATATCCCTGACCGTTGTCGTCCGGCTGCAAACTGAGAACGACAATTCGACGGATGGACTGCAACGAGCTTTCAAGGCGGCTCGCGAACCCAACAGAATCATGATGCCAAGGCTCCAAGACCCCGGAACCAACTTTTGGCAATGTCTCAATTGTCCGACCCAACCGGTTTTCGCGACCGATCTCGAACTGGAAGTCGTGCAGGACGTCCACGGCCCGTTCCCAGACCAACTCTTCATTTTGAGTCGCCACCAGCAACGGATTCGTAATCGGAATGCGCGCGTGGGACATGACTCCACCACCAGGACTCATGCAGCCCGGGAAGCAGAGAAGCAAGCCGACGAACAGTATTCGAACCACGACCACGGTGGGGAACCGCTTGAGTAAGAAGATCTGACAGGGGAAGCAGAGAGTCTGAACGGAGTTTACCGAATCCGCGAAGTGTCTCAGGAACTGGCGATCGCCTCAAGACGAAGTTCTAACTCCGCAACCATTTACCTCAAAAGCAGTTAGAGGTTTCACCAACTCCCGGCATTGGTCCGCCGTGAAAAACTTTCCAATCACTGAGATTGACACTCAATCTCAACTAAACCAATAATACCCCCGTACGACCGGTTCCCACCGTTGCATTACCGTTGCTTTGACTGCTTCGTCACCAGAACCACTTCACTGAAATTTTGCTGTGTCCAGAACAACCTCGCTCGCTGTTCTTACTTTGCTGGCGTCCCTTGTTTCAACTCAGTGGACTCACGGTGACGATGGGGAATCCCCTTCGGACGCTCCGGAACAAACGCCGGCCGTGAAAACGGAAGACGCCCCAAAGTCGCAGCGATTCACTGGTCGGGCCGGCTTCTTTGAGCGTATTCCTCCTCGCCCGACAGAAACTCCTGAGCAATTGCAGGAGCGAACAACAAAACTGCGGGAAGCCTATTCAAAACCGACCAATGAGTGGCCTGCTCCAACAATTGACGAAGGTGTGATCTGGAAGGAACTCGGCCTTCTCCCTCAGGTCCTGCACCCTGAAAGCAACCCGTTTTCAAAAGAGAAGGCATTACTCGGACGAACTCTCTTTTTCGATCCACGGCTGTCGCGGACTCAGGAAATGGCGTGTGCATCCTGCCATGATCCTGACCTTGGCTGGACTGATGGAAAAACAGTGTCTTTCGGGCTCAACCGCTCCGAACTCAAACGGAATTCTCCGTCGCTGATGAATCTCGCGCATTTCGACACGTTCTTCTGGGACGGGCGAGCAAAATCACTTGAAGATCAGGCGGAACAGGTTCTCGCGAATCCTCTTGAGATGGATTGCTCTGAAGACTCCATTCAGGAACACCTCGGAGCATTGCCGGGGTATCAGGAAGGATTCCGGAAAGCGTTCGGTGATCCGGAAATCACCATCGAACGCGTTGCACAGGCAATCGCGTGTTATGAGCGAACACTGGTCGGCGGACGCAGTCGGTTTGACACGTTTCTGAAGGGGAAACCTGAAGCACTGACGGACTCGGAAGTTCGAGGACTCGATGTTTTCCGAACGACCGGTCGATGCCTCAACTGTCACAACGGCCCCTTGCTGTCCGACAACCAGTTCCACGATATCGGACTGAGTTATTACGGTCGCAAGTATGAAGACCGAGGACGCTACGAAGTCACGTCAAACGCAGATGATGTCGGACGCTTCCGCACTCCGACACTTCGCAACATTTCCAATACACGCCCCTACATGCACAACGGATTGTTTGAGCTTCCAAATGTGCTGCGAATGTATAACGCCGGGATGCCAACTCTCGTTCCCAAAGAAGACCAGCAGGACGACGCGTTGTTTCCGAAGAAGTCTCCGTTGCTGAAACCACTGGGGCTGAACGCTCAGGACCTTGAAGATCTCGAAGGTTTTCTGGAAGCCTTGTCGGAACCGCGAATTCGTGTTCGTCCGCCTGAACTTCCTCAGGTCACCACAGCAGAAACGGCCGTCGGAAAGTAACCCTGCTCAGCTTCCACTGAACATGGTCAGCAGACCAGATAGACGCTTTTCCCTGCCTGCGATTCGACAACGAGTGTGACAGCTTCTCAGAGCATGATACTCAAACGAAATCGAGTCCTGACTCGTTCCCGATTGACTTACCAATTTTCCAACAACTCCCCATCTATTCCCTGAAAATCGGGTCGATGGGGATCTCCATTGCCAGCCAAAGACACGCACGATCTTCGGGCAAGTATTTGAATTTCGAATTCACTCGATAACAGATACAGATCACGGTCTCCGCCAGCGTCAGATGGGATTTCACCAAATTGTGTGCGACGTCACACATAGGAATCGCAGATGAAAACCCTGAATCGCCACCGACTTCGATCGACAGCGTCGGGACCAACATATCATCGACACGGCTTCACTCTCATCGAGTTGCTGGTCGTCATCGCCATCATCGCGATCCTGATTGCCCTGTTGCTTCCTGCAGTACAACAGGCGAGAGAAGCCGCCCGTCGTTCTCAGTGTAAGAACAACATGAAGCAGTTGGGGCTCGGCTTCCACAACTTTGAATCCACGTATCAGTTCTTCCCAGGGTCGCTGACACCGGGATCAGTTTCCAACAGTGGAACCCATTACTGGGGGGCACAAATCCTGCCTTACCTCGACAATAACCCATTGTCTGAGATCTATGACTACAGCATCGCCTTCAACAATTACGCCAATGCAGAAGCGGTGAAGTTTCACCTTCCATTTCAGGTCTGCCCGAGCAACCCTGAAGGATTCCGAGTGGTGATGTCAGGCTCAAAGACAACCGCACCAACAGGCAGCGACGCACGATCAAATGGCTGGGAGTTCTCTGTGAACGACTACATCGGAGCGTTGAGCGTGGGAACAACTCATCAATATGGAATGACACTTCCTGAATCGACCGATGGATTCTTTATTGGTGGTGGAAGGGTTCGCAAGGCACGCGACATCACCGATGGCTTGTCCAATACGATCATGCTCATTGAATCCGCAGGACGACCGGCGAAATATGTCAAAGGTGGCGCAACAATCTCCGGAACCAACACTCTTAATGGCTGGGCAGAATCTGTTCCCTGGGCCCTCGTTGCATACACTGCGGACGGAACCACGACCGCCAATGCAACCAACAAAGGCAAATGCGTAATCAACTGCAGCAATACGCGCGCTGCCTATAGTTTTCACGCCGGGATGGCGAATTTCGTGATGGCAGACGGATCAGTCCGCGGCATCAACGAAAATATCGACATGACCACGTATGTCGCCTTATTAACCGTTGCGAGCGATGACATCATCGGCGAGTACTAGAACAGCTCGCTCCCTGCGACGCCGAGACAGCAACAGTTGAAACTCAGTGAGAATTCCGTATCCACGCAGAAATTTCCCCGGAATCCAAGGATCATTCTACTCGTGGATTTCTCGTAAAACACGACACGGATTGCCGGCGGCGACGACTCCTTCAGGAATGTCTTTCGTGACGACACTTCCCGCCCCGATCACAGTCCGGGAACCGATCTTCACGCCCGGGCAGATGATCGCTCCACCGCCAACCCAGACATCAGAACCAATCTCGATCGGCTTGCCGAGTTCCACCTTGCGTCGCAACTCCACATTCAGCGGATGTGTCGCGGCGTAGATTTGAACCCCCGGCCCGAAGAGTGTGAAATCACCGATTGTCACCTGGCTGACGTCGAGCACCACGCAGTTGAAGTTGAAATAGACCCGTTCTCCCAGCCGAATATTTGTTCCGTAATCACAATAGAACGGCGGTTGAATCGAGACGGTTTCTCCGCCGCTTCCCAGCAGTTCAACCAGCAACGAACGGCGTAAGTCCGCATCCCGCTCGCGACTGAGATTCAACTGATGGCACAGGTCTCTGGCCCGTTCTCTTGCCGCAGTCAACTCAGCGTCATATGGGTTGTAGAGTTCGCCATCCAACATCTTCGCGCGCTCGCTCTTCATTCAATGGCTCCTCAGTGGGAAGTACGGGATCAGATGCAGTTTACCACGTCATGTATGAAGCGAAGCCTGAAACGAAAAAATCCCTCAGGTCTCTGCTTAGACACCTGAGGGAGAAACATGAGTTTCAATTGAAGAACATCTCTGTATGAATCCACTGTGAAAGGTGAACTCAATACGGGAATCGTTCCTTATGCTCGGCCGAGGTATTCGCCGGTTTCAGCAGCGATACGAATCTTCTCACCTGTGGTGATGAACGCTGGTACAAACACTTCAGCACCGGTTTCGACGGTGGCTGGCTTGCTGACGTTGGCAGTTGTGTTACCGCGAGCAGCTGGCTCGGTGTAGGTCACTTCCAGGATCACGTGCTTCGGAGGAGTCACGCCGATCAACTGGTCGTTCCAGTACATCAGGCCGGCAGGTTCGCCTTCCTTAACGTACTTCATCTGTTCGCCACAAACGTCCTTGGAGAGCTCAACCTGTTCGAAGCTCTCGTTATCCATGAAGATGTAGTCGGTTCCGTTGAAATAAGAGAACATGCCGTCAGCGTTACGGATGTCGGCCTCTTCAAGACTGTCACCACTTCGGTATGTGATGTCGAGACTGGTCCCGGTCAGCAGGTTACGAATACGGGTTTTGTACAGAGCCTGTCCTTTTCCCGGCTTCACGAAGTGATATTCAATCATTTCGTAAGGGGAGCCTTCATGGATGACTTTGAGTCCTTTACGAAAGTCTCCGGCATTGATCTGTGGCATTGGTCTTTTTCCAGCGAATCGCTAAGTTGGCATGGGGAAAGTTCAAATGAATAAGCTGCGGATGCAGCGTCTCGTTCAAGTCAGATCTCGACGAGGCTCCTGGAAAAACCGGTGCCATTCCAGCTACGAACTCGGCTGCCAGCACGGATTTCTTCCAAGAGATACTCTGTCATTTTCCAGTCTGATATCCTCTGTAAAGAATACCGTCTGAATCGAGAGTGGAAGAATAGCATATGGCTGTGAGTCAGGAAATCTTGCCGCATCGGGATGTCAACAGAGAAGAAATCTCCTCTGATGACCGACGATGGCAGCGTGACCTCGCCGCAGCCATTCGAGACGTTCCGACCCTCCTTTCCCGACTGCAGATCCCGGAGTCAGTCGCCAATTCGTTTCAGCCCCAGCCGGGGGAGTTTCCACTTCTGGTTCCGGAGAGCTATCTCCTGCGTATGGAGCCAGGAAACCCGACTGATCCTCTTCTGTTGCAAGTACTTCCACAAAAGTCCGAGCATCAGAAAGAAGCAGGTTACTCGAGCGATCCGGTGGGTGACGAATCGGCCAGAATCGCCCCGGGACTGCTCCACAAATACCATGGCCGCGCTTTGCTGATTGCTCATGGTTCGTGTGCGGTCCATTGCCGTTATTGCTTTCGCCAGCACTTCCCTTACGGGCAGGAACCGCAGTCACTGGATCAATGGCTCCCTGCACTGGATGCCATTCGCAACGATCCCACTCTCCACGAAATCATCTTAAGTGGCGGTGATCCATTAATACTTTCTGATCGGAAACTGAGAGTTCTCGTCTCTCAGATCGAAGAGATTCCGCATATCAGACGTCTGCGCATTCACTCCCGTTTGCCAATTGTCTTACCGTCTCGGGTCAACGACGAACTGTGTTCACTTCTGACAAACAGTCGATTGCAGACCACTTTCGTAGTTCACTCCAATCACGCCCGCGAGTTGACCGGGGACTGCGCGGATGCACTTGCCCGCCTGCGTACCTCGGGGATTCCATTACTTAATCAGGCGGTGCTCCTCCGTGGAGTAAATGATTCTGTCGAAGAACTCGCAGAACTGTGCGAACGTTGTGTCGATCTTGGGGTCATGCCGTACTACCTGCATCAGCTCGATCGGGTGCAGGGAAGTTCTCATTTCGAAGTGACCGTTGAAACAGGCCTTGAACTCGTGGAGAAACTCCGCAGTCGCCTGCCGGGGTATGCGATCCCGAAATATGTTGCAGAAATCGAAGGGGAACCTTCGAAAACACCATTAATTTGAATGACGTTTCTGGCACTGAATGCGTTGCACATTCCGACAATGATCGGCCAACACATCAACGCATCTATTCACGACATCGGCATCGCGCGAACATTGTTAAATCCATTTCCATAACCATGTGTCCAGTCTGTTCCGGCAGGACGCATGAACCATTCATGCATGACAAAAAAGAGAGGTTGTTCATCAACCCACGTTCGCACGGTACAATCTTCTCTCGCCTGTTTTAACAGGAATGCTTTAGTGCTGATTGTGAATCGATGCTGGAGGGTCTCGGCTCACCTGCAACTGCTTCTCGTCAACCTCCCGCTCAATGACTCACCGTGAGTCACGGTTAAACGACAAGACATATTCGATCACTTTCCTCGCAGCAAATTCCGGTTGAGAAAACGTCACTGGTCTCAACTTAACTTTCGTCACAAATCAGACGCACTGCCGTTCATCTTCCCATGTCCTCCCCAGCGAAACCGCAGAAATCCTCCTTTCAGCCCATGACCATGGGCGCCGTGTTCCTTGCGATCCTGACGACGACATTCTGGGGCGGAACTGCTGTTTCCAACCAGTTCGTAATGGACGTCATGCCTCCCCTCTTCGTTGGGGGACTTCGATTCGCAATCGCAGCGGTCTTTATGCTGGGATGGTGTCTTTGGGAAGGAGCTCCACTGGGGATCGCCAGACGCCACTGGTCAATCGTCTGGTGGATGGGAGTCCTGCTTTTCCTGCAGATCGCCACATTTAATCTGGGATCCGACCAGTCGAGCACCTCTCACGCGTCGATTCTGGTCAACTCCTACATTTTCTGGGTCGCCATCTGGGAGCATTTTATCTCCAGAACACTGAGACTCGCAGGAAGACAATGGATCGGACTATTGGTTGCAGCCATCGGGTGTGGATGGGTCTTCGTCGAAACAGGAATTCACAACAGCGACACGATCGACACTCCCACTCTGGTTGGAAATCTGATCCTCGCTCTCAGCGGAATCTTTCTTGCAGTCAAAATCGTTTACACCAAGAACAGCGTCCGTGAAATCGCTCCCAGCACGCTCATCCTCTGGCATGACGTTGTTGGTGCAGCCCTCTTTTTTGTAGTCAGCCCATTCGTTGAAACAATGGAGTTCCGCCCGATGACGCCTGCCTCCTGGTGGGCCCTGATGTATGCCGGACTCATCGTCTCAGGGTTTTGCTTCGGAGCAAACGCAACACTACTCCGCAGGCATGGAGCCTCTCAGGTTTCTGTCTTCAGTTTTGGCACCCCGATCGTCGGTGTCGCACTCGGTGTCTGGCTGCGTGGCGACGCATTATCCATTGGCCTGCTGGCGGGAGGAGTTCTGGTCGCGCTGGGGATCTATCTGGTCAACAAGGCGACTGCTCCAGCTTCTTCCAAACCAGTCCAAAGTTCGCAAGAACCCGACTTGCCGGACGATGCAGTTACGAAACAGACCACAGACGCCCGTTGACATTTCGCAACGCCGATAAGTGTCACGAACACCCTGCGTTCATTTTCTTAACAGCGACTAAACATCAACACCAAAACATGTTACAGAGAGAGAGCCTTCATCGGTTTTCAATCTGTTTCAAATATGGCCTAACGCTTGCGTGATCCCCACGGTGTCCGAGTAAGAACGCTCAACGCCGGGGCAACCAAGATGGCCGAACGTAAGTACACCCACAATCTGACTGTCGAAGATTCGGAGCACGGATACGTCATCAGCATTGGTGACATGGAGATTTGGGACGGTGCGGACCTGTCGTTGATTCGGGATACACTGTTTCGGCTTGTGCTGTCAGAGGGAGTCGACTCATTTGCCATCGACATGCATGCCGTTCAATATGTCCCGAGTGGATTCTTCGGAATGTTGTTTGACTGGCTGGACCGAGGCGTCACCGTACGGTTAGTCCGCCCTCGCCCACGCGTTCAACAGATGCTTTGGTTTCGCACATTCTTTCGGGAAACCGGCCCTGACGTCTATCAGCTCCACTCAGGACAAAGTTCCGAGGAGGAGACACCAACTCCCAGATGGAGTCCAGAGAATCGGATCTCGAACCATGTCGGCGCAGACCATGTCAGCACCGAGTCCGGCCCCCAAATCAGCCCCCTCCAAGGCTGAAGCACCTCCGTCATCGAGCATCCGGTCCGATTCCAGTTCCTGAAATAAGGCCGGCAGCCCAGTCAGAGCCATGTTTCTGGGCGAACGGACGCCACGATACGTGAAGATTCAGGCAGGTTTGCATCCGGGAAGAACGCATCATAAGATACTTGCATTGCCGTTCTGAGTTGTCTGTCTCTTCAACGAGGCTGCACCAAAAGCAGCGTCGGCAAGCAGGTTGAAGCAATTTAACGCTTCAGCCGTACCGCTCAAATCGCCTGCAGTTGCGGGCCAATCGAGTGGATACCGTGTCCTGCCGTGTTTGGTGATTCGGCAGTTAAAACGTTGACTGGTATCCCCGGGTTTCTCGATGAAAAAGCCAACTAAAGATCTTTTCGACGATTCCACGATGACATTCGGGGAACATCTCGAAATTCTCCGTAAACATCTGATCAGAGCTCTCATCGGTCTGTCATTCTCAGTCGTCATCTGCCTGTATCAGGGCGAACGGCTGGTTGCCTTTGTGCGTGCCCCGATTGACAGTGCGCTGAGAGAATACTCGAAACCGATCCCCAAAGACGAAAATCTGTCCTCCTGGGAACGCCTGAAACGCGACTGGGGACTCAATGTTGCTTTCAGTTTTTACCAGGGATTCGAGGACTTCCTTGCCGGGCGCAAATCGGCTGAGCAACTGGAAATCGAGCGGGAACAGAGCACTCCAGAACAGGTGACGGTGACTGTACCTGTCGACCAGCTGGCAAAAGCATTACACGCAGTCGCCCCAGAGCAGTTCCCTGAGATCAAGACGGAGACACCAGCTGCCGCTGTCAAACCAGTCTCCCCGGCAGCGGACTCCCCGACACCAGAGAACGCGACTCCAACCCCGACTGCAACAGAAGCGCCAAAGCAAATCCAGCTGACACTGCAGGCCCCGCAGTTCGCTCAGTTTCAGGCAACCGTCGAACAGCAACGCCGCCCGGTCACCCTGAACGTTCAGGAAGCGTTCATGACCTACCTGAAGGTCTCCATCATTTCCGGGGTTCTGATCGCCAGTCCCTGGATCTTCTATCAACTCTGGCTGTTCGTTGCCGCAGGTCTGTACCCCCACGAACGGAAGTATGTCTACGTCTATGGAATCATGAGCCTGATGCTGTTTTTGATCGGGACCATGTTCTGCTTCTTTGCAGTCTTTCCATTCGTGCTGCACTTCCTGTTGAACTTCAACAAAACGCTGGAAATTCAACCACAGATCCGGCTCTCTGAGTGGATCAGCTTCGCTGTGTTCTTGCCGGTGATGTTCGGTATCAGCTTCCAGCTTCCACTGGTCATGCTGTTCCTCGAACGAATCTCCATTTTCACGGTTAACGTCTACCGCGAACAGCGCCGCATGGCGATTCTGGTGATTGCAATTTTATCATCCGTCCTGACGCCAGCTGACCCAGTCAGCATGTTGTTGATGATGTTCCCACTGCTTTTCCTGTACGAGCTGGGAGTTCGACTCTGCGACTGGCTGCCACGAGAAGGCTTCCAGGGAAGAAACGAAGAAACTCCTGCAATTACGTAAGTTCTGTCAGCCTCTTTAGGTAAACAAAACTGACGAAAATCCCCTGCAGAAACCGCACGAACAGATCCGCAACCATCATCCAATTCCCCTGCGTTAAGCAGGTTGTGATACACCGATTCACGAACTGCTGTCGCCCCCGCAGAAGAGAACAGGATTTCCCATGAGCCGCCCAGGTCACTCCGCTGAACCTCTGCCAGAACCAACAACAGAACTCAAGGCTGGCTGGCACTGCCTGCATCTCTACTATGCAGTGAATCAGTCGGTCCTCAACTCGCTCTCAGCAGAAGACCGTGCTGCTGGAGCCGCGGAATTGAAAGAAATTCTCAACCCGGAAGGCCCTCTCGCCACCGAGCGACTGCTGTCCTTTGTCACCTCAGGCCATCGTGCAGACTTCGGCCTGATGCTGCTCGACAAAGACCCACTGAAGATCGACGCCATCAAGCATGCGATCCGCTCGTGCAAACTCGGCCCGGCACTGACTCCAACATACTCATTCGTCTCGATCACCGAAATTTCTGAGTACGTTCCAACTGCAGAGCAGTACGCAGAAAAACTTCGCAACCTCGGAGCGAGCGACGAAGACCCCGCCTACCTCGCGAAGGTGAAAGCGTACGAACAACGCCTGCCAATGATGAACCAGCAACGTCTCTATCCAGACGCTCCTGCATGGCCAGTCATCTGCTTCTACCCGATGAACAAGATCCGCCATCCGAACGCCAACTGGTACCAGCTTTCGTTTACCGACCGCAGCAACCTGATGGCCGAGCATGCGACATCTGGGATCAAATTCGCCGGGAAAGTGTCACAGCTAATCACCGCTTCAACCGGTCTCGACGACTGGGAATGGGGTGTCACACTCTGGGCTCGCACTCCTGATTTCGTCAAGGAAATCGTCTACACGATGCGATTCGACGAAGCGAGCGCCCGCTACGCAGAGTTTGGCCCATTCTACATCGGGTATATCAAGACTCCAGAAGAACTTATTGCCCATCTGCGATTGGCATAGCCACACGAGACCTTCAGGTCTTCACCTGCCATCTTCAATCACCAAAGCTTCCCCGACGGAGACCACTCCCTCGGGGAAGTTTTTTATTTACGGCGATGTTCGAAACGAGTCCGACGACTGCTGTATAATCGACACCAGCACTTCCACTGCTCAAGGAGACGTGAATGAAGATCACTTGCCACTGCGGCCATCTCATTCCGGACCAGACAGACTCGCTCCCTCACAAAGCACGCCTGATTCCCGACCAGAACTGGGAACAACTTCTGGAACGAATTGAATCGGAAGTCCTCGGCAGACTGGCCGCCCAGAAGATCGATGTCGAAGCAGCCTCGATCACTCTGCTGACACTGCTGTCGAAATCCACGCGCCTCATGTACCAGTGCAATCCGTGCGGACGACTGTATCTCAATGATGCTCAGGGGACATTGCACTGCTATCACCCCAACACCAAAGTAGACTCACTCTCAATCCTGAAGCCATCGATTGCCTGAACTCCAGACAGGCCACGCACATTGACGCAATAAGGGCAGACAAACGCGACTATCATACTTATGATAGATTCGTCCCCGGCGATCTTGCCCCAGAACTGATGACCAAGTCCATGTATTACATCGATCCACACGTTCACATGGTTTCCCGCACGACCGACGACTACGAGCGTATGGCCCGTATGGGATGCGTCGCGGTGAGTGAACCAGCATTCTGGGCAGGGTTCGATCGTGGAACTGTTGAAGGTTTCCGCGATTACTTCAACCAGTTAACAGGATTCGAGCCCAAACGTGCTGGCTGGTCAGGGATTCAACACTTCACCTGGCTCTGCATTAACGCCAAAGAAGCGGAGAACGTCTCACTCGCCAGAGATGTAATTCAGATGATCCCGGAGTTCATCAATACTCCTGGCGTTCTCGGAATCGGAGAAATCGGGCTCAACAAAAACACTCCCAACGAATCAACCGTCTTCCGCGAACATCTCGACCTCGCAGCCAGACTGAACGAACTTGTCCTGATTCATACTCCACACTTGCAGGACAAGTACAAAGGGACGCGGATGATCGTCGATATGCTCAAAGAGCGGAACGACATTCCCAGTCATCGAGTCTGCATCGACCATGTCGAAGAACACACGGTCAAGATCGCCAAGGACAACGGGTTCTGGTGCGGGATGACACTTTACCCGACAACCAAATGCACACCGGCTCGGGCAGCAGATATTATTGAGCGATTCGGAGAGGACCGCATTCTGGTCAACTCGGCTGGCGACTGGGGACCAAGCAACCCGCTGGCCGTTCCAGACTTCATTCAGGAAATGAAGAAACGCGGACACTCCGACGCAAAAATCAAACGAGTCGTCTACGACAATCCATTGGAATTCTTCAGCCAATGCAGTCGTTTTCAGTTTACCCCTCCGGAACAGCGCACTCAGGCCTGACCTCGAATGTGATCTCCGGAATACTTTCCCTCTGCCTGCTTACAAGGAAAATTCAATGCCAGTTGAAGTCCACGAAGGCCACAATGGGATTTATCTGGAGATCCATCTTTCCGGAAAACTGACCACCGAAGACTACCAGCACTTTGTCCCTGTGATTCAGCAACGAATCAAGGACCAGGGCAAAATTCGACTGCTCGTTTCCCTGAAGGATTTCCACGGGTGGACGGTTGGGGCACTCTGGGAGGACACCAAATTCGACTTCTCGCACTTCAGCGACATTAACCGACTGGCAATCGTCGGCGAGTCAAAATGGGAAGCAGGGATGGCAACTTTCTGCAAACCATTTACGACAGCGAAGATCAAATACTTCGACCAGACAGACATTGCAGCGGCCCAGAGCTGGATTCAGGAATAACGGCAGCATGCGATTTCCCGCGACAGGGACCTTGCTTTTCCCTTCGCGGAACCTGTAACATTGCCGTTAAACCATTGTCTTACAGCCACTTGCGCTCCAGTCACATCGAAACGGACGTCGAGACGAGGCCGCAAAACCTGCAGCATCAGGCAAATCCTTCCCAGATTGCCGATCTGACAGAACGGCTCTCGTTACGCTTGACCGCGTCTCTCGTCCGTATTAAAGTTTTCGATTCCTTACTCGCCGCGCCAACAAATTGGTGTGCGGCGTTGTCCATTTCGTACTGAAAAGACGCGACGAACGGATCCATGCCGACAATCAACCAATTGGTCCGCAAACCCCGCAAAAAGCAGACCTCCAAAACCAAAACACCTCTGTTGGAAGGCTGCCCGCAGAAGCGCGGGGTCTGCTTGCAGGTTCGTACCATGACGCCGAAGAAGCCGAACTCGGCTCTTCGAAAGATCTGCCGCGTCCGGTTGTCTAACGGTAAAGAACTGACAGCGTACATCCCAGGGGAAGGCCACAACCTTCAAGAGCACTCCATCGTGCTCGTCCGCGGCGGTCGTGTTCGCGACTTGCCAGGGGTTCGCTACAAAGTCGTTCGCGGGGTGCTCGATACACTCGGCGTCCAGAAGCGACGTCAAGCCCGCAGCCGTTACGGGGCCAAGCGTCCTAAATAGGTCGCTCCCCAGACTCCGGAAGTGCATTAAGCGAAGTTATCACGACACCAGCAATTTCGCTGGTGGAGTAAGATCGATCTGTCGTGCAGATCGTAGGTGCTGGTTGTGTTTTTCCAGCGCTGTCTGAATGCCGTGACTCGCAATGAAATTGAGATTGTTGAAAGCAAGCAATGGCTAAGAGTTTTACAGCCAGCAAAGCCCAGTTGAAGCCAGATCCGCGATACGGATCAAAACTGGTCACCAAATTCGTCAACTGCCTGATGTATGATGGCAAGAAGAGCGTCGCCTTCGGTGCGTTCTATGATGCCATGGACATCATCGAAAAGAAGATCACCGACGTTCCTCCTTCTGAGGTCTTTTCTCAAGCAATTGAGAACGTAAAGCCTCACATGGAAGTCCGCTCCAAGCGAGTCGGGGGAGCAACCTACCAGGTTCCAACCCCAGTGAGCAGCCGTCGTCAACAGGCTCTCGCAATTCGCTGGATCCTGGAAGCCGTCCGCGGTCGCAAAGGGCGTCCAATCGCTCAGTCTCTCGCTGATGAGTTCATTGCCGGCTACCGTCGCGAAGGTATTGCAATGACCAAACGTGAGAACGTTCACCGTATGGCAGACGCAAACCGCGCATTCGCTCACTTCGGCTGGTAAGCCTTTAGAGCGAGTTGCTCACAACGGAATTGTGATATAGCTGCACGCATCTTGTGTGCAGCTATATTTGTTTTCAGACCGTCGTATTCAGCTGGTAAACTCGGATGCCCGTCCCAATTCAAACACTGCGGAATCTCGGCATTATCGCTCATATCGACGCCGGGAAAACGACAACCACAGAGCGAATCCTCTTCTATGCTGGAGCGATCCACAAGATGGGGAATGTGGATGACGGGACAACAGAAACCGACTTCGACCCAGAAGAATCCAAACGCGGAATCACGATCTATTCCGCAGCCGTTACGTGCAAATGGAAGGGAGTCACGATCAACCTGATCGATACTCCGGGACACGTCGACTTCACAGCAGAAGTCGAGCGTTCTCTCCGCGTTCTCGACGGCGCGGTCGTTGTTTTCAGTGCTGTTGAAGGTGTCGAAGCCCAGAGCGAAACGGTCTGGCGGCAAGCTGACCGATACAAAGTCCCGCGACTTTGCTTCATCAATAAAATGGATCGCATCGGCGCAAGCTTCGAGCGCACTCTCGATCAGATGCGAAAACGCTTGAAAGCAAATCCAGTCCCCCTGACCATTCCAATCGGGGCGGAGCACGGCTTCTCAGGGATCATCGACCTGATCCGCCGGAAAGCCCTGTATTTCGATTCAGCGTCTCAAGGACGGGAGATTCGGGAAGAAGAGATCCCGGACGATTACAAAGAGATCGCAGAAGAATGGCGGTCGAAACTGATCGATGTCGTCGCTGAACGTGACGATGCCGCAATGGAAAAGTTCTTCTCTGAAGGCGATCTCGACCCGGAAACAATCCACCGTATCCTTCGAGCCGCAACGCTCGCTGGTGAGATTCAGCCGACCTACGCCGGAACATCACTTCACTATGTCGGAGTGCAACCGATTCTGGATGGCGTTGCTGAGTACCTGCCAAGTCCACTGGATGTTCCTCCCGTTAAAGGAATCAATCCGAAGCCGAAGAAGAACGAAAAGGCGGAAGTCGAACGGCATGCAAGCACCAAGGAACCACTTGCCGCGCTGATCTTCAAGATCGTCGCCGATAAGCATGCCGACCTGTGCTTTGTTCGCGTCTATTCAGGCGTTCTGAAGTCTGGAACCCGCCTTCTCAATCCTCGTACAGGAAAGAAGGAATTCTGCAGCCAGATGTGGCATATTCAGGCCGACTCACGCGAGAAGATTGAAACCGACTTCGTCGAAGCGGGAGACATCTGCGGAATCATCGGGCCAAAAGACGTCGCTACTGGTGATACCCTGTGCGAACAGAATGATCAGATCCTGCTGGAATCGATCACGTTCCCGGAAACCGTGATCTCGATGGCGGTCGAACCGGAAACAAACGCCGACCGCAAAAAGCTGGAAGATGCTCTGGTTCGTCTTGGACGCCAGGACCCCACATTCAAAGCCAAGATCAACGAAGAAACAGGACAGACTCTCATCTCAGGGATGGGAGAACTGCACCTTGAAATTCTTCGAGAGCGATTGCAGCGCGACTTCCATCTGAACGTTCGCGTCCACAAGCCGCGTGTCTCTTACCGTGAGACCGTGAAGAGTAAATCGGAAGCAGAAGAAACCTTCCAGCGATCGACTGGCGGCGAAACCGCATTTGCCAGCGTTCGCGTGCGTGTCGAACCATTCGATTCCGAACAACCAATCACAGTGATCTCTGCAATTCCGCCTGACACAATCCCATTCGAACTCGAAAACGTCGTTCGGGAAGCAGTGAAAGACTCTGCTCAATCAGGCGGGATTCTTGGTTATCCCATCATCAAAACGAAGATCACGATCCTGCACGTTGGTTACCGTCCCGGCGAAACGACAGAAGAAGCACTTCGGGCGGCAGCGACATATGCCGTGCAAAGCGCTTTGACGAAGGGCGACATTGGCCTGCTGGAACCGATCATGAAACTGGAGGTCGTCACTCCAAGTGAATTCGTTGGAAACATTCAGGGAGATCTGAACCAGCGCCACGCGAAGATCTTTGCCAGCGAGCCTCGGGACCACCTCACCGCTCTGCAGGCCGAAGTTTCATTGGCCAAGATGTTCGGTTACTCATCACACGTTCGCAGCCTCTCACAAGGCCGCGCTTCGTTTTCGATGGAACCACTGAAGTACGATTTCGCACCGCAGTCTGTTCTTAATGAGATGTTGAACTAGACCGTATCGGCCTCTCAGTGGCCGCGCGCAGCGACTTTCTCGAATGAAGAAGGCGGAATCCCGATAACACAGAAGAGAGCGTCTCACCAATGGTGTGTCACTCTTTTCTGTTGGCTACCGGTGCTGATTGAACATCATCGGCAGCGCTCGACCTCTGGTGTCTGCAACGCAACTGCCAGACAGGTCTCACCACTTCGAGGGAGGCTCTATTCTGCTGGCAGAGACGCTGCATCGTAGTGCGGAGTGAGCCCCCAGAGCTTCAAAATCTCCTGCTCACGGCGTCGCATATGCCCCTTCTCACCGTCGGTGAGATCATCGTATCCACAAAGGTGCAGTAACCCGTGAACGATGTAGAGAGCCAATTCTTCCTGTGGCTTCCAGCCATGCTCAGGAGCCAATCTCATTGCGGTTTCAGCACTGACGACCAGTTCCCCGTCCAGTACGAGCCCCTGCCCTCTGGGTGCACTCGGGTGAGCATCCAGAATACGGCCTGACTCATCGGCCGAATAAACAAAGCTGACGACATCGGTTGGATAGTCGTGCTGCAGATGCTCGCGATTCACTTCATGAATTGCAGGATCATCAACGATGGCCAGCACGATTTCTGCAGCCGACACCTGCTCTGCTTCCAGAGTCATCCGCGCGACGGTCAACACCCACTCTTGGTCAATCTCAAGCAGCGACTGCTCGTTGACCAGTTCGATCTCCCACATCAGGCGGTCCGCGCTTCCTGGGTTTCTGGATACTTGATTCGACCGTGATAAAACGCGATCAAAGACTTGGTTATCGAATCCTGAATCATGCGAATATCAGACATCTTCAAATCGCACTCATCGAACTGATCGTCCAGCAACCGACGCATCACGATATTACTCACAAGCGATTCGATTCGCTTCGGGGTTGGCTCGGTCAATGTCCGGCAGGCACTCTCGCAGGCATCGGTGATCATCAAAACACCGGCCTCTTTCGTCTGAGGCTTCGGCCCGGGATATCGGAACGAGGACTCTTCTGCATCGCTGCGATGGTCCGGTGTACATTCGGCAATTCGAGTCGCTTCACGGAAGAAGTATTCGACCAGAGTCGTTCCGTGATGCTGTTCAATCAGGTCAATAATCGGCTGTGGCAATCCGTACTGTTCGGCCAGATCCGCTCCGTCTTTCACATGCCCAATGATGATCAGCGTACTCATCGCCGGGTTCAACTGTGCGTGACGACTGACAGACCCTTCCTGCACGTTCTCAATGAAGTACTGCGGCTTCAGCATCTTCCCGATGTCATGGAAGTACGCCCCCACACGGACGAGCAGACCATTTCCACCGATCCGTTCAACGGCACGCTCCGCAATACTTGCGACAGCATTCGAGTGGTTGTATGTCCCAGGTGCAAGGCGAACCAGTTCCTGAAGCAATGCATGTGATGGATCGCTCAACTCCAGAAGCGTCATGTCCGTCACAACGCCGAACACTTTTTCAACGAACGGCAAACTCCCTGCGACAAGATAGCCAGCGACCATGCAGAGGGCGGCTCCCTTGGCACTCATCACGAGGAACTGAGTATTTCGGTAGACTTCACTTAACGACTGTGCTTCCACAACCGCGGCAGCGAAACTGATCACAAAATACGTCAACGCCGAGATAAAGCTGATCTTGATCAGGGTGGCTCGAGATGAAACGCGACGCAGTGGGATAATTGCTGCTGCCGATGTCGCCAGCAGTACCAGAAAGTCTTCCAGGCGTCCCGTTGTCGACATGGTCAACACAAGTGCCAGCGAGAAGGCTGTCAGTGTTGCCAGGAACTGATTATATGCAACACCGATCAGCAACACGACAGTCAGTAACGGAACGATTTCCGCTCGCAACGGGTCAAATGAAACAAGCCGTCCGATGAACGCCGTTATCACAATCGCGGTGCAGTATGTGACCAGTCGGCCGACATCTTTCGCGAGCTTTGGCTCGTTTCCGATGATGTAGTAGCCGTTCAATCCCGCCAGTACGAGCACCATCAAAAAGATAATGCTCATACGGGAAAAGCGGGCGCCCCAACCGATCTGCTTTTCTGCTGCTTCGTATTCGTCCTGCAGCAGAGTCAATTTGTCGGCATCGACCGTCCCCTTTGGACGAATGAGCGTATCCCCTTCGATATATCGAATCAGGCGAACTTCCACATTGTCTCGCGCCTTGCTGATTGCAGACTTGGTGGCTGCCTGATCAAAGCGAAGAGTCGACTGGGCTCGCTTGAACAGCCAGTAAGAAAGCGCTGGCTGAATGTCTTTTTCCAGGCTGGGATACTTTGCCCAGGAACGCCCCAACTGCCCTGCTTCGTTCAACTGGTCCTGCAGTCGCACCATTGGCAACAACACATCACGGCCAGTTCGATCAGGCTGATTCTCGTCGACAACCAGAATTCGCTTGTCTGGAGAAATCCCGAGCCGTACATCTTTCGGGTCGATGATTCCGGTATCGAATAGCGGATCAATGAATTGCGCGAACTGCTCCACCATCGTATCGATACGACGCTGAGCCATTGACTGATCCGGGCCGACGATTGCGGCACGCAGTTTTTCAAAGCGATCTTCAGGAGACTTCGCCCCATAACGTTCGACGGCTTCCTTCGCTTTTTCCGTCTGCGGAACGATGGTCGTCAGACCGAAATCATCGAGAGTTTCGGCATTCAATTTCGACAGGGAATCTGCTTGCGCAATATCCCCCAGGCCGGCCCGAAGTTCATCAGGCAATGATTGCAGCGGCGTCGGATTATTTCTGAAGATGAGCGCGACACCTTCTTCAGCACGGTCGCGAGCACGTTCAGTTTCTTCCCGATCTTCCCGCTCAAAAGCAATCTTAGCGCTGATTCCATGCGGAACGTAATCGCCAAGCCGGTATGTAAAGGGAGCCTTCCAGCTCTGCAATGCAATTACCAGCAGAAGCGATTCAATGAACACGATCCCTAACCGCAGCTGCAAGCCGCGGTTCTGGAATAGATTCCCGATGCGCGTCCACACCGTCTGAGGACGGCGAAGTGCGACCGAGCGTGGAACACGACTACGTTTAGGGCCAATGCCGAACATTGCGTTCAGTCTCTTTCTGAATCCAGAAAGAGCTTTGCTCCTTTTGCTCAGACTCAGTTGCGAGGTCGGGAATCAGGTTGGTCGTAAGCTTTGACAATCTCACGTACCAGTCGATGACGAACGATGTCGTCCCCACCCAATTCCACCAGCGTCACACCGCTAATCCCTTTGAGTCGGCTGATTGCATCATTAAAACCAGATTGAACATCTTCCGGCAAGTCCGTTTGCGTCGGGTCACCTGTCACAACAATCTTAGATCCTTCTCCCATTCGAGTGAGAAACATCTTCATTTGTGTGGCAGTGGTGTTCTGCGCTTCGTCCAAAATAATAAACGTATCATTAAGAGTACGGCCTCGCATGAACGCCAGCGGGACGATCTCGACAACATCGTTTTCCATATACAGACGAACCTGCTCAAAGTTGAGCATATCGTTCATTGCATCCAGAAGTGGTCGCAAGAACGGGTTCACTTTTGCCAGCATATCACCTGGCAGGAACCCCAGCTTTTCACCAGCTTCAACCGCAGGACGAACAAGCACGATGCGGCGGACCTGTTCGGAACGAAGGGCATTCACTGCCATCGCAACGGCCAGATAGGTCTTTCCGCAACCAGCTGGTCCTCCGCAGAAAATCAGGTCGTGCTTGCGAATCGCATCGACATAGCGCTGCTGACCAGCGGTACGTGGGCGAATCTTTTTGGCTTTTTCAAACAGGTCGATCTCAGAGGCCTGACCGTTTCCACCTCGCGGAGCGTTGCCTGCAATCAGCCGCGTGACCACTTCATCATGGACGACACCATCACGACGCAGGACATCCCGCATCTGTCCAAAAATGGCAGCGGTTTTCTTTACCTGCTCGCTCTCTCCTTCGAGCACAATCGTGTCGCCTCTCAGGACAATACTCGTTCCCAGAGACTCGCGAATTTTGCGAAGGTGAGCATCAGCCGGCCCGAACAGGAGCCGCGCTTCATCTGAACGTGTCAGAGAAATTGTCGTTGTCGTGTTGGACATTCAATTGCCAGAAAGAACTGCACACGCTTCATTCACATCGGAGACAACATCGGCCTCCAACAAGAGGGCGTGTCTCTTCGACGTTTTTCAACCGGACCAGATCACTCTGGTTTTCAGCAAAGCAGACACCAAGTCTACTCGTGCTATTCAATTCAAATGAAGCGTCTGTGCTCTGTAATGCAGCCTTTGTACATCCAAAGGCCCAACAAATGAAGAATGCTCGTCACCCAACTCGTTCACTTTGCTTTCGGCGTTCATGCCGTCATGCAGCAAAAGGTATTTCCCTGCAAACCTACCTCAGTAAACGCTTCGTGCAATTTTAAGTGTCCCGAAGACCGTTGGAAAGCTCCAAACACAGGAATCGTCGAAGAGCTCATTTCGTCACAATTAGACACATCCATTCACCAGAAAACAACTTACAAAACAATCACTCAAATCCACGCAGGTTGATCCATCTCTGTTTTACCTTGGCAGCCGGTTTCCACTGGGATAAATGGTTCGTGACAGTCGGTGGAATTAAGCATTTTTGATGCCATCCTCACCTCCAGAACACCAGCTGAAAGCAACACAACTTCCAATAGAGATGCTGCTGAAGTCCCAACCGTCAACGCCGGTCGCACCCCACCTGTCAGGTTCTATGTTCCAGGCCACAGAGGACGTCCTCTGGCATCGAGAATGACCCCGACAGTTCCGCCGCGAATTTCCGCAATCAATGGCTTTCCCGGTCCTGCTCCAAGATCGACTCCACGAACGGGTCTCAGGTTCACTGTCGCTGTTTGTCCTTCTCCCAACGAAAAGTGTTTTAACTCTCCGAAGTGAATTGATCCCGCATCGTTCAATGTGTCACCTGTGAAGACATATTCAAAGCAAGGGCGGCCCGGCTTCGCGCGACCTTTTGCCGCAATTGATGTCCCCAGCATGATCAGGCAATCGCGTTCAAACACCTGCATTGCTGCTTGAGGATGGACGGACGCCAAAACGCCGAGGTGAGGCATCATGAAGATGCTGTCTTTAGCCAGCTCGGTGATCCCTTCAGGTTCGAAAGCATCCAACAGCATCATGGCCGTTTGTTCCATCTTCGGAGCGTGAGACAAGACGCCCCCGGAAGCAACCAGAAGATTCAACGCCATGTTATCGACGAGTGAGTTCCCACCTGACTGCTGGGAGAAGGTGTCCCCAACTGTCCGTTGCTGTTGAACCCCTTTTAAAGTTGTCGCAAACGCTTTGTGCTGAAGATACGCCAATCGCAACGCTTCTCGAGCGACGGCCTGTTCAAAATCAAGAGCTTCTTCAGTCTGTGGAATGGTGGTCGGGCGGATCATCTTATTCTTGACCCGATTTCTCAGCTCACGCTCATCCATCTTCTGATGAACCCAGCGCAGCACGTTTGCCATCCCGGCTTCTGCACACACATTGGAGATCGAGTAGCTCATCCCGAGATTCGCACTCACGGTCCGATTGAAAACCGGAAGCCCATCTGGTCCTCGAAAGACACTGAAGACATCCGTGGTCGCTCCCCCAATATCAACCCCGACGCAGTTGATGCTTCTGACCTCCGCGATCTTCTGCAGAATGTCACCAACCGCCCCTGGGGTCGGCATGATCGGAACGTCTGCGAGTTCCATTAACTTCCCGTACCCTGGCGCGTGCGCCATCACATGTTCGAGAAAGCATTCATGAATTTCATCTCTGGCTGGAGCAAGATTCTCACGCTCCAGCGTCGGACGCACATTCTCAACTACAGACAGTTTGACGCTCTCGTCGAAGGTTTCTTTGACCTCGTCCACGGCATCATGATTGCCTGCATAAATCACAGGGAGCGAGAAATTCGAACCAAAGCGAGGCTTGGGCCTGGCTGGTGCAATCAGTTCGGCCATCTGAACAACGTGTTTAACTGTTCCGCCATCTGTTCCCCCGGCCATCACAACCATATCCGGTCGCAACTCTCGAATCAGTTGAATCTTCTCGTGCGGTCGGCGTCGATCATTGGACGCAAGCAGATCCAGCACGATCGCCCCGGCTCCTAAGGCTGCACGTTCCGCACTCGCAGCGGACATTTCCTTCACAACCCCAGTCACGAGAATCTGCAGTCCCCCACCAGCACTGGAGGTCGAGATATAGAGGTCGCAGCCTTCATTCCCGCGAGCCGGACGAATCAACTGACCATCGTCATCCACGAGACGTCGACCAGCCAGCTCCCCGACTTCCATTGCGGCGTTAATCACCCCGACGGTGACATCGGCAACCGGTTCCTCAACAGTCGTAGGTGCTTCCCCACGCCAGGTCTGTCGGTAAACGCCATCGATCTTTTCAATCAGAATCGCCTTCGTCGTCGTGCTTCCACAATCCGTCGCAAGAATGACGTTGAGCTCATCTGGATTGAACGAGGTCATGGATGCTTCCATTCAAGACGCTTCACGAAAAAGACTGAGAGAAAAAAGGGAGTGCAACCAGACACTAAGCGGACACTCTTCTCATCTGATCAAAAGATCGGGTCCCATCCTACAAACTCCTGCCAGCGAGAATGTCACCTCAAGGTCTCGCTTCCGATGAAATCGGCAAAAATTGCCGGTAAGAATCCCCCGACTACAAACCGCTTCGACTGAAGTAAAACCCGTCGACTACGACAGTTTTTCGAGAAAGATTCACAAAAAAGCAAAACAATCGACACTTTCAACTCAAGCGGCACGATCAACACTGCCGATTCCATCAGATAGCGAGGGAACTCGCCATTTTTTCGGCAACTGCAAATAGGGATTTTGCACGCCGGCGAACGAGCCAAGGAGAGAAAAATGCGACGCGGAGCCTACATTTTGGCACTGTTGGGACTGTCCGTGCAATCCGCTGTTGGTAATGACATCAACAGCGTTGGAACCGCACGAACGACTCCATCCGCTCGACCTGAAAGCCTTGGGGCGTCGGCGACCAATCCACCACAACGCTTCAGCCGTAAGGCCAGCGGAGCAGAAGACAGCAACACAGAGCTGAAAAACTACTATCAGGAACTGTTTGGAGACACTCCTCCAACCGGTCATACCCGATCTACCCTGTCAGGTACTCGCCCTGCAACGTCCGGGATCGCCGCAGAAGCAACCGTCGGCACGTCAGCACCGGGGACAGCTGCAATCAAAACAGGAGCGGCAGGCTCGGCCGCATCTGCTTTCGCCACCCCAGGTGCAGCAAAAGCAGGATCAGCAACTCCCGGCTCAACAACACTGGGTTCTGCAACACCAGCTCAGGCAGAAACCATTACCAGAGTTTCTGCGATCAAGCCGGCTCAGCCAGCAACAGTCGCCGCTCCGTCAGTCATCTCGCCAGCAGGTGCTCCGGCTAAAGCGACAGTTTCGTCCGAAGGGGAAATTATCCACGCGGACTATAAGGCGAAGCCAAATGGTGAAAGCACAATTCAGCAGGTTCGCGGTGACGCTGGAAACGCCCGACCGTTTCCAGGTTCCGAGTTCGCTGCCGGAAGTCCGGTGAAAATGGATCCAACTCCATTTGGAGCTTCAACAACTCCCGCAACAAAACCGGCTGCAACTCAAACAGCTGTCAGCCCGACTCAAGAGATTCCATCGACTGGTCGCGGGTCAGTGACCTTCAGCAAAACAGGAGTTGTTTCATCAGCTCCAGCAACTGCTTCGGCCACAAACCCGACCGCTCCTGAATCGGCAGTCATGCCGTCTGCAAAACGCACAAGCAGTTTTGCCGCAGCATCTCCAGCAGCCACTCGACCTGGCCCGCAAACAACTTCGGTCACGTCCGCCACAGTGACGACAGTCGCAACTGCTCCAACAGTGCTTGTCGAATGGCAGAAGCAATCCGAGATCAACGTTGGACAGGAATGCAGCTGCATTCTGCTTGTCAAAAACGTTGGACAGTCCGCAGCACATGATGTCGAAGTTCGAGCAGTCTTCCCTAAGAATGTTCGTCTCAGTGGTGCAGTACCTGCCCCGGCAACGAGCGAATCGTTCCTGGGATGGCAGTTCCCTGAACTCGCCGCTGGTGAAGTCCGGAAAATCGAAATCTCGATGGTCCCGATGGAACGTGGTGACATTCAGGCCCGTGCAGACGTCCGATTCACAGGAACAGCGAAAGGCACCTTTGCCGTCGCTGAACCAATGCTCAACATTCAGGTTGAAGGTCCACGACAGGTGATGGTTGGCGAAGCGGCCTCCCACGTTGTCACGATTTCCAACCCAGGGACAGGGATCGCCAGCAACGTTCAGATTGAGGCCATCATTCCAGAAGGTCTTGAACACGCTCGAGGCCGTCGTCTGCTGATGGAACTCGGTAACCTGACCCCAGGTGAATCCCGCAGTGTTCGTCTGGCACTGACAGCAATGAAAGGTGGCGAGCACCAGCTGGCAGTTCAAGCGAAGTCAGAAGCCGGTCTCGCTCGCTCCGCTGAATCGAATGTGACTGTCATCGCCCCAATGCTGGCGACATCCATTCAGGGACCAGGACTGCGTTACCTCGGACGACAAGGGGTCTACACGATCACCGTTCAGAACGATGGTGCCGCTGCAACCGACAACGTTCAGGTGCGATACAAAGTCCCGGCTGGCTTTGAATTCGTCAGTGCAGATCGCGGAGCCCAGTTCGATCCAGCAACAGGACTTGTCAGCTGGTTCGTTGGCCGCGTCGAGAAAGGTCAGGCAACTGAAATCCGTGCAACACTTGTCGCTCGTCAGGCTGGTGAATTCAAACACCAGATTCGGGCAACATCAGAACACGGTGTCATTGCTGACGCAGAATGCCTGACAGCCGTCGAAGGAACATCTTCACTCTCCATCGCTGTGAAGGACACTGAAGACCCTGTCGAAGTCACGAGCAAGACCTGCTACGAAATTCGGGTCCGAAACGAAGGTTCCGCTGCTGCCCGCAATGTCGGTCTGGTCTGCGAACTTCCTTCTGGCATGGAATACATCAGTGCAGAAGGTCCTGTCGAGTGCCTGAACGAAGGTGGTAAGCTTCTCTTCCGCAACATCCCAGAAGTGGCAGCCGGTCAGACAATCACCTTAAAGGTTCATGTCGCCTGTGCTGTGCCTGGCAGCATGCGATTCCGGGCACACTTGTCCAGCGAATCGGTCGCCGATCCCCTGACAGCTGAAGAACTCACCAAGTTCTACGGCGAGCAATAATCAATATCAACGTCTCAATACGAGCACGTGTCATTCAAAAGGCCATCGTTCAATCGAACGGTGGCCTTTTTTCGTTGACGGAAACTTCGGGCAGAGGTTGTTCTACTTTTCTTTTTTGGATCGACGAGACTCAGGCAATGGTTCCTGCTTCATCATCGTTGGAAGTGCTGCGGCAACCACCTGAACATGTTGTGTGTGCCGTTCAAAATCCTCCTTCAATCGCTTTACATCAGACGAATATCCCAAACGTCGGGCCAGAAAAACGAATTCATCGCAATCAAAAGGAGGAACTGTCAGATCGCTCGCATCTCCTCGAACGACTCGCAGTCCATCGATGACGCGTCTGAAGAAGCGATACGCGTCACGAAGTCCAACTCGGATGTCACTCGGAAGCAGTCCGTAACTTTCCAACGCCTTCATTGCTTCACGCGTATTCGGCTCCCGAATCGCTTTGTCGAGATGTCCAAACGTAATCTGCAGGCCTTGGACAACGTATTCACAATCAACCAGTCCGCCGGGACTTAACTTTGCATTGAACGTCCCAGGTCGAATCAGCTGACGGATCTGCTTCTCACGCATTGCTCGCATCGCTGTCACGTCAAACGGTTCACCGCGATAAATCATCGTATCGCGAGCAGCAACAATCCGACGGCCGAGTTCTTTACTTCCCGCCACCGGTCGCAACTTAACCAGCAACTGACGTTCATACGGCCAGGCTTCGCCCCCGGGACCGAAATACGACTCAAATGTCGGCAACGAAACTGCGAGTGGTCCCGCTTTTCCGTAAGGGCGCAACCGGAGATCAATCTCGAAAATCCCCTTCCGTTTCGAGCGAATGGATCTGCGGAACTCATGCACAAACCGTTCGAAGTATTCCGCATTGGAAATCACTTCTCGCCCGTCAGTTTGACCATCCCCCTGAAACAGAAACATCAGTTCGATGTCGGAGGCATAGCCCAACTCTCGGCCACCAAACTTCCCAAGGGCACAAATACAGTATTGAGCGAGCTCACCGGTACTGGTCCGCGGCTTCCCATGAATGGCCTGTAATGACTGTTCGCAGATCTCCCGAGCCGCATCAACTGTCACTTCGGCGACCGTCGTCAATTCGCGGCCAAACATCCCGAACTTGTCCTGCAGGCCAAGAATGTGACGCATATCAGACCGCATCATTTCCCGGTCTTTGAAGGCATTGAGCACATCCAGTTTCTGTTGGTCATCAGCGTCAGCGAGGAGCGAACGGAGTTCACTTTCCAGCGAAACCCGGTCCCGTGGCTGCTGTAACCCATCAACATTCGTAACGACCGGGAACAGGTTCTCATGCTGCAAGCGCAGAAAATCGTCCCACAGAAAGTCACTGATCCCCAACAAGGCCGCGAGTGCACCAAGAACCTCAGAGTCCTGCAACGGACTTAATTGCTCCAGCCAGTTCGGCTGTCGGAACAGGTTCTCCAGGAACTGCTGAAAGTGAATGAGGGCCGAACCGGGATTCGGGGATTGAGGCAGGAAGTGGGTGAAATGCTTGATCAGCACGATCGCCGCACGCAGTTCATTCAGGCGATCTGCTCGCTGAATTCGCTGATGATGTTCGTCCACAACATACAACGTATCAATCACCCGATTTCCGGATGACCGAATCGTCATACGCGTGATCGACAGTCCGCTGATCGTGATTGCGTTCGTCAGTTCATACAGAAAACCCGGCGAGTCTTCTCCCTGAATATGCAGGATCGTCGCGTTCACATCGCTGTCGTTGTCCACTTCCAGTTCGAATGGAAATAATGTGATCGCCGAAGGAGGAGCGGCCTCCATGGTTTCTGCAACACGTCTGGCAATGCGTCCCTGAGCTTCGTTCAACCCCCGTTGATCAGACAGCAGCAGCAACTCGTTCAGTTCAGATTCAAATTGCTCCCAGCGTTCTGCATCCAGAAACGGACTCTCTGCGGCCCCAGTTCTCCGGACATGAAAAACGTTCACAAACTTTCTGGGAGACTTCTTTTCGATAAACCGCCAGGACATGTCCGAGTTCAAATCAGGATTGCCGATCGGAACCAGCGTCGTCGCCTCTGCCCAAGTGAAAACATTTCCGAAGACAATGTCTAATCCGTATGTGAACAACAGGCCACAAATGGCCGCCAGCTCTCCAATACGATCGACACCGACCACTGTGAGTTGGGCGTAATCGTCTCCAACTTTCGCGACATGAATTCGCACGACGTGCCCGGTATTGATCTGGCTTAACAACTCGGCATGCAATTCTTCATCTTCATGAGAAAAGTCTGCGTGATACGATTCCGCAGCCTGTCCGAACTGAATCGTGGCCTGTGGCGGAGGTGCGTCGAGCAACTGCTGCATCGGGTGCTGATCGTGATGGAGATACCGCTCGAAGATCTCCCGTACGGATCTCGAATGTTGTTCGTAATGCTCCAGAAACAACTCGGCGTCCGGAAAATCCAGACGGCGTGCGAGAAAATCCAGATGGCGCTCAGATCGAGGAAGCGTGTGTTCCTGCTTATTGTGCATCAACTGCAACGCATGCTCGATCGTCCTGAGCACGAGATAACCTTCAGTGAGGCGTCGAAACTCTTCCGGAAAGAGCAGCTTCAACTCCGCGAGTCGCACAAGTCCTTCAAGCGTGTTCAGACTGCGAACCTCTGGGATCTCCCCGCCATAAACCAGCTGCAGGAATTGCACGACGAACTCGATATCACGGATGCCGCCCGGGCCAGCCTTGACTTCTCCCCATTTCACTCCGCGACGCCGTAACGATTCTTCAATCTTGGCTTTGGTTCCGCGAATACTCTTACGGACCGCATCGACATCGACATCAAATATCGATGGCTGCAAGCGTGCCAGAGCCTGTTCACCCAACTGCAGATTTCCCGCAATTGGTCTGGCTTTCAACAACGCCTGTTTTTCCCAGAGTTGCCCACTGCGGTTCAGGTACTCTGCCCAGTTGTCGATCGTTGTGACCAGCGCCCCGGCGTTTCCCCATGGGCGTAAGCGGAGGTCCACACGATAAAGAAACCCCTGCCCCGTCGATTCGGACAGCATGCGAATCAGCTTCTGGCCCAATCCCCAGAATCGTTCGGCGTCCCGGTCACAAATGAAAACGAGGTCGATGTCAGAGCTGTAATTCAACTCTTCCCCGCCGAGCTTTCCCATCGCAACAACGACAAACTGTTCGAGCGAGAGTCCTTCTGAAGCCGCTAAGAACTCCAATGCGATTTGGACAATCCCATCCGCCAACAATGCGAGTTGCAGCGTGATATTTTTCAGGTCCATTAACCCAAAAGAATCACACGCCGCCAGTCGTAAGAACTCCCACTGCTGAAAACGCCGCAGGTGGTCCATCACCGCTTCGAACGTCCCGCCTTCCGGAAAATCCCGGCGGCCATGCTCAACAAAGTCGGCTCGGCTCTTGAATTCTGCGAGCCGTTTATGCGTTGTGAGTCGATCCAGATAATGAGGATTCCGCAGAAGAATCTCAGTCAAAAACTGACTGCCAACGAACAGCTTGACCAGAATTTCGACGGTGCGTGGTTGCTGAACCAGTTTATTTAACAACTGGTCTCGGTCCCCTGATGACTCCAGCAAACGCTGAAGGTTCAACAGGGAATGATCGGCTGACGTCGCGTCCATCAACGCATAGGACAACGCAGGAAAAATCTGCGAGAACAAAGCACGTTCAGTGTCATTCTGACACAGAGTCCGTAATCGGACCAACGCATTGGGAAGATCATCAAACCCAATCGTCTTCAATGTTTCCAGTGTCTTCTCGGATGGCTGCCCATCGGAGGAAAGAAGTTCAAGAGCCGATTGGGGATCGATCATACGAAACCATCTCACCCGAGAGAGCTGTTCGCTCTTTCGATTCTGCTGCACATCAACCAGAGCCCTGTCGAGGCAGACAAGGATCGCGCCGCCGTAGCGAACACGATTTCACCGAGCGTTCTCAAGTCGCAGACAATCATGATACACGATTGTTCGAGGCGACAACTCTCAGCATTCTTCCATACGAATCCACCCACTGCGGTGATGCTTCATTGACGGAATGTGCCAGCCAGGGTCATGCAGAATCTCGGCCAGGATTTCAGTAGATTCCACGATCCTCGGACCCGGCCGGTTGAAATACTGGTTCCCATCAGTCAGATACACGCGTCCCTGTCGGACGGCTCGCAATTCAAACCAATACGGATTTTCGAACAGAACACCCAATTCCGAAACCGATCGGGCGATGTCAAACCCACAGGGCATAATCGCAATCACGTCCGGGTCTGCAGCCAGAAGTTGTTCCCAATCGAAATAGGGAGAATGCTTTCCAGCTTCACACAGTAATGGAATTCCACCAGCGATTTCGACGAGTTCTGGAACCCAGTTGCCTGCTGACATCATCGGTTGCAGCCATTCCAGACAAACGATCCGAGGAGGCTTGGCTGCCCGTCCGACAATGTTCTCCTGAATGAACTGAAGTCTACTCTTCAACTCCGAGACGACTGTCACACCTCGATCGCTAATGCCGAGTGCATCTGCGGTTCGCTGAATGTCGTTCCAGATATCATTCAGGCAATTCGGCTGTAATGAGATGATCTGCGGTTGCGACCCGACCATCTGACACAGAGCCTGTTCGACATCTGCCAGACTCACAGCACACACGTCGCATTGAGTCTGTGTAATCACATGAGTTGGCTGCAATCGATTGAGCTTATCCACGAACACTTTATAGACGGACAGAGCGTCACTCAGCTTCGCTTTCACCTGTCGATCGATCTCGGCACTGCTCGCGTTCACGTCGATGCAGGGTTCAGAACAAACCGGCAACTGTTTGATGGATTCAGGAAAGTCACATTCATGTGACCGCCCGACCAATTGATCCTCTACCCCGAGAGCGACAGCGATCTCAGTGCCACTGGAAATAAGCGAAACAATGCGATTAGCCATACAAACGACTTTTCTGGAAAGTCCGAAAACGACGCAATGGTCATCGTGAAACAGCCCCAATGACGCCTCATAATTAACGTCCGGACTGGACACAAAGCGATAACAACAAAACGGTGGCCCCATCCACACGGAACCGGATCGTCATGGCACACTCAGTTCGCAGTTGCTGATAAATCAACGGAACTGAGGGCCATCTGAATTGACGATGCCAGACGTGTTTGAGGCCACATCACAGACCGAATCGGCCTAGTTGCTGGACAGCGGCAGACTGATCCGTTTGCCTTCCTGACAACTTTGATAGATCGCCAGAATCAGTTCGACGCTCTTGCGTCCTTCATAACCATCAATCAATGGCTTGCGACCAGTTTCGATTGCGGAAATAAAGTCTTCGAACTGGCGTTGATGCCCCAGGAACGAGATCGCCTTGGGATCGGCTGCTCCCCCGGTGGTTGAACTTCCAGCTCCATATTGAGCCAGAAGTTGCTCGTCTTCAGGCTGTGGGTTCTTGAAGTTCCACATCAGGATCGAATCCTGTTCGATGATTGCGGACCCTTCTGACCCGTGAATCTCGGTCTTCTTCAACAGACCGGGATAAACAGCGGTCGACGCTTCCAAGGTTCCCAGTGCGCCGTTCTTGAACTTCACGATCGCAGTTCCAACGTCTTCAACTTCAATTCGTTCGTGAGCCAGAGTTGAAGTGAGTCCGCAAACCTCAGCAACGTCGCCCATAAACCAGTACAACAGGTCGACATTGTGAATCGCCTGATTCATGAAGGCGCCCCCGCCGTCGAGAGCCCAAGTGCCGCGCCAGCCTCCCTGATCGTAATACTCTTGTGTTCGCCACCACTTCACATAGGTGTCGCCAAGTGTCAATTTCCCAAAGCGACCGGCGTCGATGGCATTCTTCAGTGCGATATTCGCACCGGAGAACCGTGACGGAAGAATGGCACCAAGAAGAGTCCCCGCAGCTTCGCACGCCTGAATGATGGCATCGCAGCGTTCGAGGGTGATTTCTAATGGCTTTTCCACCAGCAAGTGCTTGCCAGCTTTCGCAGCAGCCAGTGCTGGTTCGACGTGCGCACCACTGGGGGTGCAGATTGTGACAACATGAATGTCACTGTTTGCCAACAGTTCGTCGAGGTCCGAGTAGGCGACGCATTCAAACTCGGTCGCGAAGCTCGTCGCACGTTCAGGATTGTGGTTGTAACACCCGACCAGTTTCGCACCAGGAATTGCCTGAATTGCCTGGGCGTGAAATCGGGCGATCATCCCGGTACCAATGATTGCAAAACCAACCGCCATTGCTCTTTGACTTACCTATAATCTGGACGCCGCATTTCGTATAAGAAAGTTGCGTCACAAGGGCTTGCGTTCCAACAAACTCCTCTTAGAAAAGCAGTTCAAGGGCCGGGCGTCAACAGACGAAGTGATTTTGAACTGCCGGTTTCCCAGTCCTCACCCAATCGTGGGGACTTTCCCGGGCGATCAGGACAGATGCCAAACAGTGCATGAACGAGATTTTTTGATGCAATTTCAGTCAGTTTCAACGGTCGCACATGGATTGGAAAGTGTCTCCATTGCGACCGTCGAGTCTGGAACATAAAAGAACACTTGCGGACATCCGAGAGCAATATGTCTCAACAATGTGTCTCAACAGAGACCTCACCGCACGGGCACCCTGCCGAGCGAACCGCTTGAGATTCGATCTATTCTGGAGATTTTTAGTGCAGATCCCGCAGACAACTCTCGAGACTTTGCAGAAGTTCAACCAGCTGCATCTGGTTCAATTCTGGGACGAATTGTCGCAAACACAGCGTCAGCAACTTCTTGAACAGATCGACCAACTCGATTTCCCCCTGATTCAGAAACTCTCTGAATCAAGTGAAGAGGCAAATCGCCCGGAAGATCTGCCGGCAGCGAGAGCGGCTCGTGCAACTTCTCCTCAAAAGCTGATCCGCCTTCCCAGCACACAGCGCGAACGTGATGCCCAGTTTGCGGCGATTGACGCCGGCGAAGAGTTGTTGCGTGACGGCAAAGTCGGAGCGATTCTCGTTGCAGGGGGCCAGGGATCTCGACTGGGGTTCAGTGCTCCGAAGGGAATGTACCCTATCGGTCCGATCAGTGATCGCAGCCTGTTCCAGATTCTCTGCGAGCAGATCCTCGCCCGATCACGTCGTGCAGGGCGGGCGATCCCGTACTTTATCATGACAAGCGAAGCGACACACATTCAAACGGTCGCTTTCTTTGAGCAACACCGATACTTCGGCCTGAACGAAGACGATGTTTTCTTCTTTCAGCAGGCATCACTTCCGGCAGTCGATCAAGCGACTGGTCGGATTCTGATGGAACGCATCGACCGCATCGCCACCAGTCCTGATGGTCACGGCGGAATGCTGCGAGCCCTGCAGGCCAACGGTCTGATCGATGTCATGAAAGACCGGAACATCGAACACCTGTACTACCATCAGGTCGACAATCCGACTGCCATTGTCTGCGACCCTGAATTGCTGGGCTACCACTCCAACAGTGGCTCGGAACTGACCACCAAAGTCGTCGCGAAAGTCAGCCCTGAAGAGAAGATGGGCGTGCTGGTCACCGTTGACAATCAAACACAGATCATTGAATACAGCGACTTACCAGCTGAAGAGGCCCACCGGAAACAGGCAGACGGAAGCTACGTCTTCTGGGCCGGAAACACCGCAGTCCACGTTTTTCAGCTTGCGTTTATCGAGCGGTTGTTGAACGGCGAGCTGAGCCTGCCGTTTCACATTGCCCACAAGAAAATCACGACGATCGACGCTCAAGGGAATCCATTTACTCCGGATACTCCCAACGGCCGGAAGTTTGAGCAGTTCATTTTCGATGCTCTCCCACAAGCAGATCTCGCTCTGGTTGTGGAAGGAGATCGGGCTCGGGAATTCAATCCCGTCAAGAACGCCGACGGAAACGATTCTCCGACAACCAGTCGAGCAGCCTTGCTCGCGATTGCTCGCAGCTGGATTGAATCGGCTGGGGGAACGATCGAAAACAATGTTCCGATTGAAATCAGCCCACTCTATGCACTGGATCGCGATGAAGTGCAGGTTCGTCTCGAACCGGGCCAGATCTTCAGAAAGCCCACGATTCTTGAAGAGTAAACTCACACATGAGTTTCGAGCGACCGGTCGTTAATTTCGTCTGGCGTCACCTGTGACCCTGACCTGTGATTCTGATCCGGGAGACATCACGTCCTTCTGTCTGGGGAGCATCGCAAGATTCTCTCGTCTAAGATCTGTCGTGACCCATCGTATTCGAATCTGCTGATCACCTGATCGTTCACACGCTGGCCGCTGAACGATCAGGTCTCCGACTTCGAACTATTTTCTGAATTTGCGGATTGCACAGACCAATCCTTTGGTAAGATCCACAATGTCGAGGTGTCTAAGCTCGTGAGCGAAGCCGCCTGATGACATGAAGTCACTCGCTGCTCCTTCCTCACCTGCCTGCCGTAACTGCAACTGAATCGTCCGATTCAATCTGCTGTCCCAGTCGTTCCACGACCTGGAAGCCTGGGAGATCTCAGAGAGTCGGGTAAGTATTTACTCCCGATTTCAGTTCCGCTACCCACCGCAAGACACCTCCTTTTCCTGTTTTCTTCAAATTTGATGTTGTCGCATTTCTAACCTGATCGATATGGTTAAGGTGAATTTGTCGATTGTAAGGCATTTACTCACTCGTCCTGAATCGATGCGAATTCGTCCAATTAACCGGACAATTTTATCGGCCGACAAACACACGAACGCCAAGGGTGACGTAACTAACAATAAGACCAGCGATTTAAAACCTGTCGAATGCTTTGCAGGCCCGATTCAAATGGTTGGGGAACCACGAATCAGAACATCCTGTAAAGTCGCGTAACAGCTTTATTCGTCGGGACTTTCGCTGAGAAAATAATAATTACTGTGCAATCGGTTTCGACCTTTTAGTGGGAGGGTCAACTGTGATTCAATTTTTTGCGTTCTATACGGTCGTAACCAGTATGGTGGGGTCACCATTGTTTGCGACGGCACCTCCAAAGCCGGGTTCTGCCCCGTTGGAGCCTGTGGTCTACATCAAGCCCAGTGACGATGCAGAGCCTCCTGTAGAATTGCTGGATGGCCCGCGGTCCTCCGCAACTCCGGGGATTGTCCGCCGCTGAAATAAACGGCTTCACCGGCTTTCGCAGTTTTCGCAAAGCTCCAAAGATGATTCCGGTTGAGAGTTGCCCGGCAATTCAGGCTCGCTTTCTTTTCGCAACCAGTCCGTCTGTACGCACAATCCAGCGCAGACATGCTTGCTCGAACCTGTTATCACAGTTGCTGTTGACGCTTTCTTCGCAGACCAGACCTGTGACGTCAGACTCTCTGGAGGCGTCTCCCCAATTGATTCTCAGGGACATCTCCTGAGACGACAGGATGGAGCCTTGGCCCGATGGGTGTTCCCGTCTCTCAAATGTGGACAGTTGCCTCTTACGTTCTTGGCCAGAAGCTGAGAGGTCGCAAACGGTTCCCTCTTGTCCTGATGCTGGAACCTCTGTTCCGCTGCAATCTTGCCTGTGCTGGCTGCGGAAAAATCCAATACCCGGCCAACATCCTGAAGCAAAACCTGTCGGTCGAAGACTGCCTGAAAGCAGTCGACGAGTGCGGCGCCCCAATGGTTTCAATCCCCGGCGGTGAGCCCCTGTTGCACCCCGAGATGGACAAGATCGTCGCAGGAATCGTCGAGCGGAAGAAGTACCTGTACCTCTGTACGAATGCGATTCTCCTTAAGAAACACCTGTCGAAATACACTCCCTCCAAGTACCTGTCGTTCTCGGTCCACCTCGACGGCCCTCGCGAAGAACATGACCTCGCAGTCTGCCGCGAAGGGATCTACGACGTCGCGATTGAAGCCATTCAGGCCGCCATCGACGCCGGTTTTCGGGTGACGACGAACACGACAGTCTTCAACAACAGCGAACCTGAAAAACTGCGTGAAATGTTCGACACCCTGATGGGAATGGGTGTCGAAGGGATGATGCTTTCCCCCGGCTATCAGTACGAGAAGGCACCAGATCAGGAACACTTCCTGAGTCGCGACGAAACCTTCCGACTGTTTCGCCGCATTCTCGACAAACCTAAGAAATCCTGGGTCTTCAATCAGTCCCCGCTATTCATGGAGTTCCTGAAGGGGAACTGGAAGCTCGAATGTACGCCGTGGGGGAATCCGACCTACAACCTGTTTGGCTGGCAGAAGCCGTGCTACCTGTTACAGGATGGGTACGCAAACAGCTTTCAGGAGTTGATGGATACCGTCGACTGGGACGCTTATGGGCGTGCGAGCGGCAACGAACGCTGTCAGGACTGCATGGTTCACTGTGGTTATGAACCCTCCGCAGTCAACGCAACATTCGGCACGATCTCTGGACTGTTCGCTTCCGCTGTTGGGGTTCTTCTTGGCCCGCAAGCAAACAAAAAGTTGCCGGACCTGCCTCCAAAAGCGAGCCCCAGCCCGACCACCCTCGTCAATCTGACGCTCCCTTCACGAGAGTCCGCCCCAAAGCCGCATTTCGAAACTCAGGCCTCCAAAGAGAAATCGTCCGTGTAACCCCAGGCAGTCACTCTGGGGTACATCGCTGATCGATCAAATCTCTGAATTCGCGGAAAATTAAAGCCCAACTTGTCCGGCGACGATCTGGTAGAGAATCGGAACGAGGAAGTACAAGCCCACACCGATTCCCCCGATAAATGCGAGCCAGACGATCAAGCCAAAGGCGCCCAACGCGTTGTTCACAGCGTTGCGTAGTCGTCGCCAGATCGGCAATCGATCATATTGCTTCGCCAGCTTGTTGTACTCTGCCGCGAGATTCGAATTTCGAGAGTTCGCCTGCTTCCGGACCAGAGCCTTTCGGACTTCATCATCGAAGACCGGAATCTGGGCAAGCGGAAGAAACGGCCCTTTCGCCTGCAGACTTGCCTTCGCCTTTTCATTCAGGCGATCCGATTTGATGAGAGTCAGGATCTGAGGCGCGGTGAGCTTATCAATCTTCACCTGTTTGCCCTCTTCGGTTTTCAAATACCAATGACTCTCCGGATTGGCAACAGGGCCACCGGGACGCCCCGGGTTCGTTGCGCCCATCGGTTTTGTTGTGGCATTCGGAGTAGCAGGCGCCCCTGACCGGCGCGCAACAGTTCGATTCTCAGCGTCAATAAAACTCAGCGCTTGTCCAGCCAATCCCAGACTCTCCAGATCTCGCACAAATTCCTCACAACTCTGGTAGCGATTCTTGAGATCCGAAGCCATCGCCTTGTCAATCATCAGCGACAATCGCTCAGGCACCTGATTATTAAGCCGGTGAACAGGAGTAAACTTTCCTTTCTCCTTATTCGTAATCAGGTCGACAAGGGACTCGCCAGAGAATGGAGTCTTCCCAGACAGGAAGTAATACAGAGTACACCCGAGCGCATAGACATCACACCGTCGGTCGACATGCTTGGCATTACGAGCCTGCTCCGGAGCCATATAATGCGGCGTTCCCAATCCCGTGCCGCTCTGAGTCAATGACATGTCCGTTTCATCGACAGCTTTTGCGAGACCAAGATCGGAGAGTTTCACGATCCCTTTCTTGGTCACAAGAATATTGTCTGGCTTCACATCCCGGTGCACCATGTTTAGTTCATGTGCGTGATGCAGTGCTTCGCCGACAATGATGGCGACAAGTAAGGCATCGCTCACCGAGAGTTGCTTCTGAATATTCAGCCAGTCCTGCATACTGCGGCCATCAACCAGTTCCATGGCAACAAAGTGCAGTCCTTTATCCTCATCAACAGCGTAGCAACTCACCACATTCGGATGATGAATCTTGGCCATTGACCGAGCTTCTCGCACGAATCGCTCGACAAACCCCGGCTTGGTCGCCAACTCTTTCGACATGACTTTCAAAGCACAGTCACGGTCCAGACTCACCTGATGGGCGAGATAGACGACTCCCATCCCTCCCTTTCCCAACTGCTTCTTCACCTCGAAGTCGCCCAGACGAGGGATCTTCTTCTGAATCTCGGTATTCTCCGCGGTCATACCTGGCCCCTGTTTCGCAAGAATCGCTACAGGATATTAAGCCCCCTGCAACGACAGCCCTGAATCAATCCAGAACAATTTCGATAACAACGACAAACGCATCAACACGAAGCGACGCTCGTTCTAAGTGAGTTCATCACATAGCACAGAGCAATCAGAGCCCAACCCGAAGAGCGGCAGACGGAACTAAAGATAAAGTCGCAATAAACCTGGAGAGGAGCCCATTTCAAAATTATGGCTAGCCGACGGATTTGTTTCCATCAGAAGCTTTTAATTTTGCCACAACGAAAAATGAGTTCACGTAGGAAACATTTCAGCGAGGCTGGTGCTTCGATCCAATGAGCGGGAGAAGAAACCTGAATCAAGAGCCTGAAGCATCAGTGAAGATAATACGACTGCATTGTCAAAGTTAAAAATCAGGGTCAAAGAGAGCGCAAGCCCAGCAACGACGGGCGGTTATACTCTGACGCACCCCAAATCCAAGCCCTGACAGGGCACTACGGAGCGACGGCACCGATGAACTTAAACGCGCCGGGCGAATCCGGAGCCCGCAGATCTGGTGACTTCGGCTTTAGAAACTCACCAGAGGAGACTTCTTCAGACGCGAACTCAACCTCTTTTCCGAGGCTTCCGTTCTGCTGGAAGATGTTCATTCCCGCGCTCGGCACTTCTGCGTTACTTGTCCAGTTAAACCGTGCGGCTCCCCCTTGAATCAGTGCAGCGAGCGTGGCTTCTGTACGGGAAACGTTAACTGGCGTTCCAGTCAATTTCACAAAGAGATTGTTGTCAAACACAAATGCCTTGGAGTCCGCAGCAGGGCCAGACGAAAAATCAATTCCATACTGCCCGTTGAAAAACGTGTTGTTTATGAATCGAATCTGATTTGAATGCTGCTCTGAACCAGAGAACTGCACCCCTACAGAAACATCCTTGAAACGATTCTGACTGAAATCAACAGCGGAACCAGTTCCCTGCAGAGCCATACCTGTACCCATCGGGCCGGCAAATCGGTTCTGCTGGACGATCACCTCGCGTGTGTCTGATCCCGTCGAAGCGTCAAACAAGATTCCGGTTGCCGACGACCCCGCTCCCTGAAACAGACAGCTTTCAATCTTCAAATCCAGATTCTGAATTCCAGAAACCCCCACACCAGAGAGCCCCACATTCTGGATCTTGTCAAAGGTCACATTTTTCAATGTGGTCCCTGACATAAATCCTCTCAGTTCCACTCCCTTCATGCGTCCGTCGCAGTCGACAACAACATTCTCAATCGTCAGTTCTTCGACTGAATTCAACAGGATCACAGGGCCGGTCCCGGCTGGCTGAAGACGCGGTGGCTTCTCGGTCAGTCCCATAATCTTCACCTGGCGCGGAAACCCTCCCAGGCCAGCGTTGTCGATGGAAATTGCTTCACTTAGTGTCTGATCACCAGCGAGATGAATCTCTTTTACCCCGGTCGACAAACTCGATGAATTAGATGTCCGTACGTACTGAATCGCCTCGGCGATCGTTCCAAAGTGGCCGGTGGGTCCAACGATCACGATGGGCCCGTCAACTTTGGGGCGAGCCTTCTCTGGGGGAGTCATCTCAACAGGGGCTTTGACTGGTTGCTTCTTCTCCTGAACCGTCGCTGGCTCGGGAGTCACCTTCGCCTTCTCGCTGGGACCAGTGAACGCATAGATCGCGCCAAGGACGAACAGTAGAGTCAAAACTCCCCCGCCAATCGCCAATGGAATCTTGTTTTTGACCACCTTCTCCAACAATTCCGGTGGCAGGAATGATTCGAGACCAGACTTCCTCTGTCCCCGACTCGTCGACTTCCGGTCATTGGAGATCGTGGGGCGACCAGACCCTTTCGCCAGCTTGCCACTGGACTTTCCAGCAGATTTGCCGCTTCCAAAGGAAACACCACTTCCCCCGGAACCAAATCCAGACGCAATCGCGAATGGGTCATCATCCGTGGCAGGTTCCAAAAACTCCTCAGCAGGTTCAAGACTTTCGTGTTCTGGTTCGACAGTCTTTTCGCGATCAATCTTGATGGTCTGCGAGGTTCCCTGCCGTCGCCCAGACCCTGGCTGAACAGGCGTATTCCCCGCTTCAGTATCAATATCACTCAGGCTACTCAGGAAATTTCCAATTCCGCCCGGATGGTCAGGAGCCTTGGCCGTCTGCGAAGCATAAACCGCAGTGTCTGCCATTGGCTTACCGGCGTTTTCCACGCGAGGACGTTCAGGCGGCGACACGGAAACCGCGGCGGATCCACCTGCTTCCTGCCAACGCGTCAGCAATTCAACGACTTCGCTCGCCGATTGAATTCTCTCTTCACGATCCTTCTTCATCATCCCGCGGGTAATCTGCAACAGCGACTCCGGGACATCGTTCCGAAGTGTCTCCAGAGGCGTCGGCTCTTTGGTCTGATGTGCAAGCAACCGCTGAGTCAGCGTTCCTTCGTTGAACGGAGGACGCCCGGAAAGCAGGAAATAGAGCGTACAGCCAAGGCTGTAAATATCCGCTCTCGCATCCACCAGATGACTGTCAACAGCCTGCTCTGGCGCGAGATAATCTGCGGTTCCAAGGACACGTTCGTCATGAGCCACTGTCAGCGAGTGATCTTCCTGAGCGGCAACACGTGCCAGCCCCAGATCCATCAGCTTCACAACGCCATTCTGATCAACGATGAAGTTCCCCGGCTTCACATCGCGATGAACCATGCCTGCCCGATGTGCATGCTCCAGTCCGAGTGCTCCCTGTCGGAGATATTCTGCGGCAACCGCTGGCGACAATGGGCCAAACTGCTGCACCAGATCAAACAGATTGCTTCCTTCGACGTACTCCATCACCAGAAAATGGATCTCGACGTTCCCATCTTTCTCCTGATCGACGTCATACGCCCGAACGATATTCGGGTGGTCCAGCGACGCAACGGCCTGGGCTTCCCGATGAAACCGCTGCAAATACGAGCTGTCTTTCACCAGCTTCCACGGCAAGACTTTGATTGCGCAGCGGCGACGCATCAGAACATGCTCGGCGAGATAGACGGAACTCATCCCGCCTTTGCCAAGCAGTCGCTGCAATCGATACTTCCCAAGGAAGAATCCTTTGTGCTTCCCGACAAGCAGCTTGGAAGCCTGCCACGGAGTGATCAATTCCTTCGAAATCAGATATTCGAGCAGCGCCTCACCGGTCGGGGCGGCAGAACCTTGAGAAACAGCCGCGACGGCATCAGTGATTGCGGCCTCATCAACAAGGCCGCTCCGCCGAAGAATGGTAACGACAGATTCCAGTGACGTGTTCATGCAGAACTGCGCGCAGTCATCAGGCGGAACAATGAATGAAAAGCAGAGTCAGAAAACGAATTAACTCCGTCATCTGCAGTCAGTTTCATTCATTCTGGATTTCATGTACACGCAAATGCCGGATGTCATCAAATTCAACGAAAGCGACACTGGCATCAAACTCATTTGATTACTTCACAGAATACGATGGGCACTCCAAGAATGTACAGTAAAGTTGCCAAAAGTTTTCGATTCACTCGTATTCAGAGAGAATCATGCACTCCATTTAGTGCAGAATGCCCCATCCTGTTGAAAATTTGAGCAAATCTCCGCCTGACTTATCTGTAATAACCACGCAAATCGTTGGCGGGAACGGATGTTCGGAAAAAGGCGAACCTTTATCGCGTTTTTCTCGTCCTAAGGATCGTTCTGCGTTACAATGTTGATCCCAGTCTGCGCCCGGGAAAGGGAGCAGTGTTTTCAAAAATGCGATTCTTCAAATCGTCATTGGAGGAATGCTGACAAGCAAAGGCCATGTGCCGGCGACAGCAGGACAACAGGTAGACGAGACAGAGAAGACCGCCACTACACCTTTTCGGGAAGCATGCATCGTGTCGACAGCCCTGGCACCTAAAACCGGTCGTCAGATTAGAACCGGTTCAGATATTCTTGTCCAAGCCTTGATTCAACAAGGGGCCAAGTACGTCTTTGCGTATCCCGGCGGTGCCAGCATGCCATTGCACCAGGCATTGCGCAAGCACCGCGAACACATTCGCACAATCCTGCCTCGCCACGAACAGGGAGGGGGCTTTGCCGCTCAGGGGATCTCACGAACCACTGACGAAATCGGCATTTGCATGGCGACAAGCGGTCCAGGAGCGACAAACCTGGTCACCGCCATCGCTGACGCCAAGATGGACAGCATCCCACTGATCGCCATCACCGGTCAGGTTTCACAGAAAGTCATTGGAACCGATGCGTTCCAAGAGACTCCAATCGTGGAAATCTGCCGTGCTGTCACCAAGCACCACTACATGATCACAGCAGCTGATCCGGATTGCCCGGAATCAGTTCAAGCCGCTCTGCGCAGCATTCCACGGATCGTCAAAGAAGCGTTCTATGTCGCTCGCTCTGGCCGTCCAGGTCCAGTGCTGATTGACTTCCCGAAGAACATCCAGCTCGCATCAACCGACGCGGACATCGACTTTGATCCCCCGATGAATCTGCCTGGTTACCACACCGAGAGCAAGATCGCTGTGGAACAGGTTCGTCAGGTTGTCGCCGCGATCCGCCGCTCAAAGCGACCAATCCTTTACGTCGGTGGAGGTTGCGTCAACACCGAAACATCTGCAGAGCTCATCAAATTTGCTCGTGCTTCCAACATTCCGGTGACCACAACCGTCATGGGAATCGGAGCATTCCCAGGTGACGACGAACAGTCGCTGCACATGCTCGGGATGCACGGAACCGTTTACGCGAACTTCGCAGTGAACGATGCCGACCTGCTCCTCGCGCTCGGTGTGCGATTCGACGATCGCGTGACCGGGAAACTCGAAGAATTCGCCAAGCACGGGAAGATCGTCCACGTTGACCTCGACCCGTCCGAAATGCACAAGAACAAGGAAGCCCACATCCCGATCATCGGAGATGTTAAGGAATTCCTGATCAAGCTGAACGCAGAATTCACTGCTGACGACAAGCCAGAAACAGAAGCCTGGTGGAAGCAGATCAATGAGTGGAGAGCTGCTCACCCACTGAAATACCGTGAAGCAGGCGACTTCATTGTTCCTCAGCACGCAATCGAAGAACTCTGGCGCCAGACCATCGAAAAAGACACCTACGTCAGCGTCGGTGTGGGTCAGCACCAGATGTTTGCAGCCCAATATTACAAGTTCCGCGAACCGAAACGCTGGCTGTCCAGTTCAGGTCTGGGAACGATGGGCTTCGGCCTGCCTGCTGCAATGGGCGTTCAGGCGGCTCATCCAAACTCACTGGTCATCGACATCGATGGTGACGGGTCAATCCTGATGAACATTCAGGAACTGGCTACCCTGCACTGCGAGAAACTTCCAGTCAAGATCCTGCTCCTGAACAACCAGCACCTCGGGATGGTTGTGCAGTGGGAAGACCGATTCATGGAAGGACGTCGAGCACACACTTATCTGGGTCCGATCGACCATCCAGAATGGCTCGGCGAAGGTTCCGGCACTCACTACGAAGAAACGTACCCGAACTTCGTTCAGATGGCCGAAAGCTTCGGTGTGAAAGCCGCTTCCGTTCGCAGCAAAGCAGCTCTCCCAGCTGCAATCAAAGCCATGATTGAACACGATGGTCCATATCTTCTGGACGTGTTGTGCCCATATCAAGAGCACGTGCTGCCAATGATTCCAGGTGGAGGAACTGTTCGGGACATCATCACCGAATAGTGCCCGGAAGACGGTCTTCGTGAATACACGCGACCGGCTCTCAAGATGACGCGAAAGGCGATGGCGACTACTGAGAAAATCAGAGTCGCCATCCTTCGTTATCTTCCTGAAAAACTGCCCGGAATGCGTGGTTGTCTGCACTCCTCGTTTCCAGAATGAGGAACGGAAATAACTCAACCGCCGAACTTGAGTCGCTTCCGGATTAGAGAAGAATTTGTGCGGAAATCGGCGGCTGCTCCGCTTTTCAGAGCTCCTGCGATCGTTCAGAATGCTCCGACGTTAAATTAACGATCGCACCGAGAGGGCCTGTTGGCATCGAAAGAAGCGTCGAGTGCCAACTCACAATTTTCGAGCTTAATGCTCCCGAGGTTACCCGTGATCATTGTTTTGAAACCTGACTACACTGAACAACAGCTGCAGCACATCTTTGACAAGCTCGAAGAAATGGGATTCCGCCACGAACTGAGCAAGGGAGTCCAGCGCACGCTCATTGGAGTCATTGGCGAAGAAGACCAGCTGCGAAATGCCCCATTGAAGGCGATTCCCGGCGTTGAAGATGTGATGTCGATTTTGAAACCATATAAGCTTGCCAGCCGTGAATTCCGTAAACAGGATTCAGTTTTCGATTTAGGTCATGGCGTCAAAGTCGGGGGTGGAAACCTCATGATGATCGCCGGTCCTTGCTCAATTGAAGGTGAAGACATCCTCCGCGAAATCGGTCGCGATGTGAAAGCCGCTGGAGCAAACGTTCTCCGTGGGGGAGCTTTCAAACCACGCACAAGCCCTTACAGCTACCAGGGAATGGGCGAAGAAGGGTTGAAGATCCTTCGCAAAGTCGGTGATGAACTGGGAATGCCAGTTGTCACGGAAGTGATGGACCCTCGCCAGGTTGATCTCGTGAATGAGTATTCGGACATCATCCAGATTGGTGCCCGAAACATGCAGAACTTCAATCTGCTCACTGAAGTCGGTCATACCAATCGTCCAGTGCTTCTCAAACGAGGAATGAGCGCAACGATTCAAGACCTGCTCATGTCAGCCGAATACGTGCTGGCAAACGGCAATCAGCAAGTCATCCTGTGCGAACGCGGGATCAAGAGCTTCGACAGCTCTACCCGAAACCTGCTCGACTTGTCTGCCGTTCCGAACATCAAAGGCCTCTCCCACCTGCCGGTGGTCGTCGATCCAAGCCATGCAACAGGTCGTCCAGACCTGATTCCAAGCATGTCCCTGGCTTCAATCGCCGCTGGTGCCGACGGTGTGCACATCGAAGTTCACAACTGTCCTGAAAAGGCAATGAGCGACGGACCACAGGCGCTGTTGCCACATCAGTACGCAGATCTCTTCCAGCAAATGCGAACACTCGCAACCTTGCTGAAACGAGAAATCCCTGCCGCTGTCTAATACCGAACAGGGTTAGACGACCGTAGCAATATTTAGAAGTAATAAAGGGCCGGAACACACGAGTGGTTCCGGCCCTTCTCATTTGAGGTCGCTTACAATCGCGGCCATTTGATTGACCAGAACGGTCTAATCTTCGGCTTTACTTCCATCGCCGCACATCTTGACCACCTTGGGATCAAATCGAGCAACGATATCGACGAGATCCGTTTGAGCAGCCATGATCTGATCGATGTTCTTGTAGACGCCGGGGACCTCATCTGATCCGGCAGAGAGAACAGTCACGCCCTTCTGCTTCAGATCTCCGCGAACCGCATTGAAGCGGAATGTCGCGTTCGCTTTGGTTCGCGACATGACTCGCCCTGCACCGTGCGATGCGGAATGGAAGCTCTCAGCGTTTCCCTTCCCGCGAACAACATAAGCAGGCGTTGCCATCGACCCCGGAATCACTCCCAGAACACCTTCGCCAGCAGGAGTCGCTCCCTTGCGATGCACGATGACTTCCTGACCATTGTGAACTTCTTTCCACGCGAAGTTATGGTGATTCTCAACGGTTCCGAGGACTTCCGCTCCGATGAGTTTGGCGACATTGCGATGGATGACCGCATGATTCCCTGAGGCATAGTCCCCCATCAGATTCATGGCGGCCCAATACTCTTGCCCCGCCTGCGAGTTCAGATCAAGCCAGGACAATCGACCAAAGTTCCGATACTCCTGCGGCAATGACCGCTGGGCAACTGAACTGTATGTCGAACAGACAGCATGCCCTGCCCCGCGACTCCCGCTATGACTCAGCAAGGCGACATACTTCCCGGCAGACATCCCCAACAAAGGTTCGTGCAGCGTCAACAGTCCGAACTCAACGAAGTGGTTCCCTGACCCGGATGTTCCCAACTGTCCCCACGCCTTGTCTTTCAGCTCGCGAGTCACTCTGGACACGCTCCAATCCTGATCCATGACATCATGCGATTGGCGTCGTTTGAACTGCTTTCCTGTCCCGAAAAGTGTTCCATTCTCCAGAGCAGTTGTGAACTGAGCCACCCCGTTGTCTCGATCCAGCATCTCAGGTGGAAGATCGAGAACTGACAACTTCATTCGACACGCGATATCGACACCGACCGCATACGGGCAAACAGCATCCTTCAGCGCGAGAACTCCGCCGATGGGCAGCCCATACCCGACATGTGCATCCGGCATCAACGCAGCACCGACTGCACTGGGTAAAGCACATGCATCCCGCATCTGCCGGTGCGACTCCGGGTCGATGTACTCACTTCCCCAAGTTTGATACGTCACCGGGTCTCGATGAACCTGAACTTGCGGTGCAACCAGCTTCTGAGCCAGCGCAGCGAAGTAGACATCCTCAAGGTACACCTGAGGATTCGCGATGACATCTTTCAACGAATCCTGAACCGCTTTGGAACGCAGTCCAGCGGCGCAGGCTGATTGAATTGCCGAGATCGCTTCTGCAAAAGCGTCCTCAGGCATCCCGAGTTTTGACAACTGTTTCCGATTCATGGCCCTGACATCCTGATTTCAACGGGACGGCATCCCACCGTCCATGTGCTCCCCATAAATCAGATGCATTTCTGGCACCACGACTTCAGTATGGGGTTTGATCCGGACACAATGAACAAGCCTGAAGTTCGCCTCTATCATTCCAACAGCGAACAGAGATCTTGGGCGAACAGGCTCAAAGCCGCTTTCGCAAAATCACATTGACGACAACGCCATCGTAAAATACTCAGGAAATTGTCAGCAACCCGAAAATGGGAGGGGGTCTCGTTGAGTCCATTGCTGGTCCCCCATAAGATGCAGTTGCGTTTCAGATCCAGCCGGTCGCAATTGCTGGTATTGTCATTTTATCCCTGCAAATGCGAGGCGGAGCATCCCGTTCACACCAGTGAACGATAAGATGCCTGAAGAACTGGCCGAAGTCTGACTTTGGTTGGTTTGCAGACCTGTAATCAGTCAAAGGGAGCCGTCATGGCAGGCCACAAAATCGTGCTCATCGAGGACGATCGGGAAATTCAGACAACACTTCGAGCCGTGCTCGAAGCGGCTGGTTACCGTGTTGCCTCTGCATCGAATGGTGCCGAGGGCCAAAAGCTGATTCAATCCGAGAATCCTGACCTCATCATCACCGACATGATGATGCCGCGCATGGGGGGGTTCCCTGTTCTTGAATATTTGAAAACGCTCAGCTCGGCACCACCGGTCATCATGATCACCGCCAACGAAGGGGGCCGACACAAAGCCTATGCAGAAATGCTCGGGGCCGTCGACTACCTTCGTAAACCCTTTGCGATGGACGTACTTCTCGACACCATTCGTCGGGCGATCGAATCTGCTTCTTCCTCATCAGAAACCGAAGATGAAGACGGCGACGATTCCAGCCCACTGCGACGTCGGGTTCCACGGAAGAAAAAAGATTAGCACGAACCCGTCTGACTGCCTCATCGCAGTCGCCTGACCGGCTCAGTGCTTACGCGATTTCGAAATCGAAGGCGACCGGAGATTCACGATTCTGCCGCAGTGGCCAATCTCATTCCGGTTCCCATTTACATACCGATAACATTTCAATTGCAGTTTCATGCTTACATCACCTGACAATCTTTCCGCTCCGGTCTCCCGTTGGCACGAGATGAGCCGCCGCGTTCTTTCCGGTGAATCAATCACCATCGAAGAAGGACGTTCGATTCTGGAGTCTTCGGACGAAGAATTGCTCGACCTGCTGGCCGCCACTTATGCGGTTCGCCGAGCACACTTCAGCCATATCGTCCACCTGTACTATCTGAAGAACGCCAAGAGCGGTCTTTGCCCGGAAGATTGTGGATACTGTTCGCAATCAAAGATTTCCGATGCTCCCATTGAAAAGTACTCCATCGCGAACGAACGCGTCCTGATGGAAGGTGCTCGCAAGGCAAAAGACAGCAACGCTCGGACCTACTGCATTGTCGCCAGCGGTCGTGGGCCAACGAACCGCGAAGTCGATCACGTCTGCAATGTCGTCAAGAAAATCAAAGACGAAATGGGCCTGCATATCTGTGCATGCCTGGGATTGCTGAAGCCAGATCAGGCTCAAAAACTGGCTGACGCCGGCGTTGACCGCATCAACCACAACCTGAACACATCACGTCGCTACTACGACGAGATCTGTACGACCCACACCTATCAGGATCGTCTCGACACCCTGCGAATCGCTCACGAAGCCGGCATGGAATTGTGCAGCGGACTGATTGTCGGGATGGGTGAAGAACAACAGGACATTCTCGACGCGGTCTTTGAACTCCGCGATCTGGACGTGAAGTCGATTCCGGTCAACTTCCTGCATGCCATCGACGGAACACCACTGGCTCAGAAGGACGAACTCGATCCTCGCTACTGCCTGAAGGTGCTCTGTCTGTTGCGAATGGTTCACCCGAGTGTGGAAATCCGCATCGCTGGTGGACGTGAAGTCAACCTGCGATCAATGCAGGCAATGGGCCTTTACGCCGCAAATTCCATGTTTGTCAGCGATTACCTGACAACCAAGGGCCAGACCCCGGAAGAGGATTTCGCAATGGTCAAAGACCTCGGCTTCGATGTCGTGGTCGGCGGGCACGAAACCAGCTCCGAAGTCGAAGAAATTCTGTCCTAGAGGCAGTCATCTCTCGAGTCGTTCGTTCTGAAAACAAAAAGGTCAGGTTCTGAAATTCAGAACCTGACCTTTTTCCATTGGATTTTCATTGGAACTGGCACTCTCCACAAATCCCTCCCAAACGCACAGTCAGACCAACCTGTATTGCAGCCGTAGGATCTTGCCAGATAAGACAATGCATCACTTGTGAATTGCCGTAGAGTATTTTTTTGATAGGATTTAAATGGGGGCAAGTCCCTCCCGAAAATGAGCACCTGTTTCCAACAATTCATCAACCGTGTTTCAGAGCCTTGTTCAGGCAAGCTGACATGCTGACGAATGAGGGAAGGCGATTGGATTTCAGATTCAACATGCTCAATTTCTAGACAGCCCATTTCTGGTCCAGTCTGGAATTGAACTGTTGAGAACAACTTCAGGATGACACCTCGACCTGATCGGAACTGTTTCGATGCAGGTGGAGTGACATGGTCTCCGTTAATGACTCCAAGTCTCGTTTGAAACCGTCTATGCAACTGCTGAACGTACTGATCTGCTGGATGATGCACCGATTGGGGGTCCTGCTGGACTTATCCCGACAGGTGTGTCGCCTTCAGTTAGTCAGTCCGTCAGAACAACCTCCACTAAGTTGGGGGCTGTCCGGTCTGCTGTTTCCGCCACTGTCGATCGACGTTCCATTTCGTCGCACCGGCAAGCGAGGAAACACAGATGACTCAACGGACAACAACCGCACAGGTTGTTTCCGAAGTCCTTTCCGGCTGCGTCATAGTCAGAGAACGAACTTGCACAGCGCGTTGTTCAACTGAATTCAGCGTCCTCTCAAATTGCGTTTGCGTCTGTTTCCCATCACTGATCAAGTGCTTTCGAAGATGGTTTCGAAAGTCACATCATGCATCCTTTGTTAAGTGCCATTATTGCGTTGCTGGCAGGCGGCGCAATTGGATACTTCATCGACTCCCTGCTTAAAGGGAAATCGCACCAGTCTGCCTCTGAGATCATCAAGGACGCAGAACGTAAAGCGTCCGATCTCGCTCACAAAAGCGAACTCGACGCCAAAGAAGAGCTGTTCCGTCGCAAGGAAAAGCTCGACAAAGAGCTCGATAAGATTCGCGATGAAGTGCGGCAGCAGGAACGCCAGCTGGACCGCCGTGAATGCACTCTCAACGAGTTGGAATCATCGCTGAAAAAACGCGAACGGATGGTCGAGCAGCAACAGCAGAAGTTCGCCGAACGTGGCAAGGTCATTGAGAACCGTGAACGCGAGCTCGAGCGCATCGTTCAGGAAGAGCAGGAAGAACTCTTCAAGATCTCCGGCCTGAATCGTCAGGAAGCAGAAGAACGCCTGCTGACCAGTCTCGACAAGAAACTGAAAAGCGAAACAGGCGCCCTGATCCTGAAGCATCAGAACGAACTGAAGCAGGAACAAGAGAAGCTGGCCCGCGAAATCATCGGCATGGCCGTGCAACGCTATGCATCGGCTCACACGTCGGAAACAACCGTTTCGACAGTGGATATTCCAAGCGATGAAATGAAGGGGCGCATCATCGGTCGCGAAGGACGCAACATTCGTGCGTTCGAAAAAGAGACCGGCGTCGACGTCATCGTGGACGATACACCAGGCGTGGTTGTCGTTTCGGCATTCGATACAGTCCGCCGTGAGATTGCGAAAATCTCATTGAACAAGCTGATTCAGGACGGTCGTATTCACCCGGCACGAATTGAAGAGATCGTCAAAGAAACACGCAAAGAGATGGATGAGCGCATCATGCAACTCGGCCGGGAAGCGGCTGACGAAGCAGGTGTGCCAGGTCTGCATGACAAAGTTCTGTACATGATGGGCCGCCTCAACTTCCGCGTCAGTTACAGCCAGAACGTGCTGCGTCACTCCATCGAAGTGGCACACCTGACCGGGATGATGGCCGAACAACTGGGTCTGGACGTTGAAGTTGCCCGACGTTGCGGATTCACGCACGACATCGGTAAAGCAGCAGATCACGAAATGGAGGGGGGACATCCCGCCATTGGTGCCGACATCCTCAAGCGTTACGGGGAACGTGGCGAAGTGGTTCACGCTGCTTTCGGTCACCATGATGATATTCGCCCGGAGTACATCTACACCGTTTTGACCGCGGCCGCTGATGCCTGCTCTGCTTCTCGCCCCGGTTCACGTCGCGAGACGCTTGAGAAGTACATTCGTCGCCTTGAAGAACTCGAAGCCATCGCTTGCGGGTTCCCTGGTGTCAACGAAGTGTATGCCGTCCAGGCAGGTCGAGAAGTACGTGTTATCGTCGATCCAAAACAGGTCAACGATCGTGCTGCCGCAAAGATGGCTCGCGAGATCGCTCAGACGGTCGAAGAGAACATGACCTATCCTGGCGAAGTGAAAGTCGTCGTGATGCGAGAAGTTCGCTCAGTCGGCGTCGCCAAGTAGGCAGAACCATTTCCGGTTCGCCAACGACATTCAGATGAATAAAAACGCCTCAAGCGCAGTTTGCACTTGAGGCGTTTTACTTTGAGCCGTCCCAACTTCCGTAATGTTATTTGGCTGACACAACTCAAGCGAGCAGTTCGGAGACAATTCTGGCTGGCAGAACCCCGGTCAGTTTCTGATCCAATCCCTGAAACTTATACGTCAGACGTTCGTGATCATACCCCAGCAACTGCAGGACAGTCGCATGGAAATCACGCACATGAATCGGGTCCTTCACGACATTGTATGAGAAGTCATCTGTCTCCCCATAAATCGTCCCGGCTTTCAGACCCCCTCCAGCCATCCACATCGTAAAGCAGCGAGGATGATGATCGCGGCCGTAGTTCTTCTTCGACAATCCTCCTTGTGAATAGATTGTCCGCCCGAACTCGCCTCCCCAAATGATCAGGGTTTCATCGAGCAACCCGCGCTGTTCGAGATCGTGAATCAGCGCGGAACATGGCTGGTCAACATCGCGACATTGATCCGGTAAACGACCTGCCACGTCCCCGTGCGTATCCCAGTTATTATGATAGATCTGCACAAAACGGACGCCTCGTTCAACCATGCGTCGAGCCAGCAGAACCGTTTGAGCAAAGCTGCCAGACTTCTGAATATCTGGCCCATAGAGATCCAAAGTCGCCTTGGTCTCTTGCGAAAAATCGGCCAGTTCAGGAACACTCGACTGCATACGGTACGCTAACTCGTACTGCTGAATTCGGGTTCTGGTCTCCAAGTCCCCCAGCGAGTTAAACGTCATCTCGTTCAACGCATTCAATCCGTCCAATGTCGACCGACGAACCGCTCTCGAAACGCCTGGTGGATCATTGATGAACAGAATCGGGTCGCCGCTTGTTCGAAACGCAGTCGCAGCATGTTCGCCTGGCAGATAACCGGACGACCAGAGACGACCGGAGATCGCCTGTGTTTGTGCCGTGTTCGTTGGTTGTGCGACCATCACAACGAACGTGGGCAGATTGTCATTCAGGCTTCCCAATCCATATGAGGTCCACGCCCCCATACAAGGCCGCCCACTCACCTGATTCCCGGTCTGCATCAGACTGATTGCAGGTTCATGATTGATCGCTTCAGTGTGCATCGCTTTCATGAAGACGACTTCATCTGTCATCTTCTTCATGTGCGGAAGCAACTCCGAGACCCACATTCCGTTCTGACCGCATTGCTCGAACTTGTACATCGACGGAGCAATTGGAAACCGTGCCTGCCCGGAAGTCATTGTGGTGAGACGCTGACCGTTCCGAATCGATTCCGGAAGGTCTTTGTCGTACCACTCATTCATCACAGGCTTATAGTCATACAAGTCCAACTGCGATGGACCGCCGACCATGTGCAGATAGATGACATGTTTCACCTTCGCAGGAAAATGCGTGGCAACGTGCCCCATCTGTTCCGAATCACTCTTTCCCGACGAACTGGCTGTCGCAGCTTTCCCCAGCAACGACGTCAGAGCGGCTGTCCCAAGCAGGTTGGCTCCCTGCGAGAAAAAATGCCGGCGTGTGATGTTCAATCGATAATCATCAAAGAGAGACATCGTCAACTCCTGTCTCACTGGACCTGTGCGGATGAACTGGACCTAATGTCTCACGGTTCTACTTGTTCAACATCTCGTCGAGATTCATCAACTCATTTGTCAGCATTGTCCACGCCGCAAGTTCCGTCGCAGGAATTGTCTCGTCTGGCGGCGAGACTCCAAAATGAATCAGCTTCTTGGCGTCTTCCGGAGATTGATCGTAATTCGTCCGCAATGACTCCAGCGACTTCAGGACAATGACCATTTCGGCTGGCTGCAAATCCCGTGACAGCAGGTGCTGTGTGATCACTTTCACCCGAGCTTCCGGGTTGTCCCCTCCCGTTCGAATGGCGTATTGAGCCAATGTTCTGGCCGCTTCGACGAACTGCTCGTCATTCAATGTGACGAGTGCCTGTAACGGAGTGTTGGTTCGTTCTCTGCGAATGACACAGTACTCACGATTCGGAGCATTAAAGATCTCCATCGATGCAGGTGGAGCCATCCGCTTTACGAACGTATAAAGGCTGCGTCGGTAGAGTGAGTCCCCAGAATCACGCTTATAATTCCGTGTGGTGCTTCCCATCATTCCGACCACCTCCCAGATGCCATCTGGCTGATACGGCTTCACGCTGGGACCACCAATCGTCCGTACCAGCGTTCCGGTGGCCGAGAGAGCCGAATCACGCACCATTTCCGCATCCATCCGGAAACGAGGGCCGCGAGACAGGAGACGATTCTTCGGGTCAGCTTCCCGTTTCTCAGCAGTTGTTAAAGCCGCCTGACGATAAGCTGAAGACATGACGATCTGTTTGAACAACCGCTTCACGTCCCAGCCATTCTCGACAAAGTCGAGCGCGAGCCAGTCGAGAAGTTCAGGATGACTTGGAAGGTCTCCCATGATCCCGAAGTCACCAGAGGACTCGACGAGTCCCGTTCCGAAGACTTCCTGCCAGAAGCGGTTGACTGTCACACGAGACGTCAAAGGCTGATTCGGTTGCAGCAACCATTGAGCCAGCGTCAAACGGTTTCGCGGAACGCCTTCAGGGAATGGCGGAAGGATCTGTGGTGTCCCCGGCGCGACCTGATCGAGGCGTTGATCGTACTCTCCCCGATTCAGAATGAAGGCCATCGCTGTTTCAGGTTTTTCCTGCATCACGTGTGCGATCGTCCCACGTGATTGAAGGTCACTCTTTTCCTGTTCAAGCTTCGCGAGCAGTTCTGCCTGTTTGATGAAGGTCGCATCAATGGTGCGTAACCACCATTGATAGAGTTCCTTGCGAACTTCTTCGGTACGTTTAACAGGTTCCGCTCGGACGAAGTCGGCGAATGTGTCGGCCTTAGTGAGAATTGCGACATCATTCTGAGGCAACAGTCGTCGATAAAGACGAACTTCCTGAACAGCGACCGACGGCGCGATTCCTCCGCGATCTCGTTGCCCGATTTTGAATGGGACATCCGTTTTCACTGAATATTTCAGTTTGTCTGCAACAACATTCGCCTGCTGCAACACGCCATCAAAATAGATGCTGACTCCGCTGGCTTTCCCTGAGCCGTCATAAGAGACCGTGACGTTGACCCATTTGTTGGCAGGTATCTGATTCTTGCTGACCACTTTCAGCGCATTGTCAGGCCAGTTATGAATGATGTGAGACCCGACGCGACGCCCTTCGATCCAGAGATCCCAGCCGCGGTGCTGATTTGCTTCGTCCATGCGAGCGACGATTGCCCCGCTGCCGTCATTGGCAGTTGCATTGATCCATGCGGACACTGTAAATGCGTCCGAGCGTTCGAAATCCCCGACATTCGGAACCGTCGCGATTCCCTTCTTCACAATCCGAGCGGCTTTCGTCCCGTTCGGGCCATCGATCCATTCAGTCGTTTCGTCCAACGGAAGCGTCGTTGATTCTTTGTGAATCGTTGCCAGCGCAGTCGCTTCTTCCAGTTTGAACGTTGCCTGAAATTCCAGCGATTCCGGAGAAGGGCCATTACTGAAGAAAGCAGGATCAGCAGTCGCAAGCCACTTCTCAAAATCTGGTGCTGCTCCTGATTCCCGCTGATTCAGAATGGCGCGTTCCTGCTGAATTTTGACCAGCAATTCATCCCAGCGAGAAACGTCCCCTGATTGTGGAACCACGATAATTGGAGGAGTGTCTTTGATGTTCCCGTCTTTGGCTGCCTGCGTCGTGTTGTTGAAGAACGCAGCCAATTCATAGAACTCTTTTTGCGTCAACGGATCGAATTTATGTGTGTGACAAACTGCACACCCGGCCGTCAGTCCCATCCAAACGAGTGCTGTCGTTTCCGTTCGATCTCTGGTGTAGAGAACCAGATATTCTTCGTCGATGATTCCCCCTTCGTTCGTTGTCATGTTGCAACGATTGAAGCCTGAGGCAATCTTCTGATCGAGAGTCGCATTGGGAAGCAAGTCGCCAGCCAGGTTCTCGATCGTGAACTGGTCATACCGCATGTTGCGATTGAACGCGCCGATCACCCAGTCACGATACGACCACATTTCCCGAAAGTTATCGAAGTGGATTCCATGCGTATCGGCATAGCGAGCGTAGTCCAGCCAGTACCGCCCTCGATGTTCTCCCCAGGCGGTTGACGCCAGCAGAGAGTCAACGAATGTTTCGTACGCCTTCTCACCGGGATCGTTCACAAAACGGTCTACCTGATCCGGTGTCGGAGGCATGCCGGTCAAATCGAGACTGACACGTCGTGCAATCGTCCTGCGATCCGCTTCCGGAGCAGGCGTCAGTCCGTGTTTTTCCAGTTCAGCAAGAACGAACAGATCGATTTCATTGCGTCCCCATTTCGGATTCTTCACCTGAGGAAGAACTGGCTTCTCAGGCGCAATGAACGCCCAGTGCAATTCATACTCTGCCCCTTGCTGAATCCACTGACGCAGCGTCTGCTTCTGTTCAGCGCTCAACACTTTCTTAGTCTCAGGCGGCGGCATGACTTCATGCTCGTCTGTCGAAAGAATGCGTTTCACCAGTTCGCTCGCGTCGACATCACCCGGCACAATCGCCGAGGCATCGACGGCACTGCCACGCTGATCGAGTCGTAACTCTGCCTTGCGGGAAGCACTGTCTGGACCATGACAGGAGAAGCAGGCTTCGGCAAGAATCGGTCGCACATCGCGGTTGTAAAGAACCTTTTGTTCCGCGGCACGACTTGCTGCCGGAAACATCAGGACCAACGACGAACAGAGACCCAGAACAACAACGCAAGAACGCAGTTTCAACTTAAGAGAGACATCAGGCTTCATGTCTCAAAATTCCTTCACTTCATCATGCCGTCATGACAGATTTTGTGGCGACTTGTTGTCGAGGGTTCAATCTTCTGCGGAGCGTTCTCTCGGAGGATGCACGTCATTGAAACGCCTATCCAGAGTAGAAACCGAAAACAGACCTGAGTCAAAAATTTCCCCAGAGGGAAAACCTGCCTGCAGAAGAAGTCGTTGATGCCACAACAATTCACTGTCTCTACGACGTGATGATCTGACACAAGGGGGAGGACTCAGTGCTCATCCCGATCCCCAATATGAAGGGCACAATGCGGCACGAATAGGTGTGACTTCTGACAGAAGAGATTCTTGATCTTTCCTGCCGAAATCACTTACCGATCATAAGATCAGTTGTCATTGATGTCTACCGGAGCATTGGGAGAACAGCGTGACAGGCAGGCTTTCTTTGCAGACTTCATTTTAAACAACCCAAAACTGATACAAACGGCGAAATACGGATTTCCACATACCAAAAGAGTACAGCTACAGATAAAATCACTCTAACAATTTTCCCTGGAATCTGTTGCGGCAGATGCTGCCTCCATCAGACGCAGTAATTTCCGCAAAAGAGACCTCTTCTCCATCGGGATGTCTGGCTTCTCTTCCGGTGTTCCGGTTGATGGTCTAAAGTCCGCGAGATGACCTCCGATTCCGTCGGGTCCATTCGGATCGGAAAGCAGTGATAGCTCCTTTCCTGTCCCATCTTCCCAACTCTTGAAGTTGGAACTCCTTTCTGTTGATCGAATTCTGTGATGCCAAGCCCAGCTCGCAAAGACACCTCCTCCGCTCAAGTGGAACAACGCACACAGGAAATCGGCCACGAACTCTGGTCGAAACTTGCCCGGCGGAAGCCAACTGTTTTTGAGCGACGATGGTGGCTCGATCATATTCTGGAATGGGCCATGCATGACGAATCCGTCAAGGTCCAGATGTTTCGCTTCGTCGACGTGTTGCCGACACTGAAGTCGAGCACCTCCGTTGCCCAGCACCTGCAGGAATACTTTGACGAGATCCGCAGTCACCTTCCAACTGCGGTACGAATGGGTCTTGATGTTGCTCACCCGGACACACTGCTGGGGAAAGCACTCGCCGTCAACGCACGAACCAATACAAGAAAGATGGCCGAGCGATTTATCGCAGGGACAACCTCGGAAGAAGTCTTCCGCAGCGTCAGCCGTCTTCGCAAAAGTGAACTTGCATTCACACTCGATCTACTGGGTGAGGCGGTCATCAGCGACAGGGAAGCGCGCGCCTATCAACGAGCTTACCTGAAACTCATGGACGAACTGGCTCCTCAGGTCAACTCATGGCCGGAAGATGTCATTCTCGATCGACACACATCCGGCATTCTGCCTCGATTGAATGTCTCTCTCAAACTGTCCGCACTGACCAGCCACTTCAATCCAATGGACCCGGTCGGAACCACCAAGAAGGTGAAGGCCAGACTGCGCAAGATTCTGCGAAAGGCAAGAGAACTCGATGTCTTCGTCAACATCGACATGGAACACTATCACTTCAAAGACCTGACACTTCAGATCTTCGAAGAAATCGCCTGTGATGACGAGTTCCGCGATTGGCCACACCTGGGCATCGTTGTTCAGGCCTATCTGCTCGACGCCGCAGATGATTTGAAGAAACTGCTGAGCTGGGTCGAAAAACGTGGGACACCAATCTGGGTGCGTCTCGTCAAAGGTGCGTACTGGGATCAGGAGACAATCACTGCCGCATATCGTGGCTGGCCCTGCCCGGTCTTCATGGAGAAATGGCAGACAGACGAAAACTTTGAAGTTCTGACCCGATTCCTCTTTGAGAACCATCAGTGGCTGAATCCCGCAATTGCTTCTCACAACCTGAGAAGCCTTTCACACGCAATGGCAGTTGCCGAGGAACTCAAAGTGCCGACGCATGCGTGGGAGATCCAGATGCTGCACGGGATGGCAGGTGAAATCCAGAGCCTGCTCACCGAACAGCATTATCGTATTCGAGTCTACACCCCATTCGGTGAACTGTTGCCGGGGATGTCGTATCTCGTCCGGCGTCTTTTGGAAAACACGTCGAACGAATCCTTCCTGAGAAACGCATATCAGTCCGAAGTGAGCATCGACGAACTGTTGCGCAACCCGACAGAGCTTGGAAAGCTCAAGCATCTCGATCATCCAGCCAAAGCAAGCGTCTAATCCGGCATCCGGTCAGACTTGATCCGTTAATTGCGTAACGGCTTCAGTCCGTTCACAAGGATCGCCTTGGCTTCTGCGGCAAGGAAGAACGACCCTGTGACGCAGACAAGATCCTGAGACGTCGTCGTGGCCGCTGCCTCATTTAACGCAGCTGCTGGATTCTGCAGAATGCGCCATGGTTTTGTCAGCACCTGTGGCGCAAGTGCTTCGAGTTCAGCGAGGGTGACGGTGCGAGGATTGTTCGAATATTGAGTGAGCCAGATCTCATCAAAGAAGCCATCCAGCGTCTTCAACAAGACCGACACTTCTTTATCCCGAGAGGTCGAAAAGATCACAATCCGGCGTTCAGACGGGACACTCCTCAGCGTTTCACACAAAGCCACGATCGACGCTGCATTATGCGCGCCATCAATGATCGTCAACGGTGTCTGATCCACGACTTCCACGCGTAACGGACACAACGTCGCAGCCAGCCCTGCTCGAATCTGATCATCAGTCAGGACGAATCCCTGCTCCCGCAGCAGAGTTGCAACCGTAATCGCAATGGCAGCATTTCGAGTCTGATGCTCCCCTGCCATTGCCAATCTGACATCGCGCAGTGCGTACTCCCCTGAGACGAAATCGAACCGGTAGCAGGCGGGAACCGATCCCCCTGTCGCCTGCGGACTGGAGTTTTCAATTCGAAACTCCTGGTTCAAGCGAAACAGCGGAGCATTTTTCTCCCTAGCGCGTTCGACAATCACATTCGCTGGTTCACTGTCCGTGACCGCGGTTACCACTGGAACGCCAGTTTTAATGATCCCCGCCTTCTCGCCTGCGATGAGCGCCAACGTCTCTCCCAGAAGACGCGTGTGATCCCGACTGATACTCGTAATGGCAGTCACGAGTGGATTGCAAACATTTGTGGAATCAAGCCGACCACCCAACCCCACCTCAATCACTGCCAGATCGACTCCACTCTCCTGAAAGAACAGCCAGCCGATCGCGGTTGCGATTTCAAAGAACGTCACACCTTCGCCTGAGCTGCGACGATCGAACTCAGCCACGATCGGACGAACCCGATCCGTCAGAGCGATCAACTGTTCCGCAGTAGGGACGCGTGAATTGATTGTGAATCGCTCTTCAAATGCATCAACATGCGGAGAGGTGAACAATCCTACCTGATAACCGGCCGCCTGAGCAATTCTGGCGACCATGGTGGCCGTTGACCCTTTCCCTTTGGAACCGGCGACATGCACGGTCGGGACGGAACGTTGTGGATTCCGCAACGCCGCGAGGAATTCTTCCATTCTGGTCAGCTTGAAGTCCTGCAATGACCGGGCCGCTTCGGGGGCACGTTCGTAGTTCAGCCGACCGAAAATGAAATCAAGAGACTGCTGGTAGCGAACAGCAACGGCAGGAGAAGGCTGGTTCACAGAAGATATCACCAGAAAAAAACAACCGCCTCAACCTGACTGACACAATTCGAAATCGGATGCGACGAGCGGTCTTTCGTCAACTCAGATGCTGCACAATAGCGGTTACATCGTCCAGAACAAGATCGCACAGAAGAATTCGACATCCTCAGCCACCTGTTGTATCGTGGGGATGTTCGTGTGAGGTCTTCAGAGACACCGCAGACATGCAGAAAATCTGGTTCTGCCGGCTGGCTGGCTTTCACATGAAAATTGGAATTTCTCTACTTTTCAGAATGATCCGGGACTCAACTCTGCTGAATGCTGCACCTGCCTGAATCCAGGCCTTAATCTGGTTGAGAGTCAATGAACAGACCTTCCGAACTGGCCGAATTAATCGATCGCGTTCGTACTGGCGATCAGGAGGCCGCAGCAATTCTGGTTCACCAATATGAACCAGAGATTCGTCGCTTTATCCGCTTTCGCATGACATCCACATCCGTCAGACGCTTCGTGGATTCGCTGGACATCTGCCAATCTGTACTCGCACGCTTCTTCCGGTCGCTGGACAGCAACGACATCGAACTCTCTGATCCGAAGCAATTACAGGCCCTGCTGATGCAGATCGCCCAGAATCGGATTTATGACGTCGTCGCCTGGCAGCATGCCCGAAAACGGGACGCCCGCAAGCTTGAGAAGAATGGGGACGAAGTGCTGACACGTCTGGCTGCATCTTCGAGTCCTGCCGAACGCCTGGTAGAGATGCAGGAACTCGTCGACCAGGTTTATCTTCACTGCTCCGAGGATGACCGTGCTCTGATTGAAAGACGCATGAACGGAGCAGAATGGAAAGAACTCGCCGAAGACACCGGAGCAAGCCAAGACGCCGTCAGAAAACGCGTCAGCCGCGCACTGGAACGCGCCGCTCTGGATGCCGGGATCCTTTCTCATCGCTCTCCAGAAGAGGAATAATGCCTGCCCGAAGCATTCGTGGTCGGCAATGTTTCATTTAAGTAACGCACGAGCGTTATCCCGTCGTAATAAATCACCACCGCCGTGTCATCCACGATGCATCGACGCGCCAAACAACTGAATGTTGATTACGTCGTCAAAAATTCGAAGAAATCAATAGACAACGATCTGACGTGACTGCACGCTGATAGTTGTGGCTCGATCCATCAACAAACCTGATCCTATACGGATCAGTCATGTTCCGGTCGTCCCGACGGTGCCTGATAATCCATTGCCCAAAACAGGTGGGCGATGAATTCGGCAAGATTCTAAAAACTCCGCAATGCTAACGGTCGATTCATCACCTAGCTTTGCGTTATCGACAAATTGCCTACGTGTTCTCGTATCACGTTGACTCCCGTGCGAAACGTTCTGAACTCGCGTATGCATCAACATACGGACGACGCGTCACCATCGCGTCCGACTCTGTAAGTGTATCGGAGGACGCCACTGAATTTGGCGTTCTCACTGAATTTCAAAGAGCTGACGGCAAGTCTCTTTAGTAGTTGAAATTCGTCTCCTTCAGGTGCGGCCCAGTGTCGAAGATGATCATTCTTCTGGTTTCGCTTACCGTGGCCTTTCACGTCACGTTGCTCGTCCTCCAATTCATTTGGGGTACTCGCTTCGTCCGCATGTTAAAGTCCCAGCACATTCTCCCTGAAGACAATCCACCAGAACTGCCGCGGGCACTGGTGCTTCTCTCCCTGCGCGGGTCCGACCCTTTTCTTGCTCAAACATTAAGAGCACTGCTGAACCAGTCCTATGAGTGGTTTCACCTGCGACTCATTATTGATAGTGAAACAGATCCTGTCTGGTCGATCGTGGAACCGTTTCTGAAGGAGTCAAAAGATCCTCGCGTTCAGATCCGCCTGTTAAAGAAGCGTCTTCCGACATGCAGTCTGAAGAACAGCGCGCTGCTGCAGGAAACAGAAGACCTCGACGACGACTATCAGGCAATCGTTCAGGTGGACGCCGATGCTGTGCCTTACGAGCACTGGCTTCGAGATCTGTTGACCCCGCTGGTCAATCCTGAAGTTGGAGCAACAAGCGGGCTGCGATGGTATGCTCCAGAAACAGGAACCATTCCAAACTTCATCCGCTACTATTGGGGTAGTGCTGCGATGATCCAGATGCATCATTGCAAGATGATCTGGGGAGGCTCGATGGCATTTCAACGCCATCTTCTGGAAACGACTCCACTCCGCCAACGCTGGGCAAACAGTCTGGCAGACGATCTCTCTTTGAGCGACGTCCTGAAAGAAGCGAATCTGAAGGCCTTGCATATCCCTGCCGTGCTCGCCAACCAGGAATCAACCAGCCTCTTCGGGTGCTTCCGGTTCATCCGCCGGCAGATGTCACTGGTGTGGAACTTCCACTCCTCATGGCGACTGATTTCCGGTTTTGTCTGGGCCAACATTATCTCCACTGTTCTCGCTGTTCTATTGGTTGCTCTCGGGCTTCGTTATGGAGATTCAACTCCAATCTGGATCGGCGTAAGCTGTCTGGCAATTTACGGAGTAGGCTTCCGCACCCTGATGACCTACATCGACAATCAGGTGCGAGCCCGCATTCTGGAACAGGGAAAGACGTTGCAGGCCAGACCGTGGCAGCCGGCCTTGATCATCCCGGCAACACTCGTGATGTACGCCGCCTGCAGTCTCTCAGCGATGTTGATGAATCGAGTCGAGTGGCGTGGCATCGTCTATCGCTTACGCCGAGATCAGCAAATCGAGATCATGAACGACACTCCGTTCAATCCTGATTTGCTTCCCGTCGAAACCAGCATTCTCTAATTCGATTTTTGAAATTGAATGGGATGTCCGGCACGCAGCGTTCCGCACTTCGCTTAGTGATAACACTGCTGCGTAGCCACGCTTTCACCGAATCACGCTTCCCGTGATCACTCGGTCGGTGGACACCTGATCGAACAGGATGTCTCCAGATAACAGCCTGTATAGACCGTTTCGGGAAATGCTTTAAGATGATGTCGTCCGACAATCGGTTCGAAGACGATGCCTCAACATGAACCGCCGGAATGTGTCCGTTTTCTTATGCGGCTTGGTCAACGAAGTCCCCTCGCAGCAGTCCTTTCAATAAATGAAATACTGTCTCTGCGTACTTAGTGCCTTTCAACTGCTTTAGAAAACGCTTCAGGACACCGCTTCCGATCATTCGATTCTCGCGAGACCAGAAAAGAGATTCATGACTCCCAACGACGCAATCAAACTGTCAATCGACGCCAGTACAATGGTTTGTCAGATGTATCTGGACGATCTTACCGACGCAGAGATGATGATTCGTCCGGAAAAGGGAACCAACCATATCAACTGGCAGGTTGGTCATCTTGTTGTGGAAGAAAATCACATGATGAACGCCATCCGGCCAGGTTCCATGCCTGAACTCCCGGCTGGAATGGCAGAAAAGTACAGCAAAGAAACAGCCAAAGTCGACGATCCTGCTGCGTTCTGTACGAAAGCAGAATTGCTCGCCGCATACAAAGTCCAACGGCAACGTACGCTTGAATTACTGGCAGCAGAAGACCCTGCAAATTTCACCAAAGAAACCGGTGTTCCTTATGCACCGACAGTCGGATCAATGTATACCATGCAGGGATCACACTGGCTGATGCACTCAGGTCAATGGGTCATCGTCCGACGCAAAATCGGCCGTGCTCCGTTATTCTAAAGTATGCACAAAAAGTGTGTGGCGAATCTGGCTCGCAGGATTCAGCCTTTCTCTTGTCGGGAAGGCTGTTCCTCGGCCGCATGATAGACAGAACCTGCCTCAAGTTCAGAACAAAGTCAATTCGTTCCTGTCACCTGGTCGACGCAGCAATTCGAAGTCGGTTCATAACGTGCATTGGATCTCTGACTACCAACTGCAAGACGGCACTCTGGTGCGGTTTCGTCATGTCACTCCTGCGGACGCAGAGATGATTGCGGACTCGATCCGCACTGCCTCGCCAGAGACACTGCTGCATCGATTCTTCTCCCCGATTACGTCTGTTCCGATTCCTGTCCTGAAGCAACTGCTCGACATCAATCCCAAGTCTGATCTCTGCTTTCTGGGACAAGCGGAGATCAACGGAGAGACCAAAGCAATCTGCGGGGCGAGATACGTTCGCCAGAACGAGACCACGATCGCAGAAATTGCGATCACCGTTCACGATGACTTCCAACATCGAGGACTTGGAACCTATCTCATCCGTAAGCTCGCGGAACTGGCCGCCGAACAAGGAATTGAACAGTTCGAAGCCATCGTCATGTCAACGAACACCGGCATGCTGCGTCTGATTGAGTCCGTCTCTCCGCGACACGAACGTTTCTATCTCGGAGACACAATCCGTCTGCTGATTCCCATTACAGACCTGATTTCACCGTAGACGCTGTCAGAGCAACATGTTTAACGGCGAACTCGCCCGGTGATGTAAACGTTGTCGCCCAACACTTCGATCCTGGGTCGCAGAAGTGAACTCATCTCCGGCATCATCTCACCACCGGTTCCGCCCACTGGAGTCAGGGCATCCAGTCCCCCAATAATCTTGGGAGCAATAAAACAATGGACTTCATCGATGAAGCCTGCATCCTGAAACGCTCCCAGTACATGACGCCCTCCTTCGACGAAGAGATTCGTCATGCGTCGCCGCGCCAATTCTGCCAAAAGTTCTGTCAGATCAAAGCGAATGCCATCTGACTGCAGCGGACAGACATAAACCTCCGCCCCAAGGTTTCGCAACTCCTCCACTCGTCTCGTGTCTGCTGACTCTGACACGACGAACAGCAGCGGCCCTTCTGACTGAGTCTGTAGCAGTTGCGAATTCAGTGGCGTTCGAGCAACTGGATCAAGAACAATTCGCACCGGTCGACGCACACCAGCAGGACGAGCCGTCAGCAGTGGATCATCTGCGACAACGGTTCCCACTCCAACGAGAACTGCATCCATTCGACCACGCAACTGATGCACCCGTTCACGTGATTGTGTATTTGTGATCCACTTGGAAGATCCGGTTCGAGAGGCAATCTTCCCATCCAAGGTCATCGCCCATTTCGCGTGAACAAATGGGCGTCCTTGCGTCATCAGTGTCGTGAAAGGAGCGAGTAACTCTTCGCCTTCCTCGCGACCAAGCCCGACCTCAACTGCGATTCCGGCAGTCCTCAGTCGTTCAAAGCCAGCCCCTTGATTGTGTCCTGCCGGATCCTCCACGGCACAAACAACCCGACGTATCCCTGCCTGAATCACAGCGTCGGCGCAAGGAGGCGTTTTCCCATGATGAGCACATGGCTCCAGCGTCACAAAAATCGTTGCTCCGCGAGCCAAATCTCCCGCCTGACGCAGTGCCATCACTTCTGCATGTGGCCCGCCATAACGCTCATGATTTCCTTCGCCCAACAGATTGAGCTCGGAATCGACGATCACCGCTCCCACGCAGGGGTTGGGTTCGACCGCTCCGGCACCGAGCCTGGCAAGCTCAAGTGCGCGTTGCATGACAGCAGTTTCGTCGGAGAACCTCATGATTGCTTCTCGCCACTTATCAGGTCAGAAAACTCACTCTGACGAAAAACAGCCGGACTCCGATCGACGGAACCCGGCTGCAACGATCGAACATCAAGCAGGCACACACAACGAGTTGAATATGCCTGCTTGTCAAACTTCAGATTAATCTGGCAACCAGAGTTTCTTCTCTGCACTGGATGTCTGCTCGTCCTCAGCCGTCCAGACTGCTCCCCCGGCACCCGGCGTCACAATCGCGTTCTCCCAAGGAGCTTCGATTCCAAGTGCACGCACGAACTCGTCGAGTCGGGCACGGACTGCTGGCAACTTCGCCCCATATTGATTCCAGACTTCCAGCAGCACTTTCTTGAACTCTGGATCGTCGGTATCGCGGGCACGCAGAGAGACTTCTCGCATCTTCCACATCAGCAATGTTTCGAACACATTGCCATTCTCTTTCGAGAACTGGAAGCCACGGTTCAGCCACTCAAATGCTTCCTGATCACGCAAAGATCGGCTGCACAGGTCGGCGAGCGTGACATAAGCCTGCTCTGCTTCCTGTGGCTTCTTTTCAACCAACTGTGGTCGGCTTGTGACAAACTCAGAGAGCAAACGATGACCCAGACCGCAGTGCTTCACAACGATTGCTCGCTGCAGAACTCGGTCAAAGATTTCGTCTGAGAGCTCTGCTGTCTGGAGTCGCAACAAGCGAGAAACAGAGAACGTATTCAGGTCGTGTTCTTCAGACAGACTGATCGGTGAGTCTGAAGAAATGCCCAACTGTTCTCGCAACGGAGCCTGATTCAACATCACGCTGCGGCGATCCATGAACGAATCGAAGACACGCAATGCTGCGGCGAGCTCCACTTTCAGCGCACTGTCTTTGCCTGCTTCCGCTGGCGACTTTCCACCGAGAGCAACCAATGGAGTCTTCAACCAGATTTGCGGAACAGTTTCATCGATGAACTGCTTTCGCAATCGATTTCGAACGCGAGACGTTGCCTGCGGTGGGAAAAATGCCGCTTCCGACAGAGCCATTTCTTCCTTGGAGAACGTTTGCAGAACGCTATCCGGAATCGGTTGACCATCTTCTCGCAGCAATGGCTTCACCAGATCGCCTGCAGCTGCGGCAAAGATTTTAGCAGACTCGCTCATCTGCTCGCCTTCAAGAGCGCTCAACTGCGCCTCTTGACGATCGCTGGCGTCAGCCGAGTCATACAGCATCAACTGACCAATGGAACGTGGAATCGTTTCCAGAGTTGCATTTGCCAGTTCATCAGCGGTCGGCACAGCGCGATCGAGAATGTTGTACGCAGCGACAACTCCGTCTGCCGGAGTGTTCTCCTGCAACGGCATGCGGCACAGTCGGTCTTCGTTGTCGAGACGAGTCAACAAACGAGAGAGTGACTCAACTTCGAACATCCGTGACAACACCGGAATGTTGTTCTCGGAGTTCTGCCGCTGCAGCAATTGAGCGATTGTTTCGACATCAACTGCTTTTTCGAAATCCTGATACAGCTTGGCTGCCTGATGCAATGCGGTCGCGGCGCGAGGAATGTCCCCGTCCCATGCTCGCATCAGACCGATGGTGTGATACAGCTCGGCCGACTGAGGATCTTTCTGAACGATCTGTTCCAGCAGGTCGGCTGCTTCTGAAAAGCAGGCATGCACATACAGACGCTGAGCTTTCTTCACCTGTGGGGCAAGCTCGTCTGATGGCTGATACGGCGGCAGTGGATGAGCACCGCGCAATGGGTACGGCACTGATGTATCGGAATCGAATTCCAGCATCGCCAGCAATGTCTGCTGACGTTCCTGCTCGCTTTCGAGACGCAGGACAACGGCCATGTGCTGGCGCGCTGCCATATCCTTCCCGTTTGCCAGGAAGTAATCGACAAGGCGGCTGGCAAGAACCGCGACGACGCGTGGTTCGGCAGTCATGCTCTTCAAAAAGGCGCGATGAATCACCTTCTTGCATTGATCGATTGGCTCGAGCTCGGTCATTGCCAGCGCGAGCAGCGCGTTCGACAACGGGTTATCTGGAGACTGACGCAGATACGCGACCAGACTGTCCCGAGCTTCTTCATTCCGATGATCAGCGATCAGTGAAATACCGCGTTGGTTGATCAACCAAGGGTTGTCGTTGTGTTCTTTCAACAACTTTTCAATCAGCTGCAAAGCCATTCGAGGCTGGTTGTTTTCCTGCAGCTTTTCGATCTTTGCCATCTCCGGCATGATTGCCTGACAGCAGAACTTCACTTTTTTACCGCTGCCGCAAGGACAAAGCGCGTACGAATCCATAACCCGTCTCTCCTGGAAGTTCTCGCTGATGGTGTTCCCGATGTGCACTCGGAAACGATGTTTATTTCTGCCTGACGCCAGCGGAACCTAATGTGTGGACGACCAGCACTGACTTACGAATCTGACTTTGATTCAGCCTTCGTAGTCCCGCATTTTCCAATGAAACAGTTTGCCTGTCTGAACCGACGGGAGCGATCTCACAAACGAAATGAGCCGAGTTACCAGAACCCGAACGCCCTCTCCTTGGATCAGAAATCAGGTCACACCACTTCATGCGGATGCTGGTACGATCTGAAATGTTTTATACCTGACCACTTTAGACGATTTGGAGAAACTTGGACAGCGTCATTTACGAACCCCTTCGGGTTGCGGGACATGCGACGCGAATGCTTCAAAACGCCCATACCAAACACAATTCCGACCGACTCACACCAACCGAAAAAATCAACATAACACACATCAATTAAACACCTTACACAACACAAACACCGATCTTCTAAAGACAAACTCTGCCGCAATTTGCACATCCAGTCAGTCGTGTCCTTTCGGGTCCCTGAGCATGGATCGTCGAGGCTAGATCTCACAACACTGGTGAAATTCCGCTAACGTCTTTCCAGCAAATGAACTAGGTCGTGTTCGAAATCCGTACGCGGCGCTGGTTTCACGAGGGTTTGATTTGGCATATAGTTGACACCGTTGCGTCTCCATCAAGGCCAATTCTATTTGCAGCATCCACAGTCAAGCCGCGAAGCACTGTCCACGTTTTGCAGCCGTGTAGATCCAATTGCTGAGACGCAATTCAGCGAGAATGAGGACACCAGAAGGAGATGGTCATGCCGCGGCAATGGAGGTTCGCATTACACGACAGGGCGGTTGTTGCCAGACTCGTCCGCGAGATGAGATGTTCTCCCCTGCTGGCTCAAGTTCTCGCCTCACGAGGAATTGACAGTGGCGCCAACGGAGAGCAGTTTCTGGCTGCGCGCCTTTCTGACCTGATTCCTCCTGACGAACTCCCCGGCGCAGCGGAAGCCGCCGACCGAATCGTTGCCGCCTTCCGTGCTGGTCGCCGGATCACAATCTATGGTGACTACGACGTCGACGGGGTTACCGCGACCAGCCTTCTCTGGCACTGCTTGAAACTTGTCGGAGCCAATGTCGATTACTACATCCCCAGCCGACTCGAAGAGGGTTATGGGCTGAATCTCGAAGCCATTCGCACTCTCCATGCAGAAGACCCGAACCGGATCATCGTGACTGTTGACTGTGGAATCTGCAGTCTGGAGGAAGCCGCCCTCGCCAAATCACTGGGACTCGAGTTGATCATCACCGATCATCACACACTCGACAGCGAACTCCCAGAATCCGCCGTCAATGTGCATCCACGTCTGCCGGGAAGCTCTTATGCATTCCCCGACCTGTGTGGCGCCGGGGTGGCATTCAAGCTCGCCTGGGCCATTTGCATGCGTCTCGGTGATGGAACCAAAGCCTCTCCGCGAATGCGTGACTACCTGAAATCCGCAGTCGGTCTGGCCGCGATGGGAACAATCGCCGACGTTGTTCCACTGAAAGGGGAAAACCGCATCATCGTCCGTTATGGACTGCTCTCGCTTCTCGAAAACTCACTGCCCGGCCTTGAAATGCTGCGGAAAATCGCAGGATACGAGAAGAATCGATCCCTTTCGGCGGAGGATATCGCCTTCGGAATCGCTCCTCGAATCAACGCCGCAGGTCGACTGGGGCAAGCACGCCTTGCTGTCGAGTTACTCACAACAGACAACCGCCAACGTGCAGCTCAACTGGCAGACTACCTCGATCAGCTCAACAAAAATCGGCAAACGGTCGAGCGAAAGATGTATCGTCAGGCCAAAGAAATGATCGAAGAGAACCCGGACTGGGAACAACATCCAACGCTTGTTGTTGCCAGTGACGAGTTTCACCCCGGCGTGATGGGAATCGTTGCGAGTCGACTTGTTGAACGCTTTCAAAAGCCCACGATCGTCATTGCATCCAATCTTGAAAGCGGACTGGGGCAAGGCTCTGGACGGACGTTCGGGGATTTCAATCTGCATTCCCATCTATGTGAATGCACTGAATATCTGGAACGTTTCGGAGGCCACAAAGCTGCTGTCGGGTTACGCATTTCACTCGATCGAATCGATGAATTCCGCGAAGCCTTTGCCAAGGTTGCCACGACTCAACTGGGCGAAGGGGAAAGCGTTGCTCCTGACATCCAGATTGATGCCGAAGTTTCGTTGCACGATCTGACAACGCCGGCCGTACGTGAACTCGATACGCTCGGCCCGTTCGGAGCACAACATCGGCGTCCGATTTTCAGTGTCGCCCATGTGCAACTGGCTGAACCGCCGGGAACAATGGGAGGGGGCGATCGTCACCTGGCAATGAAGGTTCGACAAGGCGAGAAAGTGTTTCGTTGCGTCGCATTCGGCAAAGGAGAATGGGCCGCTGAACTGGCGAAGGTCAACGGCCCGTTATCTCTCTGCTTTTCCGCGAGTATCAATGCGTTTCGTGGGTACGAAAACGTTGAACTTCAACTCCACGATTGGCGCCCGGCAGACACGATTGCCGGAAATACAACAATGTCGAGTGCGGTGTAGTCGAACGTCGTCTGACTGCCTGCCGACTGTGAATTCGGAAATCTGCCAAATCAGAAAGTAGCAGCCGACAATCAGCTGCTATTTTCCTTTTTGTAGGGGCATTGAGACCACAATTCCGGCAAACCGGTCTTCCAGACTTTTGCGGTCCGGAACATGGCACTTCAGACATTGTGACGAGAGACGAATCATCCCGACGTAGCGATACGTCCCATCTTCAACCGCTTCATACTCGCCCTTACCGGAAGCGATTTCTTTGGCTGCAGTCTTCTCGAACTCGTCCTCTGGCTTGTTATCGATGCTCATCGCTTTCGCGTTGACAACGATCCACCGCATCTTTACCTGATGCGTCCGCTCCATCTCACTGAAGACATCCTCAAGAGAACGCGACGGAATTCGAAAAGACTTCTCGTCATCGAAGAAGTCCCGATGCATGACCTGCAACGATCCGTGAATCATCTCATGCAGTAATTTTGCTCTTCCCCGTGCTTCTTCAACTGTGCCGGGGAGTGATGCACCTGCAACTGCGGCGTCTGCTGTCTGCCGTTCTTCAGCATGTAACTGAGTGGGCGTCAGACTCAAAAATGTTGACAGGACCAAAGGAGAAATGGCCAGCAACAACGTGAAAAAATTGACTTTCACAGCGGACATAGTCCACCCTTTCATTTCAAATCCGGGCGCAGAAAAGAATGAAAAGACAGCCAATTCAGGAGCAGGTCATCCGGCGGGCTACTGTGGCAACCTGCAACAGTGCGGATTACAAGGTGGGGCTCCCATTGGAGGGCAACTTCCTCCCATGACTGGCAACGACCGAGCCCCTCCGGCAACATGCCCGGCAGGAGCACTCATCATTTTCTCAAGGCGTTCGCTCTGGCATTGTTCACAGACTGGAGCCTGTCCACCACGGACAAAGACTTCAGAAATTGCTCCACAATCTTCACAGCGAAAATCAAAAACTGGCATAACTGCTCACGAAACTCAAAAGCTGAAACTGAAGCAGACCGAAAACAACTGAACCCCACACGCCGCTTGCTCTGAATATTCATTCAGAAAGCAGAGAGCGTGCAGGATTCAAACCACTCCATCTGATACGGAATTATTCTCCGTCTTTCTTACTGCCAATGGCGTACAGGGTCGACTTGTTGGCAATAAAGAGCACGTTGTTGGCGACGACGGGAGTACTGTAAACAGAGTTCCCGCACGAGACTTCGCCAACCTGCTCCATTTCTGCGGAGAGCTTGAAGATGGCAACATCACCGTCTTCGTCTCCGATGTAGACATTGCCTTCAACAATCAAAGGTGAGCCCCAGGCCGCCGCGAACATATCGTAGTTCCAGTGCGACTTTCCGGTTTTGGCATCCAGACAGTGAAAGATTCCCGAGAAGTCGGCAATGAACAGCAGATCGTCTTTGATCGCAACGGTCCCACAGGTTCGGTGCATTTCCTCTTCGAAATCGATCTCACCATTCTTGTTGGTGTCGTCTCCGGTATAGTGCCAGACCACGGCTGAATTGGGGTTTGGAACGGCCTTCTCACCCTGCTCCGGGAAGATCGCCTGCAGGCGTCGTGATCCGTCGCCTTTGTCAACCACTTCCTTGCCAGCCGAGTCCATCGCCAGCGTCGGACTGACATCGCCACGCTTGTTCGGATCGACACACCACAGGTGGCCGTTGCCTTCCCCGTGCTCTGGGTCTTCACCGACACCGATGTAAATATTTCCGTTGTAAATTACTGGTGTTCCGATCAAGTGATTCCGCTCGCTACGACCGCTGACGGAGTACTTTGACTCTTTTGGATTGCAGTCGAACTTCCAGATCAGTTTGCTGTTACCAGCACCATCACCGGCCGGGTCGAAGGAATACATCCAGCCATCACCAGCACCGAAAATCACCTGAGCCTGGCCGTTAAACACGCCATAAGCCGGGGACGACCATTGACCATGCAGGATGTTCAATCCTGGAGATTTATCGCTCCACAGAACCTTCCCGGTGTTACGATCAATCGCAAAAAAGCTTGCCGCACTTGGAGCAGGAATGTTAGCGTGAGACTCGTCCACACCATTGGAAGTGTTGACGAAGAGAACATCCCCGGCACATGTCAACGAGCAGTTGCACATGTTGTGCTGAGACACTCCCAGCGCCCCCATCATGTCATACTTCCAGATGATGTCGGCTTCGTTCTTGTTCTCGTTATCTTCGGCCTTGTAAGGACCGTCGTTCTCTCCGTCGTTAAAGCCTTCTGCATCGAGGCAGACAACTTCCCCACGGCTTGTGACGTACCAAACCTTGTCACCTTCAGCATACACTGAAGAACAGATCCCTTGATCCGGCCAGTCGTGGACGCGGCCGGTTGGCAACTTAGGGTTCGAATGCTGCCACAGAAACTTTCCTGTTTTTTCATCGAAGCACAACAGCGCTCCCAGATCGATTGTCTTTGGAAATCGGCTCAGGTAAGCGTTGTGATTGTTCGTCCCGACGTAGACCTTTCCGTTGGCGACAACAGGGTTTCCGTAGGTCTGAGATCCCAGCGGGGCCGACCAGAGAATATTTTCTCCGCTGTCGACATCCCACGAGGTTGGAATGTTCACACCTTCTGGCGTGTTATTGCGGTACCCTGAGCCACCCCATTGCGGCCAATCGTGCTTTCCAACTTTCATCTTGGCAATCTCGCCAAGAACGAAGGCCGTTGGTTCAGCAGGTTCTTCTGCAAAGACACCCACGGTCGGCGCAATAAATGTCGACAGGCAAATCGAGGTTGCGAGAAATCGGCGGATCATATCTGTCCCTATCGGGCATACGCCCTTTCCGATGCCCGGTGAACAATGCATCTCTCGATGCCATCTGTTCTGCCGGGCATAAACTTTGAAGATCACTGAAGAGCTGTCGCCCTTCGTCTCTCTGAATCAGGGCACCAGCAGGAAATCAATGATCTCCTTAACTGATGCCGGGGAACTCACTGGCCACTTGAAATCGAAGGAACTCAATCGAATTCCAAAACAAGTCAGGCAGTTCGGACCACTACTCCGCGTTTCGGGTCACTGTCAGGTTGTCATAGAAAAACTCACCATCTTTGGTGTTTCCAAACAACCCAGGACTTCCGATCAGGTTCGGGGAAATATCGGCAGCTTCGATCGACCACGCTTCAGGTTCTGGCTCTCCACGAACCCAAATCTTGCCTTGCACAAGTGCCTTGCCGTCTTTCACCGAGGTCTTCAGCTTCATCGTGTACCAGACTTCAGGCTTCCATTCGAAAGAAACGGATGCGGAGAAGCGGTTGAGCTGCGGAGTCCATGTGCGAACCTGAAGTTGCTTAGACGCTCCCATCAGGTCGAATGTATATCGCTGACCAATCAATCCCGCATCTGGAAGTTTTCCAAGTCGAGAGAAGCTGAGAACATCGGACTGAATCGTGTAGTTGGTCAGATCCGTTGGCCCCATCCATCCCTGGCTGCGGGTTCCCTTTGGAATGGTTGTGACTTTGCAGATCACGCCATTGCCATCGATCTTACGTTCTCCACGTTCGATGGAGAGCTTCGCTTCAGGGACGGTCTCTTCCCCGTTGCCGGTCTTGCGATCCCATGTTGACCAGGTAAAACCGGAGATCACGTTCTCGTCAACGAGTTTCTGAAGACCAGCATCAAATTTGGCTTTGAACTCATCTAACGTCTTCGGCTTGTCTTCCCCTTCTGCCAGATTCAGGAAGGTCAGCAAACCTTTCAGTCTCTGCTGCGGAGTAGAATCATCGAACTCGCGTTTCGGCCCGAAGTTCGCAAACTCGGTCATGAAGTAGATGTAGAGGTCCGAAGCAAAAGCATTCTCTGCTTTCAACTTCGAAAGTAGATCCCAGTCGAGTGGAACGTGGCGGTAGCTACACCCGACCCAAGTTTCTGGAACCTTTCCATCATTGAAATCAAAGGACCAGTTCAGGCTCGGAATCACACGAATTCGAGCGGTCCCTTCGATATTGCGATGTTTGGCAGTGACGATCACGCCTTGATGTTGAGTCTGAGTCGATTGAATGGTGTACCGACCAGAGTTGTCAAATTCGCCTGGGCCCTGAAGCGAGAACTCCACCTCATCAGGATGAGCGTTTCTCAAGTACTGCCCTTTCGCATTATACAGACGGGCCTGAAACTGCTGACGAGCCCCTGGAACCAGCAACGATTCTGTTGGAACAACGCTCAACTGTGCAGGACGTTCATCGAGAGCGATATGGGTTTCCCGAGCTTGACTTGCTTTCACCGCTTCGGCTTCAACAAGTTCGGCATTCCCAACGCAGTACATGTGCCCTGTCGTTGGGATATAGACTCGCCCGCGCCAGGCAATTGGAGAACCATAACATTCGTCCCCGCGAGGGAACCGGTATTTGTGAACGAACTCCGCTCCCTTTTCGGTCGGCTTCAGAATATAGCCGCGGCCGTTGACTTCATTAATAAAGATCTTGCCGTCAACGTACAGCAAATTTGCACGCATCATCGTGCCGAGCGGAATGGACTTGCCAACCTCATTCCCGGTCTCAGGATCGACGCAGTACAACTTGGCACGATCGTCAACGAAGTAAAGGCGGTTCTCGATCATGATCGGTGAGGAGCGACCGACGGCATATTGTGTCTTTTTCCAGATCGTCCCGGTCTTACTGATATCTCCTCGCTGCTTTGCATCAATACAGAGAAGCGCTCCCATTTCGTTCGAGTCGAGATTCTCTTCGGAATGCCCGATATAAACTCGGTCGCCATGCAGCAATGGAGTGGTGTTAACTCCGTGTGCAGACAGATTGTATGTCCACAGCTTTTTCCCGGTCCGCGGCTGAAAGCCATGCACGGCTCCGTCGCCGCCACCACAAACCATCTGCAGCTCACCATCAACTACCCCGATCACGGGAGCGCTGTATGTGGTATCTTCAGGTAATGGACGCGTGCCAACGTACCAGACGACCTGACCGTTTGATTTGTCCATCGCCAGGAAGCGATGGTTCGGTTTCGCCTGTTCTCCCCAGCCAATCACGACGGCACTGATGATGACATTGCCTTCATGGATCAACGGGTAGTTTGTTCGTCCCCCGTAGGTGGTCAAGAAGCCAAACTCTTCATGAAGGGAGCGTTCCCAGACCACTTCGCCTGTCTTGCCGTTCAAGCAGCAGAAGTACCCGCAGACACCTTGAACATAAACGTTTCCGGTCTCTGGATCGCCAACGACGCTGGACCAGCCGATTCGCTCAATCGGGACATCTGTCAAATAGACGTTGAAAGCATGTTCCCAGAGAACCTTGCCTGTATTGGCATCAAGGCAGACGACTTTCTCTCCGGCCTTATTGATGTCGTCTTCGTTGCTGTTTGTGACCAGATACAGCCGCTCATTCATAATGATGGGGGTCGAGCGACTCCCGATCGGAGCATCCCAGAGAACATTACTTCCGGGGCCTCCCTTGGGATCCCATTTTTCCGGGATACCACGTTCCGGCGAAATGCCTGTGTACTGGGGACCAACCCAATACGGCCAATCCGGCCCGACTGCTTGAGCAGGGGTTTCAGACAGGCAGAACAGCGCAGCAGAAAACAGGGTAGTCAGCAGCAAGCGATTCATGCGCAAACTCGGCTGTGAGGATTGTGGATGGAATCGAGACGGCTTCCGTGCCCACAACAGGCGGGATCAATCAGCGGGACTCACATCCAATCTGATTTTTTACCATAGTCAACGCAGTGACAACCAGCAAGTTGCCCCTCAATGTCCAAATCGGGAAAAACTAATCTGTATTCGAAATCGCAAATCAAAGGAAAATGCCCTCGGAAATTTCACTTTCCAAGGGCATTTTTTCAATATCGGTCTACTTCAACAGTTCCAGAACTTTTTGTCCCATTTCGACCGTCCCGATTGACGGTGTCCCTTTCGGGGCAATGTCTTTGGTGCGGAAGCCTTGATCCAGAACCGAATTCACGGCCCCTTCAATTAATTTTGCTTCAGATTCGAGATTCAGAGAGTGACGCAGCATCATTGCTGAGGCGAGAATCGTGGCGAGTGGATTCGCGATCCCCAATCCGGCAATGTCAGGAGCGGTTCCGTGAATTGGCTCATACAGACCTGGGCCACTGCTTCCAATACTGGCCGAAGGGAGCATTCCCATTGAGCCTGGAAGCATTGATCCTTCGTCTGTCAGGATATCCCCGAACAGATTGCTGGTGACAACCACGTCAAACGAAGTTGGACGAGAAATCAGGTGCATTGCCATTGCGTCGACAAGCACAACGTCAAACGTCACGTCCGGGAACTCTGTCTTCACAACACGTTCTGCAACGCGACGCCAGAGCCGGGAAACTTCCAGAACGTTAGCCTTGTCGACCGAGGTCAAACGCTTTGAACGTCCCTGAGCGGCCTTCGCTGCCACTCGCACAACACGTTCAATTTCGTGTGTGGAATAGGTCATCGTGCTGAAGGCGGTTTCACTGCCGTCGTCGTTTTTCTTCAAGCCGGATTCACCGAAGTAGATCCCGCCGGTCAATTCACGAACGAACAGGATGTCGGTTCCCTGAATCACTTCTCGCTTCAATGGAGACGCATCAACCAGACAATCAATTGCAGTGATAGGACGGAGGTTCGCAAACAACCCGAGTTCTTTGCGGATCTTCAACAACCCTGCTTCTGGACGTGTCTTGGCGGTTGGATCGTCCCACTTTGGGCCCCCGACTGCTCCCAGCAACACAGCATCAGATGCCCGGCATGCGGTCAGAGTCTGTTCTGGCAGCGGATCACCGAAATCGTCGATCGCGTTTCCACCAATTGGATGGGACGAAAACTCAAACTGATGCCCACCAATTTGGGCAACGCGTTCCAGCACCAGCTTTGCCTGAGCGACGACTTCAGGACCAATTCCATCACCAGGCAGCAAAACGATCCGGGCGTTCACTCGATTACTTTCCCAATTCAGAGCAGTCGTTGAGACAGTTGGCCCACATGGACTCTTCCCGTCGTACTGCCCCAGTTAATAAATGATTCGTTGAATTCAACAACAGACGATACGGTTTCAATTTGGACACAGCCAGCGTATCGGGACAGTCAGAACGACTCAAGTCTTGCCCCGGAGTTTGCAGCGATGGCTCAGGCCGGAATCATCCCCTACAGTCCACAAAACCAAACCCTTCAGGGCATTCCGCAGCTGTAACAACCCGGTTTTCCCTGACAGATCAACAGCTCATTACGTTGTTCCGGGAGCTGGCTGCATCTCAGTCAAAGGCTGCTCCATCTTCCATTGAAACTTCTGGTCGCCACGCTTCACGATAATGAACGTCGGCCCGATCGATTCCAAGGTGAGATCAAAATCAGCAACCTGAAACACATCGCCGGTATGCAGTACGGTGGTTTTGTTGGTCGCACGATCGTAAATCCAGGCTTCTTCCTTGCCTGATGATCGTGTTACCGACCCTGTCAAATAGGTAAAGCGTGCCGAATCCTCATCAAGGCTGACCGGAATCGTTGATGTGACCACTTCTGGAAACTCGTCCGTATCTGTGACCTTCAGGCGAACTTCCATCTTCTGCGGCATCAACTCTTCGCCCGGCTTCCACTTCAACAATCCTGACTGAGTATCAATCGTCATCCCGGCAGGGCCTTGCTCGATGGCGAACGTCACCGGTTTTCCATTCCCGTCCGGATCTTTCACGTCGATCTTGATCTCTGACTCTCGACCAATAAAGAAGCGAAATGGACCAGCAGATGTGATCTGTGGAGGAAGGTTGCGGTCGCGGACTCGCACTTTGAACGAAGGAGCAAAACCCGCATCGCGGCCATTCGTTCCCCAAACCAGCAGTTCAACAGGATGATTCCCCAGTTCTGCCTGATTTGTCACACGCCATTGCAGTGTGCCAGTCTGAGCATCCAGTTCCATCCCCGGCGGAGAAGAAACCAATTCAAATTTCGGTGAACCAAAAGCCGGGTTCCACCCTGCAACGTCGAGCTTCCAGCTCCAGGTATTACCGCGAATCACAGGGGGAGGAGTCGTCGTTGCCAGACGGGGCTGATAATCGATCTTGGGAGCCGGTTTAGTGAATAGACTCGCATTCGCGATGGCGTTCATCTCGTTCGCAAGCCTGCTGTTGTCCCGTAGCGGAAACAGCTCGACATAAGCATTATGATCGTGCTTCTCAGAGAAGGTCTTCTCAACGCCACGCTGAACGTTCCAGGTGTTTCCTTCCATCGCTGTCACATTCATGAATTCGGTCCCGATCCGAATACAGAATGGAACCTTTTCAGGAAAGCCCTTATTGGAAACAACCGTGACTTTCGTCGCATCTTTGCTCACAGGCTCAAACAACTCCGACTGTGGAAACAATCGAGGTCGCTCAGAAGCCGACTGCATCGAGATTCCTTCCAGAATCAGCGTCACATTCAGTTCCGGGTCCCCTTCACTCGAAGGACTGGTCACATCACAGCGCGCCATGCGTTGCAGCAGATCAACGGATTCGAAGCGATCGATGAACTCCATCAACTCACGAAGTTTGGCACGCACTTCCATCTGCACAGGAATCGTGACGAACGTGTCACCTTCAGCCACACGCCGTTCGAGTGTCACCTTCAGGATTTCAAATCCCGACAACTGTGCGAGATTGATGAGCCATTCCTGGTAAAGTCGTTGCGCATCTTCCGGATTCGGCGGCAGGCTCAAGCCTCGCCATTGCTTCATCTCGCCATCTTTTCTGGCAAGAGCCATCTGCTCAGTCCGAAGTCGCTGAGTCTCAGTCGTCTTCGCTTTCACCACATTTTCGAGATCACGCAACGGCGTCAGGATTGCGGACTCGAAATAGCTGAATCCGACGCCGCCGATGAGAACCGCGCCGAACGAGATCGCCAGTAATTTTTCACGAGACTTCATGACACAGCCGCTCTTATTCGATCTTCAACAACAAGGCGTGATTCGATTGGCGTCAACACAATGACATGCAGACACGTCCTCACAAATCCGAGGCACTTACTTGGCACCCGAGCCCGCATTCCCGGTTGACACTGCTGCGGTTGTCGGCGGTTTGGGTGGCTGGACTGCTGGAGCCGGAGTCTTCGCAGGCCCCTTCGAGGCCGGTGGTGCAATCACAGTTCGCGGGAGTTCAACATCGAGGTCAAATTGCCATGGAAAATCAGGATCGCGATTCCCCAATGCAGGAGTATTTGGTCGAACGCGGTATCCGTTGTCAGAGAGTGACTGCTGCAGGAAATCGACATCGGATCGATCCCGTGCCCGTCCCTTCCCTGTAAATCGAGCAATCATCGCTCCCTGCATTGGAACGATGCGGAACTCTTGCAGATAGACCCGATCACGGCCGGGGAAGTACTTGTGCAGGTGGCTCCACAGCTCGACCGGATGTGGGTCCCCTTCCATCCAGCGGACAACACGAGCATGAGCATCACTGCGAGGTTTCCCTTTCTTCAGGAACTCTTCCTGACCTCTGATTTCCTCGTCAGCAACTGCGACCTGATTTTCCAGCGCACCTTTCGTGGAATAGAACCAGTAGCTTCCGCCTGCCAGCAAGAGAGCCGCAGAGATCCCGGCGATCGAGAAATACAATTTCCGTCGATCCGGAGCATCAACTCGCTTCCGTGGATGCAACAGATCAATCGACAAGCTCGGATCAGAAGACGAGGTCAGCGCACCTGATAATGCCTCAAATCCCGGGACGGATTTTCCTCGTCCTGTTTCTGTCGGGTCAATGACTTTCAACCCGGCACCGAATCGCTGTTCAAGGAGATTTTGAACTCCCGGGTGCGGAGTCCCACTCAAGTAGAAGCAGCGTGTCACAACCACTTCACCACGAGTTTGCACCAGCGCCATGAACAGCCGAGTGATCTCCATGTTCAATGGTTTCAGCGCATCGCCGTGAGCATCATCAGCAAGATGCACGACATGGCTGAGGACCAGTGAACCTTCATCAAAGATGGAAAGTTCTACCTGCGAATGCTGTTGATAGACGACAAGATCTGGACCATCGATGCCCAGGTCTGATGCGGCTTTTGTGCGAAGAAACCGCCCCACGCCCAACGAGGCGAGTGTGACTCTGGTCACTTCCAACCCGGCCGCATCACAAACCGCTTTCATTCGGGCGAGCTTATCGCGATCAATCGAGATCGCGATCACATCCTGCCCGTCGCGCCCCGGCTGCACCGGCAGCGGCAAATAATCCAATACTAAAGAATCAATCGGAGCAGCCGTTTTTGTCGCTGCCTGAAATCGAACCAGATCGGGCAATTCATTTTCAGGGCTGAGTGGTAACTGCAAACGACGCATCACGACAGATTCGCGCGGCAGTACCAGAACCGCTTTGCCACCGGGAAGCCCTGCCCGTTGAAGCCACGCGTGCAGAGACCCTCCGGCCTGCACCGCCGGGACAAGAGGATCTGCATGATCGACAGATTCCTCGCGCGCGGCCTGTCCCTTGGCGCTCAAGGCGTCGATTCGATCGCGGAACCATTCCAATGCAATCTCTTCAGACACGGCGAATCACTCTCAATCGGGAATTAAAATCTCTGTCTAAAACAATACTTCGCTCGACGTCAGGTCACTGCGAGACTCGATCAGTCTGAAAACCTGGCAAGTCTTCTCGTCGATACCCTGCCCCTAATCGCGACAAATTCCGCTGATACAGAATCCTGGGAGCGTAGGACGACGCGTCAACAATCGCTTCAACCCGGGCAATCGTCCCACCGCGATCACTATGGCCGATCACCTGCATCCGGAAGACTTCTCCACGAGCCGTAATCGAACTATCCAGTTCTACCATCGTTGGCAGATCCACGAGTCCTTCAATCAGCAGCCAACCTGCCGTTGCAAAGCGATCAGCAGTTGTCGCCCCTGATAAACGTTGCGACCGAACCTCAATAATCTTCGCAGGCAAGTCTTCTGGCATTGAAGGAATGGCCATCAAAACAGAGAGTCTGGCTTCATTGATGTTAATTCGTCCACGAATGTCCGTTTCATCCGTAATGGAAAACTGATCGAGCAATGTTGGCAGATTCATCTGCAGGTTGCCTGGGTCCGCCGCCCAGGGACTTTCCAATGTCACCTGCTGTCCGTTGACCGTCGTATTCACCTGAGCCCCGACCAGTTCATAGATGGAACGAATCGTTCGCTTGCTGCCTGCAGCCAAATCAAGTCCGCCGCGTGTGACACTTCCTTCCGCGCCGCCCAAGACTCCTGCCAGCGCGTCAGCGGCATCTTTCAGTCCCTGATCGGTCGTTGCATCCCCAGTGGTCATCGCACTGCTGGAACTACTGGAACTTGTCGATGGTCTCCAGAGACCGGTGGACTGTTTAGAAGATTGTGCCCCCCCCTGTCCGGATCCGCCAGATTGGCCTCCTGATTGACCGCCGCCTGACTGACTACTACCACCGCCAATTGACTGGCCGCCACTGGCCTGACCACCACCAGATTGCGAACCACCAGATTGCGAACCACCAGATTGTCCGCCAGTTCTATCACCGCCGCCACCGCCGCCAGACTGGCTACCGCTTTGTCCGCCGCCGCCCCCACTGGCTCCGCTTCCACCACTACCGGAACCAGAACTGCCTCCACTCCCAGATTGCCCAGAACTTTCTGTACCAGAGTTGCCTGAGGCGGAGTCCAATGCTTCAGAGGCCGGCCCATGCAGGCGAAATGCGGTTACGAACGTCGCGATGTCTGCGTCGAACTTCTCTTCAAGTTCGTCGTACAGGTCGGTCAGCAAATCCTGATTCAGATTGACTCTGGCCTCGCCAAACACATCGACCGCATGCTGAAGATTCTTCTCTTTGCTATGTAAAGTCAGGTATTCGACCCAACCCATGTCCAGAACATCGTCTGCGTTGTCCCACGGCAACGACGCCTCGCCATCATTCTCATTGGGATCAAGAATCCCGTTGCGGTTCGAATCCTCACCATACAGCATTGCAGGGTCCACCCCCTCAATGAGCAACAGTTCTTCCAGCGATTCCAATGGACCGTTGCGCGGCATCACCGTGGTATAGCCCTCGAACTCCATACCGTAATCACGTAGTTCGTCGTCAGAGTCAATCCAGTCCAGAATTGAATCTGCAATCACTTCTGTCATGTACGGTAGCGCCATGAGCATCTCACGCGCAACCCCATCTGAAGGGTCCAGCAATGCCAGCGCATTCAGGTTGATCTTGGAAGATTCATCAACCAGTCCCATCCGCAAAACCTGACCTCCCTGATTCCGGCTCTGGCTCGTGACAATGGCATCCTCAACAGGAGCCACAACTGAGAAGCCAGCATCCTCAGCAATCGGCACATGGAATAATGCCTGATTGTGATACACATCGGCTTGCCAACCTCCCCCGTCTGGTCCGAGAAACGCAGCGACGTACTCGACTCCGGAATGTGCAAACGCGGTTGCCTGCAATTGCTGACCATATGCAGTCGATGCCCGATACTCCGTAATCATCGTGTCCGAGAACGTATAGGCCGCCAGTGTCAGCATTGCGATCACGACGAGCACGAGCACCAGCGCACTCCCTCGACGCGAGACGTCTGTTCGATCAGAAGACGATGAAATTCGCCTTGAACAGAGTGTTGATCCGTTTCTCATTGCAGCGTCTCCGGGTTGGGCTCGGAGGCAGGCAGATAGAACACGTGCTCAATATGTGTCACCTTCGCAATTGCCCCAGGGAGTGGTCCCCCTAAACGCTCAGGCGGAGGACTCCAGATTCCAAAGGTGACATGAATCGCCCGAGGCAAAATTCCCGACGCAAGGCTGTCCCAGCTTTCGACCCAGTCCACACCATCGAAATAACGAAACGAGAGTTCGGTCACTTCGGCAGCCATGAGATTCGGCGAGTCGAGCACTTCATCAACTTTGACAATCGCAAACAGGTCGCGAACTCGTCGGCCCAATCCCTGATCCGGGCGAGTCACTTTGAGATTCTGCTGTAACAAGGCCAGTGTGATGGAATCGATCTCCACCAGCCCATACGAGATCACCTGCAGATCACTCGTTCGTTCATCTCCAACAGGACGATCATTGAGAGAATAATAAGACAACTCTCTTGTCGGCTGACTGACGCAGAGATGCAGAAGATCAGCAGTTCCCACGACACCTGCCAGCGCTGGAATCCCGGCATCTTCGATCCCGTCGAAACTCAAAACCGGCACAACAACTGTCGAACTGGAACTGGAACTGGAATCCGATGACAGATCATCATCTGTCGCCTGCCCCGTCCCCATCTCAGACGAGGCCTCGGTTTCTTGTGGAAGTGCAAGGACAACGGCATTGACGTCGTCCTGCATTCGCAACGTCAACCCGCGTAAAAACTGCTGCCCGGTAATTTCTCCCCGACCAGCCACACGATAGCGATAGCACAGATCGATCCCTGCATAGACGGCGTACACGAGCAAGACAGTGAGCCCCAGTGCAATTAACACTTCCAATAATGTGAACGCTGATCGCTGCCGTCGCCGTGCGATGCAGGGAACGCATGTTTGATTCACTGTGAATTGATTCAAGACATCGCGTGAGTGATTCATAAACCACTCTCCGCCGCTGCTGCGGAATCAATAAACACCTGAGGATCGCGAATGAGCCGAATCATCTGATACTGAACTTCTGCATCAGAGTGATTGCCTGAATGTTCGACCGTCAGTTCCAGTCGTAAAAGATACGGGACACCGGCATCGAGAACATTCAAGGTCCAGTACCAGTCCGCCTTCCCGTCGATCAGGCTCTTTGAAACAGATTCTAAGGGAACACCACCGGCAAGAATCAGATTCATCTGACTTTCGCAATACAATTCTGCCTGCGAGCGTAACTGGGCGCGAATCGCAGCCTTGCTTCCCGTGTTGAGAATCTGACTGATTGCCGCCAGCGCACCAATATAGATGGATAAGGCGAGGACAACCTCGAACAGACTGATCCCGCGACGAGTGAAGACGTATCGCGACCGGCCACGTCGCTTCGAGCACGAAAGAACAGGTTGAAGATCAGTTCCCTGTCGCACCGAGTTTCTCCGACATCTCTGCGATTGGTTGAACAGAGACGGCTCCCGTTAATCCACGCACATGAAGTTTGGCATAGCGTCGACTTTGATTCATCACCACCACTGAGCCATCCGTAGCAGAGCCATCAGGAAAATACAGAATCGGTGTCGACCACCCGACATCCCTGGCGAGTTCCCCATTCTGCAACTGGGTCAGCCAGCTGTCATCCAGTTTCTCAATGATCGTCTGCTGCCCGCTCAGTAATGCATTGTCTACATGGAAATGACATTCACTCCCTAACTCATACACGCGGTACGGTTCTTTCATACGAGTGGTCGTACGAATCGACGTCGTGGTTCCGGCAGTTTGATTGCTCCCGGATGAGGAATTTGTGTCCAGAGATTCCTGAGGAAGAATGACATACTTTCGCCCTTGCGGTTCATAACGAACCTGAAGAGTCACCCCTTCTTCCACCGCTCGAACCCGAGCACGATCCAATACCTGCCGGACCTGTTCCACATTCCCTTGCAACGTCTGCAACTTGAGATTGTTAAACAGGCGCGGCCAGCTTAAGGCAGCGATAATCCCCAGCACTGACACGACGAGCAGAAGTTCAAGCATCGTAAATGCGGGGCGCGCTTGTTGAGCGTTCCTCGCATTTGATCGTCGACATGAACAACTCTGCCGCATCATCTCAGTTCTATGCCTGGCTTTGGACCGTCACGGTGATTGATCGTTCATCGATTCAAGCACAAACTACTTCGTTGCTTCGGACCAGTTATTAATGTCGTCGCCGCCGCCGTTTTCGTTGGTCCGGTTTTCACCGTTTGACCAGATCGCAGGGCGCCCGGATTCGGAACGAGTACTTGGATACTCATAGTTCAATGGCTGGTTCCAGGCATCTGCCGGAACCTTGGTGTAAATAGGTTCGCTGCCATCTGGGCCCTTCTGCATCATCGCCTGAATCGATTCAGGATAGCTCCCCAGATTTCCCACTGCCCAGAGTTCTGCACTCTTCTCAAGGTTTGTGATGGCTGTTTTCGTAGTCTGAATCAACGCTCCACGTTGCTGGCCCAACAATCGTGGGACGGCCATCGCTGCAATCACACCGATGATCGCAAGCACGATCAAAATTTCGAGCAGAGTAAATGCAGAGCGACGACGAACCTGGCGGGCCAAACGAACTTTCATTGGTGCGACTCCAATAGTTTAAAGAGAACACTGCCTGTCGAATGAAACGACCAGCGAATGCTCCGGGATGATTTCTAAATGATCTTTCAAACCGACGGGGAACAACACCCCAGTCAAAACTGATTTCTTGTATTCACGTAACCGGACTAAGCCGACGAAGAAGACTGAAGAATGGGAAGTAATAACGCGACCACAACGAACAACACAATTGCCGCCAGGATGAGCAGCAGAATGGGTTCCAGCAAACGCACCGCCATTTCGACCTGACGGCTGGTCCGCTTTTCGAGGTTCTCGGAAATTCCGATCAGAACGTTTTCCAGATTATTCGCTTCCTCACCAACCGCAATCATTTCCACGATTTCTTCTGGAAACTGACCACTCGCCCCTAATGGCTTAGCCAGCGAGCGCCCCGTCGAAACATGCTCTGCCGCTTTGTCGATTGAAACGCTGAGAACCTTATTTCCGGTCGCGTCTTTCGCAATCTTCAGTGAATTCAAAACCGGCACACCGTTCCCAAGCAACGTGCCCAGAACGCGGCAAAATCTGGCAATCGCGAGACTTCTGGTGATCGGCCCCAATCCGAACGCCTTGAGCCGAAACTGATCCAGACGAAGGCGTCCATCAGCCGTTTTCAGGAATCGGTTTAATCCATAGATCGCAGCCGCAGCAATCGCCAGTCCATAAATCCAGTACGCCTGTGCCGCATTACTCATCGCGAGCAATGATTTCGTGGTCCACGGGAGTTCGCCCCGTTGCCGCATATTGTCGAAGATCGGCTCAAAATTCGGAACAAACCAGACCATCAATGCCGCAACGACAAGTCCCCCGACCGTCAGCAAAAAGATTGGATACACCATCGCGCCAACGACGCGGCCTTTCAATTCTTCCTGCTGTTCCGTGAAGTCGGCAATACGCTTGAGAACGTCTTCGAGAAAGCCCCCTTCTTCACCGGCCCTGACCATACTGATCATGAGCTCGTTAAAGGCTTTGGGATGCTGTCGCATGGCATCGTAAAGTCGCGATCCGTTCGCGACCTGATCACGAACCTCTTGCACCACGACTTTCAAAGCCGGATGCGTCGACTGCCGACTCAACAACTCCAGTGACCGCATCAACGGCACGCCGGAACGCAACAGATCCGCCAGCTGAGAATAGAAGACAGCCAGAATTCGAGGAGGGACGCGTCTGCCTAACTGCTTTTCAGACGCTTTGCTCGACGCCGAGACCTCAACATTGATTGGAAACAGGCTCCGAGAAGCAAGCGACGCGAGTACTTCCTTTTCGGTCGCAGCTGTCAGAACGCCAGTCACCTGCTTTCCGGAAAGCTCTCTCGCAATGTATTGGTAGTCTGGCATGAAGGCGGCGACACTGCTGGCGAAAAAGTCGGGGACTCAAAGTGAAACAACACTTTCAGCCTGCCCCGGAATTCAATTTCAGATAATGGGCGATAAAAGCATCCTTCGGCATTGATCCACTCAAATCAATCCCGGCTTCCATAAACTGCGACCGAATTCGAGTGGACCGCTTCCATTCTTCCTCATTCAGCTGACCATTTGCATCCTTGTCGAGAAGGCCAAACATCGACTTTGCTCGATTTGTCGTCGTTTCCAGACTGCTGTCAGATGCAGAAGCGGTCGAAACCTGTGTCGTCGCTGAACTTTGTATCCCGGAAACAGGGCTTCCTCCCCCCGCTGAGACAGCCATCGGAGACGCAGTTGTCCCAGATGCGGTCGGAGTCGAGGAAGTTGCCGCTAACACTGAGCTGGTCGCACCTTTCACTAGTTCAGACGGTGTCAAAAAGCCATCTCGATTGTGATCAAGGGCCGTGAACCCATTCAGATCGCCACGTTTCCACTGGCGCCATTCATAAAATGCAATCTGCCCGTCGCCATCGATATCGCCTTCCTTGAAATTCAGAGGAAGATCGACCGTAACTCGTTCTCTGGTCTGAAGAACCAAAGTTCGAGCAGGAGTGCCAACGGTGCCTGGTGCTCCGGAAGGGCTAGCGACCGCGGAGCCTGAAGGAACTGCCCCCGATGATGGCCCACTCATCTCCCGGCCATCACGAAACCCACCTGAGGACCCACGAAATTCAGATCCGCGTGACTCAGAACCGCGATAATCTCGCCCTCCGAATCCTCCTTCACCGCCGAAACTTCGGCCGGAGGAGCGGCGTGAATCCCAGCGACCGCCCTCTCCTGATGATCCGTAGGAGCCCCGACGCCCTTCATCCTGAGCAAACAGGGGGCTGACGCAGAAACAAAACAATAGGCAGAATTGTAAGTTTCGGAGAAGTTTACTTTTCTGCATAGAGTCCGATCCGAAAGTATGGTGACGGTGTTGCATACTGAGGTCCTCGGGACTGACTCCAAATTCAACACCGAAGAAGTCGAATCGGGCCGCGCCATTCAGACGAACCTTTTAGAATCACTCCGAATCGTTGCTTTGCCTAATTTTTTTGCATTGTATTATTGGCAATTATCCGAACAAGATACCAGACCAGTCCTTACGCAATGCCACCATCGGCCTGACATGAGAAAATCCTGACTTAAATCTCGTGCGGCATGAACTTTTGTACGTTCCGCACGTTTCGTCAGGAATAAGCATTGCGATCGGACTGGATCAGGAGTTTGAGAATGTTGATGCCCAGCCGTTTCAGATCAATTCGCATCGGAACCGTCGCGCTCTGCGGTGCCTTGATGGCGGGCTCACTCTTTGCCCAGGATTTCGGCTCAGGAGGTCCTGGTGGAAGTCGATTCGGCCAAGGTGGCCCGGGTGGCCCCGGCGGATTCGGTTCCTTTGGAGGTCGTTCCGGCGGCGGTCGTGGTCTGCTGGGAGAACTCTTCAGCGAATCGGCCAAGCTGGAACTCAAGATCACCGAAGAACAGCAGAAGCAAATTGATGCGCTGAATGAACAGCAGCGAAACAATAGCGACAGCTTTGGCGATATCCGCGAGCGCCTGCAGAACGCCCAGACGGAAGAAGAGCGCAATCAGGTCCGCGAAGACATGCGATTGCGAGGGGAAGAAAACCGGAAGAAGACAGACGAAGAGGTCAAAGCAATCCTCACGCCTGAGCAGGCCTCTCGTCTGAATCAGTTGCGCCTGCATCGAGAAGGCCCTGGGGTTTTTGGCCGTGACACTGAACTCGCAACCGAATTCGGGTTGAATGACGCTCAAAAAGAAGAGTTCCAGAAACTGAGCGGCGAATGGATGACGGCTCGATTTGGAATGCGCCGTGCCACAGACGAAGAGCGAAAACAGTTTGACGACGAATGGTCGGCCAAGTTTCTTGCCGTCCTCACCCCGGAACAGCGGACGAAGTGGACCGAACGGATCGGGGCACCGCCGAACGCGACTGCAACACCAACAGCAGCAACTACCGCACCCGGCATGAGCCCGGCACTCCCGCCAACTCCGCGAACGATCATCGTCGAGACGGTGCCTGAAGGGGCAAAGCCAGTTGCCACATTCACCCCCGGGGGAACCGGCATGGCACCCGCCACGCCTGCCGCTTCACCAGAGACGATCCCCGGCGAACCAACTGCGGAGAAGGCAACACCAGAACCAACGACTGGTGATCCGACTCGTCGCTTCTCATTCAACTTCCGTTACGCCCCGTGGGCCGACGTTTTGAAGTTGTTCGCCGAAGAAGCCAAGCTCTCTCTCGATTTGAATTCGCTGCCACCCGGCACGTTCAACTATTTCGATCAAGGCCGCTACACCCCGACAGAAGCGCTGGACATCCTCAATGGATACCTGCTTCCGAAAGGGTTCTGCCTCGTTCGTCGCGACGAGTTTCTTGTCTGCGTCAACATTGATGAACCAATTCCACCGAGTCTGATTCCGATTATTGCTCCAAGCGATCTGGAGTCTCGCGGTCGGAACGAACTGTTGACCGTCATCTTCCCACTTGAAGGGGTTGACGTCGAACAGATTGCGAGCGAAGTCAACAACATCCGTGGGCCACAAGGAAAAGTTGTTGGTCTGAAGTCGACCAACTCGATTCTGGTAACGGATATTGGATCGAACCTGCGACGAATCAAGAACCTGCTCGTCGATGTCACTGCTCGCGGTGGGCCGAACGATGTCACGTTCAAGTCTTATCAGGTGCAGCATATTCCAGTCTCTGATGCGGAAGCCATTGTGCGCAACCTGTTGGGGATCACCACCGGGGTCACCAATGTCAGTTCGTCACAAGAGGGATTCCGGGGCGGCGGGCGTGACTTCCGTGGCGGAGGGGGACCTCCAGGCGGCCAGCAACCCCCACAACAGCAACAAGCAGCGCGAGCCGCTGATCCAAATCAACCGCGTGTGACGACAGATCTCCGGACGAATCAGCTACTGGTCTCAGCAAAACTCTCCCAGCATTTGCTGATTGAGCAGGCTTTAAAAACAGTCGACGTTGGTGGTGAAGCAAGCACCTTCAGCCCAACCAGTACTCGGCCATTCCTGAAGGTCTATTCCGTCAACTCGTCCGACCCTCGGGAAGTCACAAAAACGATCGACGCATTGATGCCGGGCATCGTTGTGAACGACGACGCCCGAAACGGCAAAGTGCATATTCAGGCGTCACCTGATCAGCATCGTCAGGTCGAGATGCTGATCGCACAAATGGATGGTCAGGGAGGGGCTCGCCAGATTGCCGTGATCCCGCTGGCACAGCTCGACCCGCTTTCGGTTTCCAGCACGATCCGTTCGATGTTTGTCAAAGACACTGATGCACCAACGGTCGAAGCCGATTTGCTGGGACGTCAGTTGATGATTCGCGGTAGCAGCGATCAACTTACACAGATCCGCACCCTGTTAAATCAACTTGGTGAAGACGGCTCAACCCAACGCAACTCCAGCCTGGATCGGATTCGAACCCTGCAACTTGGCGGACGCGATCCAGCAGAATTGTTGCCGATCATTGAACGAATGTGGGGAACGAAGAACGGTTCCGATATTCGCATCGTCGATCCGACAGCGCGTCCAAACAATCGTACCCCAGCTCCAGCACGACCAACGGGGATGGATACTCCACCTTCACGGCATCCGCTGGAAACGAATGCGACAGAGCGTAGTGCCTCCCCTGCCCAGCAGGATTCTGTGAAGACTTCGCCACGTCGACGCGTTCCTGTTCGCAACGTCTCCCAGACGACGACAGAACCTGCAAGCAATTCTGAAACAGGTCCTGAGAAGAAGCCCGAAGCTGCAGAACAGCCGGCAACTCCAATTCCGTCAGCCAGCAGTCCACAGTCCGGTACGACGCAACCAGGTGCCGAGCGATCAGGCGCTGCTCCTGCAGGCACGGCTCCGTCAGGTACGGCTCCTGCGGAACAGAAGGCCCCGGCCGGTAAACTGACACCTGCTGATGAGAAGTTGTTTCAAGAGTTGGAGGCCTATTTAAAACAGGCCGAGACAAAGCAGGCGCCCCCTGATTCAAAAACGGCACCGACAGAACCGCGCCCCGGTGTGAACATCACCGTTGTCGGCGACGAACTCGTCATTTCATCCTCCGACCCACAACAGCTGGATGAACTTCAGCAACTTCTGAATCAGGCGATGCAGGCTGTTCCTCCGCGAATCACCTGGACTGTCTTTTCGCTGCGGTCATCAGACGCCACTGAAACCGCAGGAATGTTGAAACTGCTGTTTCCGATGGCGTCCGTCTCAGCAAGTTCTTCAGCCTCCAGCGGGAGCACGCTTGGAGGACTCGGCAGTTCGCTCGGTTCCAGTCTGCTGGGAGCAACAGGCCTCGATTCCCTGAACGCCAGCCCCCAGTTAAAGATCATTCCAGACGTACGACTGAACGCTCTCTTCGTGACCGGTCCTGCCGCACAGGTTCGGGAAGTTGAAGATATGTTGCGTGTGCTGGACGCCAGCGATCTTGGTGGAGACTCCATGCGAGACAAGACTTCCCGCATGCTGTTGGTAGAACACGCGAGTGCCTCTGAAGTCTACAACATCGTAAAAGAGGTCTATAAGTCTTATATCGAACCGCCCCGTGGGCAAGACCCAAACAATCCACTTGCCATGTTGGCGGCTGCCCGAGGAGGCGGAAATCGGAACGAGCAGCAGCAACCAGCAGCCAAGCTCGCGATCAGTGTAGACAACAACACCAACAGTCTCATTATCTGGTCAGATGAGCCGTTGTATCGGGAAGTCGAAGGGCTCGTAAAATCGCTGGATCAGGCTGCCGAAGAAGCACGTCGTTCGATCCACGTCATCTCCCTTGAGAACACAAATTCCACAGTGATGCAGGGAGCCCTGAACTCGATCATTCCACAAGTAAAAATCAGTACCTCAGGCTCCCGAAGCGGGGGAACGACTTCCAGCACACCTCCTGCTTCGACACCGGGTGCCCAGCCAGGTAGCAGCAACCCGGATCAGATGCGACAAATGTTCGAACAGCGAATGCGGGAACGGATGCAACAAGGGGGCGGATCCAGTGGGCCAACAGGCGGCCCGACAGGTGGAGGCTTCGGAGGATCTCGTGGATTCGGAGGTTCCGGTAGCGGCTTTGGTGGATCACGTGGATTTGGAGGCCAAGGCGGAGGTGGCTTTGGCGGGTCGCGTGGATTCGGAGGAAGCGGACGAAGCGGTCGCTAAACGGGTTTGGGCTCGCATGCGGCCCCGCAGCAAAGTTCACGCAACCGCATCTGCATGAAACGCTCCTCCACTTGTGAAACGCGTTTCTCGCAATGTCGAAGCCGGGAGATTGACTTGAATGTTGCCCAGAATGCGATCGGGGTCGTTACACTGCAATCTCCACACAGTCACAAACGCCAGTCTTCCCAATCGGCAGCAGATAAATGAATATCGGATCGCTCCTGCTGGCAAGCGGACTCATCACCCCTCAGCAATTAGAAATTGCCCAGCAGCAATACGCCGGAAAACGGATCGATCAATCATTGGTCGAAATGGGGATTCTGCGCGAAGACGAAGCCCTTCGTTTACTCTCCAACGAACTCGGGATGCCTTACGTTGATCTGAAGGAGTTTGAAGTCGATCGTGATCTGCTGAATCGGTTTCCGACATCGGCGATCTTTCGATTCGAATCAATGCCGCTGGATCGTCAGCATGGTCACGTTCGTATCGCCGTTTCCGATCCATTCGACTTTGAAGCGATCGATGAATTAGGGACGCTAGGAGGAGAGCGAGTCCAACCGGTGCTCGCGTGTCGTAACGAGATTCTCGATCTGATTAAACGGAATCTCGGCGTCGGCGGTGACACGATCAAAGAACTCGTCGCCCAGCGCGCTGACGAGATCGATCTGCTCGATGAAATCCCTGCCGAGATGGGTGAACTGGCTGAATCAGCTCAGGCCCCATCGGTGATCCGACTGGTGAACGAACTGCTCATCGAAGCACTCGAACAACGCACTAGCGACGTCCATCTGGAACCGCAGGAAGCAGGGTTAATCATCCGCTTCCGCATCGACGGCCTGTTAAGGGTGCAGAACGTCCCACCAGAGATCAACCACTTCGCGTCATCGATCGTCACCCGACTGAAGATCATGTCCCGGCTCAACATCGCCGAGAAACGTCTTCCACAGGACGGTCGTATCAACATGCGGGTGCAAGGACGCGATATCGACGTCCGTGTTTCCATCATTCCAATGCTTCATGGGGAAGGTGTCGTTCTCCGTCTTCTCGACAAGCAGCGTATGGTGTTCGACCTGAAAGGGGTCGGAATGCCGCAGGACACTTATGATCAGTTTCACAAACTGATCGCTCTCCCACACGGAATTGTTCTGGTGACAGGCCCAACAGGGTCAGGAAAAACGACCACGCTTTATAGTGCGCTCAGTGAGATTAAAGACCCGAGCGTCAAGATTATTACGGTTGAAGATCCTGTCGAATATCAGCTTGCCGGGATCAGCCAGATTCAGGTTCACTCCAAGATCGGGCTGACATTCGCAGCCGGGTTGAGAAGTATTCTCCGTCACGACCCTGACATTGTGCTGATCGGGGAAATTCGAGACGGCGAAACAGCGACGAGTGCAATTCAGGCATCACTCACTGGTCACCTTGTGTTCAGCACATTGCACACGAACGATGCTCCCGGTTCATTTACCCGACTCGTCGACATGGGTGTGGAACCTTATCTCGTATCGAGCACCGTCGAAGGAATTCTTGCCCAGCGCCTGTTACGCCGACTCTGTATGCGATGCAGGCAGCCGCACACGTATTCTCCAGATGAACTCCCGCCAGATTTGCCGGAACTCGCCGGCCGCCAACTCTATGCTCCCAAAGGTTGCCGTGACTGCCGCGACACCGGGTACTCTGGTCGAACAGGAATTCACGAACTCCTGATCAACGACGAAGAGATTCGACATCTCTGCAACGAACGGGCCAGTACCGGAGCCATCCGAAACAATGCTCTCAAAAAGGGCATGGTCAGTCTGCGTATGGCGGCCTATCGAAAGATGCTCGACGGAACGACGACACTGGAAGAAGTCATGCGAATCACTCGCGGTGAATAGTCATAGGAGACCGATTCCGACCGTGATCGGTTCCAAAAAATAGAGCCGTCGACACAAGCTGCGATCTCGATCGCTTGTGTCGACGGCTTTTCTTTGAAATCAATCTCTTCAACGTGAACGCAGATTACTCAGCGTGAAGATGAGCTTCGACAAACCACAGGTACTTATCGGTGAGACGCGAGATCTGTGTAAACAGGTCTGCAGTCCCGGCGTCATTCAGTTCGTTGGCACGTTCAATGTCTTCGCGAACCGCCTTGCCGAAGATCGCCAAAGTCGATGAAAGTGCATCAACGTGGGCGCGGCCGGTGTGGCTTGCTGACTGGTATGCTGGCAACGTTGTTCGTCGGGCCACGCTCTGCAGTTGACCATCAGCGTTCCCGCCGAGAGCAACAATGCGTTCGGCGACTTCGTCCGTCTGCTCTGCAAATGCAGAATAGACTTCGTCGAACAGCTTATGGAGCGAAATAAACCCAGGGCCCTTCACATTCCAGTGCGCCTGCTTCGCTTGCAGCGTGAGATCGATGATATCGGCCAAACGGGCGTTCAACACAGTGCAAATCTGGGCACGGTGATCAGGAGTCAAATCAATCTTCGAAGGATTCATAGTGCTCAACAGCCTCTCATAAAAGAGATACAACGCCCTTGGTCACACATTGCCCGAAGTGGGTAACGAATAACATGAAGGGCGTTTGCAGATCGCTTTCAATACCGAAATGAAGTGCCATCGCGCCCCTTCATCTCTGCAAAGCATCTGCAAGATCCTGAAAACGATCAGTTAAACCGAAGGTCTCGTGACATCCGAAGAATGCGTGCGAAACCTGAAGTCACTCCCGTTCACCTTAATCTAGACTGACTGTGACCGTTTTCAACTCCGTATAGTTGCTTAATGCTGCTTCGCCGAGTTCGCGACCGATGCCTGAGTGTTTGAAGCCACCAAATGGAGCTCCGGCATCGAAGACATCGTAACAGTTCACCCAGACGGTTCCTGCACGAAGCCGCGCCGCAACCTGATGTGCCTTAGAGACATCTCTGGTCCAGACCGCCGCAGCCAGACCAAAGTTTGTTCGGTTCCCTCGCTCGACAACTTCGTCAAGGCTTTCGAACGGAAGCACACTGAGCACTGGACCAAAGATCTCGTCGCGAGCGATCTCCATGTCGTCGGTCACGTTGTCGAAGACAGTCGGTTCAATGAAGAATCCTTTGTCTCCGTGACGGTTCCCGCCAATCACGCAATCGGCCCCGGCCTTCTTGCCGAGTTCGATATACTTCATGATCTTGTTGAACTGCTCGCCATCGATTTGCGGCCCGTGCGTCGTATCCAGATCGAATGGGTTCCCAGGTCGTCTCTGTGATGCTTTTGCCGCGAGCTCTTTTACGAAGTCTTTGTGAATCGACTTCTCAACAAACAGTCGACTTCCGGCACAACAGCACTGCCCTTGATTGAAAAACAGACCAAACTCGGAACCATGAATCGCCGCTTCGATATCCGCATCTGCGAAGATGATGTTCGGACTCTTGCCCCCCAGTTCAAACGTGGTTCGTTTCAGAGTATTAGCGGATTCCCGCATAATGATCTGACCGGTCTCAGTTGAACCGGTGAAGGCGATCTTGTCGACACCGGGATGCTTCACAATTGCGGCACCGGTATCGCCATAACCCGTCACGATATTGATGACTCCATCCGGGAAGCCAGCTTCCTGAGCCAGTTCAGCCAGACGCAAACAGGTGAGCGGTGTTTGTTCGGCAGGCTTCATCACAATGGTGCAGCCCGCTGCGAGTGCCGGTCCCCATTTCCATGAAACCATCAGAGCTGGAAAGTTCCAGGGAATGATCTGACCGACAACACCGACCGGTTCTTTCCGTGTGTACGAGAAGTAATTTCCACGGACAGGAATTGTCTGACCATGCAGCTTGTCTGCCCAACCGGCGTAGTATCGCAGTACGTCAACCACCAGCGGAATATCGGCATTCAACGCGTCGACAATCGGCTTCCCGTTATCGAGTGTTTCAAGGGCAGCCAGTTCTTCAAGATCTTCTTCAACCAGATCAGCCAGCTTATAAAGCAGACGCCCACGATCCCGAGCATCCATCTTTGACCATGGTCCGGAATCGAACGCCCGTCGTGCCGCTTTCACCGCCAGATCAACGTCGGCGGCATTCGCTTTGGCAACAACAGCAATTTCTTCTTCTGTGGCCGGATGATGAGATGTAAACGTCTCACCAGAGACAGAATCCTGCCATTTCCCATCAATGAACAGCTGCGTCCGAGGGAGTTCAGGGCGAGCATAGATCTTTTTATTTGAGGCAACACTGGTCGACATTGAGCACTCCTTGATGTTGCAAATTCGGTCTGAAGCCGATCGACACCTGAAATTCAGGCGATGTCATTCAAGATAAGAGGACGCAGGCAAGCACTCCCGGAACGAGAATCCGTCAGTTCACATCACGCCCGTAGAAACTGACGTGCCAATCACATCCCCTTCAGCAAACAAATCAAAATTTCCGCTTCTGTTATTCTTGCCTGTTCCGATCCTGGAGTCCAGTACTGTCAGCGGATCGCATCAAGAACATTTAAAATCAGATTTCCATTAGGAATTGACAACGAAACCAATCCTTTGTTCTTCAGAGTTCTGTCAGGAGGGAGGCTGCTCCCCTCTTCAGGAATGGATATGATATAATGTCAGGTTCAGGCCACGGCCTGACCTGCCCTCCATGTCTCCTCGTTGCTGAGAACCGGATCTCATGTCAGACGACCAACTGCCATTTTTGAATACGCTCAACGAAGCTCTGCAACACCTGAAGTCAGGCGGGATGGTCGTGGTACTGGACGCCCAGGACCGCGAAAACGAAGGCGATCTCATTTGTGCCGCAGAGTTTATGACTCCGGCTACAGTTGACTTCATGCTTCGTAAAGGAGCCGGTGTTTTGTGTGCTCCCATCACACAAGAGACAGCAGACCGCCTGCGGTTGGGGCCCATCGTCGACCGGGAATCGAACAACAGCCCGCACCAGACACCGTTTCTCATTCCGATTGACCACCGGGATAGCGGAACCGGCGTCAGCGCCAACGCTCGGGCGACGACACTCCGAGCACTCGCCAGTGGCGACAGCATCGCGAGCGACTTTGTGCGACCTGGACACATCTCCCCGTTACTGGCACGTGAAGGGGGAGTGCTGCGTCGCGCTGGTCACACCGAAGCCACCATCGACCTGATGAAAATGGCGGGACTGACACCAGTCGGCTGTCTGATTGAAATCTGCAGCCAGCGTGGGTCAGGCATGGCAGATCTGGACGAACTCCGTGAGATTGCCAACGAATACAAACTGCCAATGATCTCCATTTCGCAGATCATTCAACACCGTCGTGTCCGCGAAAACCTGATTCGCCGCGAAGTGGAAGTGGAAATTCCAACGCAAGAATTTGGAACACCCAAGTTTATCTCCTATCGCGTTGAACATGACATTCAGGAACCGCTGGCAATTGTCTGGGGAGACCTGACGAGCATTGAAGCCCCGCTGGTGCGAATGCATTCTTCCTGCTTCACCGGAGACATTCTGGGATCACTGCGTTGCGACTGTGGAGACCAGCTTCACATGGCCATGCAGATGATCGTGAACGAAGGCTGTGGAGCGGTCGTTTATCTTCCTCAGGAAGGTCGTGGCATCGGGCTGACCGCCAAGCTGAAAGCCTACCAGTTGCAGGATCAAGGGTTCGACACGGTTGAAGCGAACCATCGACTCGGCTTCAAAGCAGACCTGCGCGACTACATGGTCGGGCTGCAGATCCTCAAAGATCTGGGTTTGAAGCAAGTTCGCATTCTGACAAACAATCCCAAGAAGACCGAAGCATTCGAAGAATGGGTTGACCTGAAAGTGGTCGCTCAGGTTCCGATCATTGCTCCACCGCACGAGAAGCGGTCAAAGTACATGGATACCAAGCGACAAAAAATGGGACATCTCCTTCCGCCACAGTAACGGGACTTGTGTGCCGTCACTGACCGAAGGCAAGGATTCAAAACGAAAGAAGCCGCACTCAATTTGAGATGCGGCTTCTTCTTTTTTAATGGGAACCGATTCGCTCAAAGCGAACAGGCTTACTTCCCGATGTTCAGTTTCACTGGTTTTCCACCCTGACGATGGCTTTCGTTTGCTGCTTCCATGAATGCCAGAATTTCGAGTGAATCGTCATTGCTGACAGGAACAACACCTGTGCGGAAGAACTTCAGGATCTCGACCAGCATTGGATCGTAACCCACTTTAATCGCGGTCGTGACATTCCCTTTACTGCCGAATGCGGTCAGCCCATATCCTGGCTTGCCGGCTCGCATGCCACGGTAGGTCGCAACTCGACCGTCTTTCCATGTCCCGACAACCACGTCAACGCCATCGGTTCGGGTGCAGGTAACAGTTTCACATCCTGGTCCCATAACAGTGAAGACCATTTCAACGCCGTGAATTCCGTACCAGAACAGATCAGGGTGAGAAACCTGAGTTGCACTTGGGCTGAACACAGCACACCCGATGACATCGCCCAAAGCCGGGTTGGAACGGACGTCTGCAACACCTGGGGAAAACCTCAATGATGATGAAGTGAAGCACGGCACGCCCTTGGCTTTCGCCAGCGCGAAGATCTCTGCTCCATCTTTCACAGATGTCGAGAGTGGCTTGTCGACGAAGAGTGGCTTTCCAGCAGCAATGACCTGTCGTGCCTGATCAAGGTGAACGCGACCATCGACACTGGTGATGATCACGGTATCGACGAGTGGCATCAGTTCTTCGATTGAACCAACAATCTTGACGCCAGCTTCTCGCAGTGTGTTGGTATAGCCTTCAACACGATCAGCACTCGTTGGCAAGTCCGGGCTTCCACCTGGAAACGCAGCAACAATCTTGGCGTTCTCTAAGCCTGGCAGAGAAGGATTTGCATTCACGGATTTCGTAAACGCTGTTGCGTGCGAGCTATCGAGTCCGACAAGACCGATCTTCAATGGCTTCTCATCCGCCATTAACATCCCTCCGCTGAGCCCGAGGATGACAGTGCACAGCAACTGAATTTTTCGAAGCATTTTGATCACAGGAATCCCCAAATTCTGAGTCGTTTACTCGGTCATGTGTCGGAACCGCGTTACGAAGATCCTCAAAACAGAAAACGATCAGGCAAACTGTCTTTGAAGCCAAAGACTCGCCCAATATTCAACACCTGAAACATTAACCGGATTGAGGACGCACGTCACCTCAAAGATATGTCGTGATATCAGTCAACGCAATCCATACAACAAAATTGACAGATGCCATTCGGAGGGGCGTCAACAAAAAAGCAGCCATCCAATGAGGACGGCTGCTTCGATTGTGACTCAGTCAAATCAGGCGGTCGACTTTCGAGAACGACGATGCGCTCTCAAGAGAAACCGAACCGACCTAACGTGGCTTCTTCTTGGTCTTTGTCTTCCCGGCCTGACCTTTGGCCGACTTCTTCTGACCTTCGTCCAGCAACCAGACAATAAGTCCTTTAGCGAGGTGCATCCGGTTTTCAGCCTGTCGGAACACAACGCTTCGTGAATCGTCCATCACGCCATCGTCCACTTCCAACCCGCGTCGGGCAGGCAGACAGTGCATGAACAAGACGTCCGGACCAGCCGCATCGAGCAATTTGGACGTGACCTGAAAATCGGCGAAGATCTTGGCGCGTTCGTCCTTCTCGGTCTCCTGCCCCATACTTGCCCAGACGTCGGTGTAGATCACGTCTGATCCCGGCGCGGCTTTCTTCGCACTGTTCAACTGCTGAACTTCCAGTTCGGGGAACATCCCCTTCACCTGAGCAACAAATGGCTCGGGAAGTTCAAACCCCTTGGGAGCAGCGATACGGAACGTGGCACCAACATGCCCGCAGGCAACCGCGAGTGACTTGGCGACGTTGTTTCCGTCCCCGATGTAGGTGATCGTCTTCCCGGCCGCATTGCCAGAAACTTCTTCGATCGTCTGAATATCCGCCAGTGCCTGGCAAGGGTGATAATCATCCGACAGGGCATTGATAATCGGGCAACCGGCATATTCCCGGAAAATCTCAATCAGCCCTTGAGAGAAGGTCCGCAATGTGATGACGTCGGAATATCCTCCGAGCACCTGAGCGATGTCTTCTTTGGTTTCGCGCCCCTCGAAACCTGCGTCTTTGCTGCTTAAAAAGATGCTTCGCCCGCCAAGCTGACTCATGGCGACTTCAAAGCTGACTCGGGTGCGCAGCGATGGCTTCTCGAAAACCTGCGTCAGAACCATGTTCTCACACAAGGACGGGCGCTTCCCTTTTTTCAGATTCGATTTCAGGCGCGCCGCCAGCTTGAGGATGTCTCGCACATCACCACTGGACAATTCCAACAATGTCGTCAAATGCCGCATAGGTTCATTTCCGGTTAACTGATCCGGGAAAGAGAACGAGCGCTGAAGCCGCAGGATCTGCACTGAGTTCAATCAGTTCAATTGTTCCAATCGCTTCCGCTTCCCTTAAAGAGCTTTCGTTGCATATTCGCCTGATATGGAGTCCAGTTCGAACCAGAGTTCGGGTCGGATTCAATCAGTGACATGAACTCATTTGTTTTCGCATCCAGATTATCGAGGTAATGCAACGCGATTGCCTCAGGTGTCATCGGGAGCTTCGGACTGCCAAACTCATACGTGCCGTGATGGCTCAGAATGAGATGTTTCAGTCGCATGGCCTTCTCGACAGGAAACGGGCGCCCTGTCATTTGCTCCGTTAATCGAAGCTTGTCATTCAGCATCTCAACGCCGATGACAAGGTGTCCGATCAATTGTCCTTCGTCCGTGTAAACGAAGGTTGTGTCGTAGCTCAACTCGCGAATCTTCCCCAAATCGTGCAGGAAGACACCTGCCAGCACGAGGTCGTAGTCAACCTTGGGATACAGATCGGAGATCCGCAGTGCCGCTTCAGCCAGAGTCAGAATATGCTCAAGCAGCCCACCGTGAAACGCGTGGTGCAGGCGGATTCCGGCGGGAGCCTGTCGCAACCCGTCGAGCACTTCCTGATCATCCAGAAACGTTCCCATCAGGGCACGCAGATCAGGGTCTCTCAATGAAAGGAGAATCTCTTTCAAGCGGGACAACTGACGTTCGGTATCGCCGGAGGACTGCTGAATAAAATCATCCAGCGAAAGATTCTCGCCAGTAACAGCATCAATGCGAGTCAGGATCAGCTGCAGGTTCCCCTGGAACAGCTGTACTTTCCCACGCACCTTGACGTAGTCGCCAGGACGCAGGTGTGACACATGTTGGTCTGTCACATTCCACAGCAGGCCAGAGATCTGCCCTGTTTTGTCTCTCAATTGAGCAAGCAGGTAGGTATCGCCATTGCGATTTGCGCGCACCTGCCGATCAGCCAACAGAAAGACTTCATCAAGAGTCTCACTGTCTTGTAACAGGTTCACAAAGCGACGCGACATGACGCAGGCCTTCTCAAATATTAAAGCGTCACGGAGAAAGGAAACGAAAGATATTACTGACGGAATCAGCCAGCCACAATCGTCGCACCAGTGACTTGACCCGTTTTTACAGGGAATCTACGGGACGCATCTCCCCCATCACCCAGCCCTTTCAGACGGAATCCAGAGAGGAAACGACCGGCCTCGACGCTCACCTGACATGCAGCAACTCGCCACGACTCTCCGTTCATCACCCGCCTTCGGTCGACCTCCAAGCTTGACTCAGCAGGAAAACAAACCCGCAACACGAAATCCGCAAGTCCATTACAAGAAGCCACTTAAAGCAGAAACAACAAATCAAATCCGCTGTCGCCGCACCACCACAAATCGCATTCATTCAGTAAGTCGGGTTCGCATCGATTGAGGACAATTGATTACCAGATCCAATTTTCACTTCAGGCCCAATCCGCTCGATTTTCACCAACACGCTTCAAAAACTGACTTCACTGTTCAGTGCAAATCAACTGACGAGAGTTTGGCAATTGTTCCTGATTTGAGCTGAATTGCCCTCTGACACATTCTCACTGGAAATCCATGGGGCCCAAGCTTCCTCGTCCCGTAAGGCACCAGAAATCGCTACCATGTGGCGAACGCCTTGAGTTCCGGAGCACCAGTGACCAGTTCAAACGATCCCATCCCCAGCCGCGACGATCTGGCGGCGATGTACCTCGATCAGCTTCAATACGCGCCATATAAAGTCCAGGAGGACGCGTTGCTGACCTGGTTCTCTGACAATGAGGGGATTCTCGTCTGCGCCCCCACCGGAACCGGAAAAACGCTGATCGCCGAAGCCGCCCTGTTTGAGGCCCTGCACACCGGCAAAACGGCTTACTACACCACTCCTCTGATCGCATTAACCGAACAGAAGTTTACCGAACTTCAGGAAGCGGCCGTTCGTTGGGGATTTTCTGCCGACGACATCGGGCTCCTCACCGGAAACCGAAAGGTCAATCCGAACGCACCCATTCTGGTGGTTGTCGCCGAGATTTTGCTGAATCGTCTTCTGCACCCAGACGGGTTCGATTTCACGAACACCAGCGCGGTCGTGATGGACGAATTCCATAGCTTCAATGACCCGGAACGCGGTGTTGTCTGGGAACTCTCACTCGCACTGCTGCCAAAGCACGTCAGGCTGATGCTCCTGTCCGCAACGGTCGGGAATTCCGTTGACTTCATTCTCTGGCTCCGCCGTGAACACAATCGCAAGGTCCAGTTAATTCAAAGCACTGACCGCAAGATTCCACTGGAGTTTCACTGGGTCGGCGATGAATTTATTCCTGATCAGCTCGAACAAATGCAGGATGGTTCAGCTGAAACGCGACGGACTCCCGCCCTCGTGTTTTGCTTCAATCGCGAAGAATGCTGGATTCTTGCAGAGCAGTTAAAAGGGAGAAACATGCTGCGCGACGGTCAACAGAAAGAGTTGGCCGTACGTTTGGAACAGTGGGACTGGAAAGGCGGGTCCGGACCGAAACTGAAACAACTTCTCATGCGAGGAGTTGGAGTTCACCACGCTGGCTTGCTTCCCAAATACCGCCGTCGCGTCGAGAAGCTTTTTCAGGAACGCCTGCTGTCAGTTTGCCTCTGCACTGAAACTCTTGCTGCCGGTATCAACTTGCCAGCGCGTTCCGTTGTCTTGACGTCGCTGGTCAAAGGCCCACCTGGCAAGAAATCACTTGTCGATGCCAGCACTGCACACCAGATCTTTGGACGAGCCGGTCGCCCTCAGTTTGACACGCAGGGACATGTCTATTCACTCGCTCATGAAGACGACGTGAAGATGGCCCGCTGGAAGAAACAATACGATCAGATTCCCGAAGACACCAAAGACCCGAACCTGATTCGTGCGAAGAAGCAGTTAAAGAAAAAGATGCCGAAACGGCGTCCAAACGATCAATACTGGAACGAAGAACAGTTCCGGAAAGTCATCAGTGCGCCACCAGCTCACCTGAGCAGCAAAGGGCAACTCCCGTGGCGACTGCTGGGCTATCTCCTCCAGCTTTCACCAGATGTCAGCCGCCTGAGTTCCTTTAACCGGAAACGACTTCTCCCCCCCAAAGCGCTGGAGAAGGCCGACGAACGACTCGCCGATCTGTTGCTCACTCTCGCGACAGGTGAGTTCATCACACTTGATCCACCACCGCCAGAACCACTTGTGTTGGCATTTCGCGACTGGCCGATGCCGGAAGATCTTTCAGTTCCGCAACCCGGCGCAGAACCGGCCCCGGAATCAGACACTGAATCAGAAATCGAGCCTGACTCGCCGATCCCAAATGGAGACGACGACGCAGACTTTGGTCTGGGAGTTCTGGAAGAGACGGCAGAAGAAAAGACATCAGCAACGACGACAGTTGCCACAGTAGAGTCGGACGAATCCGCGACGAGCGAGCACGCCGAAGTACCACCTGAAACGACAGAAGTCACAGAGAATCAAGAGCCGGCGAAGCTGGGTCTGTTTGGATCGCTCCTGCAACAAGCACTCAAGAAAGAGGTCGAGCCACCCGCTCCTAAATCTCAACCGAAGGCAACTCCAACAAAGCCGATTGAGGTCCCGGCATCACGTGAGGTCTATCTCCCAAAGATTGCTCAGCCGACTGAGCGATTAACCCAGATGATGCAGTTCCGCAGTTGCCATCCGATTTATGGGATGTTCCTGCTCGATCACCTTGGACTTGCGGACCGCTGCGAGCGAATTCAGCTTCTGGAAAGCGTTCTGGAAATCGCAGGTTCGATTCTGCCGTACGTTCGCGTCCCACCTCCATCGGAATTGCCACCCGGTCCCCTTGCCGTTCATCGCATTAACCCGGAGTTGATGCGGCGTGGATTGATTACACAGCGCGAACTCGATCCAAGTTCAGTCGAACCAGAATTCGATTCATTCGGAAAGCCGATCCGTGTCTGGCCAGTGCCACTCGGTGACAGGATGCGACGCCTGTTCGACAACGAGTTTCCTGGGGTTCAGGATCTGCGAACCCGGTCGGTCTGGGTCGTTGGCGACCTGATCACCGTCGGTGGTGACTTCAACAAATACGTCACGACACGCGACCTCACCAAGCAGGAAGGGATCATCTTCCGCCACTGCCTGAGAATGATTCTGCTGTGCGAAGAATTCGCGGAACTCTGCCCTGCCGGCATCACTCACGAAGAGTGGAAATCCGACCTCGCGTGGATTTCAGAAGTGCTGATCAACAGCTGCCGGGAAGTTGACCCGGAAAGTACAGATAAAGCACTCGAAGCGATGGAAGCTGCTGCCGTCGCTCTCGGGTAACGACGAAACTCACTCGGACGCATAAATAGCGTGTTCAAACAAACAGCCGGGAGCCTTCGATTTGAAAGCTCCCGGCTGTTTTTTCATTCAAGGTCACAGACCGTCACGAGACAGATATGAACTGTCATTCCACCAATACGAGAGCGGTTCTTGAACTGGTGTAGCGTGACTGGCACGCGGCATTCAGATTTCTCCTATCGAGAAGGCTGCTGCGCGGCCAACATGATAGACCGATACGGTCTAATTGGCGGAGACGTTCAAAGCGAGACGCTCAAGGAATCCCTGAAGCTGCTTCGCCCGAGCTGGATGCTGGAGCTTGCGAACAGCCTTGGCTTCGATTTGACGCACACGTTCACGTGTCACTTTAAAGATGCGTCCGACTTCTTCGAGAGTGTATGTGTAACCATCTCCGAGACCGTAACGCAGCTTGATAATTTCACGTTCACGATACGTGAGAGTCTTCAGGACTTGATCAATCTTGTCCTTCAGCATCTCCTGAGCCGCCTGACTGACAGGATTGTATTCGCTGGTGTCTTCCAGAAAATCCCCGAACAGGCTGTCATCGTTTTCGCCAACCGGTTTGTCGAGACTCACCGGAGTGCGAGACATTTTCAGAACGCGACGTGCTTCTTCGACATTGACGTCGGCAGCTTCTGCAACTTCTTCAATTGTCGGTTCACGTCCCAGTTCCTGCACAAGAGCTTTACTGACGCGACGCAACCGTGACATGGTTTCAATCATGTGCACAGGAATACGAATCGTTCTGGCCTGATCCGCAATCGCGCGAGTAATCGCCTGTCGAATCCACCATGTCGCGTAAGTGGAAAACTTGTATCCGCGGCGGTGCTCGTATTTATCGACAGCACGCATCAGACCTGTATTGCCTTCCTGAATGAGATCCAGGAAGCCAAGTCCGCGATTGCGATACTTCTTGGCAATCGACACTACCAAACGCAAGTTCCCTGCCGACAGGTCACGCATTGCCTGATCATATGCGGCATATCGGGCGTGAATCTCACGCACTCGATTCGTGATGGAGGCCGGCGTTTCCAGCGTCAACTTCATCAGATCGCGGAGTTCTTGCTCATAGTTCGCTCGGGTGTCCTTCAACAGGCGATCCCCGGCGATTCGTTTGATCTCGAACTGCAACTCTCGCATCCGTCGGGCAATTTGCTCCAGTCGCCGAATCAATGGTTGCAAACGCTGGGTTCGCAAACTCATTTCTTCAAGCAGTGTCACGACCTTGCGGCGGCGTTGATCCAGTGCTGCCTGAGCAACAGAGTTGACGTTTGTATTTGATTCCAGAGACGAAGGAATCTCAAACTCCTGCTCGTTCTTGTCCAGCAAGACTTTGACAGTGCGCAGGTTATGTGGCATGCGCTTGGTGACCTGATCGCGCTCGGTACATTCCGTGAGCGAAATCTTGATCGTCCGGTCGAACGGGAGTTCCCCTCGTTCCACTTTCAACAGAGTTTCATAAGCGTCACGTGAGATAAAGTGACACTCCAGAAGAGTGCGTCGAAAACGCTTTCTGGTCACTTCGATCTTCTTCGCGAGCGAGATTTCTTCTTCGCGTGTCAGAAGCGGAATCTCTCCCATCTGAGAGAGGTACATCCGCACAGGGTCGTCAATCGCACGACCGCCCCCGGTCTCGACAATGCCAGACAGATTCACTGTCTGCAATTTACGAACAACAGTTTTACGAGCCTTCCCGGCAGGCTTCTTCTGATCAACGACAACAGGAGGTGGTGGAGGAGGAGCGCTCTTTTCGTCACGGATATTCAGGCCGAGCTCTTCCAGCGAGATCAGCAGAGAATCGATCTTCTCAGGGTTCACAGCTTCGTCCGGGAGGAAGCTGTTGATCTGACTGAATGTCAGATACCCTTGAGTTTGTCCCAGTTCGGTCAGTACCCGCAGGCTTTCGTCCAGTCGATACATAGATGTCGTCTCCAAAGCCGATTCGATCGAACTCGTCAAACGGATGTCCGTTTGTTCGCTCGTTTTTGGTGAAACTCAGCGGCCTGTCGCAGTAACGCTTCTTCCGTGGCTTCGTCGAGCTGGCCTGCTCCGCCTGCCTGTTGCGAGAGTTGTCTGGTAAGAACTTTCTGATCCTGCATCTCCTGTCGAAATCCCATATGAATCAGGGAATTCTTCACGAAGATCGGGCAGCCATCTTCATCCAGACCACTCTTCTCGATCTTGGAGGCGAGACCTTTCGCCACCGCCTGTTCGTCAATCCAGACGATCAGGCTTTTCAAATCCGGATCATCAATCCGCCCCAGCAGTCCTGCCAGGCTCAGGTTTCCGTTCTCTTCTGCCTCCCAAAAGCAGTAGTCCAGAATTGTACGGAAGACCGGGTTCGACAGTGAAATGTCATGTGCCAGTTGAGACACAAACTGAACTGCACCAGGTGCAGCCATGATCTGCTCAAGCAAGTCGCATTCCACTCGCTCTGCACTTGTTAAACGACCTTTGAAAATTTTCCGAACCGCAACATAAAACTCGCGTTCCTGCGACTCTGGCTGTTCCGGCGCCGGACGACTTCGCCCATGTTCTCGAATCTGACGTAACTGGTCTCGAACGACCTCTTCCGAAACTTGCAATCGCTGTGCAAGATTTGCAAGCAGTAATTGCTCTCGCAGTGTTCTTGCAAGATCCGGAACCTGTGCCAGCAACCCAAGCATCTCTTCCAGAATTCGCTGCCGGGACGCGATCGTGTCGCCACCATGCGTTGCCCGGACACATCGAAGCTGAAAGTCCCATGCTTCAGGTGCCTGTTGAGCCAGTCTTCGAAATTCATCGGCATTGTATGCCGCAAGAAATTCGGCAGGATCAAGTTTTTCCGGCAGTGTCAAAATTCGGAGTTCGACGTCCTGCGCAAGAAATCGCTCTACGGCCTTCCGTGCGGCGTTCTGACCGGCATCATCGCCGTCAAACACCAGCACCACTTCCTGTGCGAACCTCTTTAATGCTGTTACATGCGAATCAGTTAACGCTGTCCCTAATGTTGCGACGACGTTTTCAATCCCGGCCTGATGACAGGTAATACAGTCCGTATAACCTTCGACCACGATCGCCTGATTTGCTTTGCGAACTGCATCGCGTGCATGATCTATCGCATAGAGCAGACGGCTTTTGTGAAAGACGATGCTTTCAGGACCGTTCCAGTATTTAGCAGGCTCTGTACTGCCAGGAAGAATACGGCCCCCGAATGAGACCGCCTGCCCACGTTCATTATGAATCGGGAACAACACACGATCGACAAAGAAGTCATAGTGCCGTCCGTCGCGATCGCCAATCAGTCTGGCTTCTGACAGTAACTTAGCAGGATATTTCGATTCCGCCCGCTTCAGGAGCCAGGTCCAATCGTTCGGATGGTACCCCAGTCGATACTTACGAATCGTTTCTGCAGTAAATCCGCGATCATCCAGATACTTCCTGGCAGGCTCTGCTTCAGGAAGCGTAAGTAACGCGCGGTGATATTCGTTTTCCGCCCACTGCAAAACTTCAAACAATTTTGCACGACTCGCATCCTGATCCGGAGTTGATCGCGCGAGTGTCTGAGGAATTGGCACATTTGCGCGCCGAGCGAGCAGTTCAAGCGCTTCCGGGAACGTCACCTTCTCTCGTTCCATCAGGAACGTAAAACAGTCCCCCCCAGTCTGACACGACCAGCAGCGGAAGGTTTGACGATCAGGATAGACGTTCAGAGAAGGGTTTCGATCCTCATGAAAAGGACAAAGCCCGACATAGTGTCTCCCCCCATGACGCGGCTGCAGAGAGATTGACTCGCCGATCAGAGCGACAAGATCGGTCTGAGACCGGACCTGTTCTCGGAATTCTTGCTGAGTCTGTTGAGACACGGTGATCCTATGCAAAGAACGAGACCAGCAATCTGACAACCGTCCACTGCCAGCAGAGCCGCCGATCACGCACGACTCAATCGCATTGGACGTTGGCGACTCGCCCGAAAAGTTGCCAAGCCTTCCCGAACCACCTCGCCAAGCTTTGCGCAACTGCGCCAGCCGATACGAGTTGTTTCGTCGAACCACCACAAAGACAAGTGAACATTTGCTACAAGCAAAATGCCATGTGCCCTGATGCCCGATTCAGATCAACTCTACAACACGCCAGAAGGCGGTCAAATTTTCCTGAAGGAGTTCGGCGAAGTAGTGACCAGTGCAACCTATTGATCGTAAACAACTTAAAGAAAGTCAAAAAACACAATGTTCACGAAATGCAATTGACTGCTACAACCACTTCCTCGCAACCGACCTACCCAGACTGTCCCCCGGCGCTAGGGTGTCGCAAAAAGACTCGACACTTGGTTTTTAAGACTTTTGCAAAATTGAGGAGCCAGATAACCGCTGAAGATCGAGCACAATCTGCCGGACATTTCGACACTCTGGAAGCCCTTTGACCTGAGCTGCAGAAGCGAGTTCCGCAGGGAGTCCACGCAGGACCAGACGGTTCAAACGTTCCGAGAGCCACAAGGCTCGATGACGAGAATAAGAGGTGTGCAACTCACGGAATCGGGTCTCCAAATATCCGGCTCCCTGACCTGCTGCTCCGGCCAGAACTTGATCTCCTACCGCTGTCGCAACCGCCCCACCGGCAGCGTCTCCCGCGACGTGTAACGCTCCCTGCAGAAGTGAGTTCGTCACCACCGGCACCATCGCATCTGCAATCGGACCAGCCCCAGTCGCAAAGAGCGCCACGCTCACCGCTGGACGAGCAAACGCAGCCATCGCATCGACTCCCCGAAACAGCCGGTAATACTCTGGACTCTCTTCACGAAACCGCGACAGCTGCTGTTCCACAAACTGACTGATATCTTTTTCCAGATCGAGTTCCTGATGTTCGCGCCGCACTTCATCAATCACCGCAGCACGCGAGACACCAGAGAGGAGTTCAGCAATCTGATCACGCAACAGCGGATTGCCGACGTCCCGAATTCTCTCCAGTTGATTGAAGCCGCTTTCTAAAACATCAAGAACTGTTTGCCACTCCTGCTTCCGGTAAATCTCCAGAGGGCTCTCCACCACCTGTCTGCGCTGACGAATTAATGTCAGCGGAGCGGTGACCAGACTTCCCAGTTTCGAATAGAAACCATGAACACTTGCAGTCCAGCCTTCACGCTGCCGTCCCCACCATTCACGAACCTGCTGAATGAGCACGGAATTCGGGAGACTTGGCCAGCGACTCACCTCTGCCAGACGATCCGCTGTCAACAGCTGCAACGCATCTGCGTATTCGTTTGAGCGACGTTCAATCTCTCGCAACCAGGCCGGAATGCCGCTGTCATTCGAAACGACCTGATGCACTGCTCCGGAGAGTGATCGCTCCTTGATCTCTTCAAACTTCAATTGAGATAACTCGTCAATCAACAATCGAGGCGGACGCTCTGTATTGGGCCTTCCCGATTCATCCAGCGGCCAATCACGCTCATAAAATGGTAACCGGTTGTCTTCAGCAGCCCGTCTGTCATTGGGAGCGAGATAAACCAGATCAGGGTTCACTCCAGTCGCTTCACACCAGGTCTTCAGCCACATCGGCCAATACTCTTCATCCTCAGGAAGAAGACATTGATTGAACACGACGATAATCAATTTGCCTTCGTCGGCGGCACTCCGGAAGAACGTTTTAATAGCCGCATCGTTGTATTTCTGCTGGGTCAACACGGCGATCAGCACATCTGCACTTTGACGAAGATGAGCTGCCCGTTCCCAATTCACGACGGCCACGCTGTCGACGTCCGGTGAGTCCAGAATCACCAGATTTCGCGGAGTACGTTCCGTCACTCGATAGAACAACAGGTGGCGAAGATCTTCCTGCAGAGGCTGCTCCGGCTGATCCCATCGCACCGTCTCGAAGCCGGGAAACAACGCCGACACGTTCGCGGTCTCTGACAGCGTCGGGTGAATTAAAGCCGTTGGATGCTTCGTCCCGGACGCCATCGGACTCGTCGCGCTGATTCTTCCCCCGGCAATATGGTTGAAGATGACACTCTTACCAACGTTCGTTCCCCCGACAACTGCGACCACCAGATAAGGACACTCCCCCATCTGCGGTTGTAATTTTCTGGCCAGCAGCTCGAACCATTCTCGCCCTTCAAGCGGCGGCAGATTCAATTGACGCGAGACCTCCTCCAGACGACGAACGGAACTGCTCAGCTGCTGAATCAATTGTTCAGTCTGACCACCTGCGCGACCGGCAGAGTTGCTGTCAGTTTTGTTGACGGGGTGACTGTCAGGAGAGGACATACGGGCTCAACATCAAATTCAGTGAAATCAAAACAGAAGATGTACTGGATCCGGTCGATACTCGGCCACACAGCAGCCTTCTTGGGAGAGCGAACCGGTTTAGTTTACACCAAGCTGGAAATGATGCAGGGAGGAAACCGGGATTCACGCAGATTCTCAAGCGAGACGCCTGCGTCCACGCGATTCTCTTCAAACGAAAAAACCTCGGAACTCTTGCAAGCTCCGAGGTTCGAATTTGAATCGCAATTGTCGCTGATGCGTTAAGCAGCACGTCGAACAGGCTGAGAAGTACGAGTTTCGACTTCGGACATGACCTTTTTCAAGGTCATGACAACGCGTTCCTGACGGGCAACGCCCAGTTCAGCAAAGATCGGCAGTGCAATGGTTTCGTTGGCAGCAAGTTCTGCTTCAGGCAGCTCGCCGACACGATATTGCAGGCTTGAGAAGCATTCCTGCAGGTGCAGTGGCTTTGGATAGTAAATGGCACATCCAATGCCTTGCTTCTTCAATCCGGCCATCACTTCGTCACGCTTTCCATTACGAACGCGAATAACGAACTGGTTGTAAATGTGATGATGACCGGCCAACTCTGATGGCAGTTCAACCTGCTCACAAAGCCCCTGATCGCCCATCATTTCACGGTACCGAGAGGCATTTTCGCGACGAGCAACAGACCAGCTGTCGAGGTGTCTCAATTTCACAGCCAGCACTGCTGCCTGTAACGCATCGAGACGGCTGTTAAGACCGACTTCAATGTGGTTGTACCCACCAAAGTCTCCGTGAACCCGCAATCGTTTCAGGCGAGATGCGAGATCGCGATCGTCAGTTGTAATCAACCCGCCGTCGCCAGCTCCCCCCAGGTTTTTGGTTGGGAAAAAGCTGAAACAGCCCATGGTTCCGAGGACACCGGACTTACGCCCGTGATACAGCGAACCGATGGCCTGACAGGCATCTTCGATCACCGCCAGCTGATGCTTGACAGCAATCCGCAAGATCGGGTCCATGTCGGCACATTGACCATACAGGTGCACCGGAATAATTGCTCGGGTGTTCCGTGTAATTGCCGCTTCAACAGCGACCGGATCCAGGTTGTAGGAAACCGGATCAATATCAACAAAAACTGGACGAGCACCGCAGCGAATAATACAGCTTGCAGTTGCAAAGAAGCTGTATGGTGAAGTGATCACTTCATCGCCGGGACCGATGCCGAGAGCCATCAGGCTGAGCACAAGTGCGTCAGTTCCAGATGCACATCCAATTGCGTGTCTTGCGTCGCAGTATTCGGCAATATCTTTTTCGAACGTCTCGACTTCTTCGCCGAGAACGAACGACTGATTTTCGAAAACACGATTCACCGCTACCTGAACTTCGTCGCGAATCGTCTGATACTGCGCCACGAGATCGATCAACGGGACGGGTGTTGTGTCCTGTTGACGAGGGAGGGATAGAATTTGTGTCATTAGCGACTCCATTCGCTGACAGCGGTTGACTCGACTTGAAATCGTGGGCCGGGGAACAGTAGGTGTCGCCCGGTCTGCGTGTCAAGATGTGGCGATAATTTGGATTTTCCTGCAACCAATGGATCGGCATTCGTGGCCTGTGCAGATCATTCCAATTCTACTAAAGTTTGATTCAAATCAGGATTCGATTGATCAGACTGGCGACGGAGTGATGGAATGCGGCGGATCGCCTTCATCGAAGATCAACTGGCGAAACAGTTTTCGCCAATTTCCCTATTACGTCCCGTCTTCGAACTGCTCTGCGGCCATTTCTCTCTCAGGGAACGAATTTGCCTGCAATTCCCCAAATCAGAATGGGGTGCGTTGATCCGTCCGGAACTCTGCGAGGCGTATCAGGCCGAATTCCCCACCGCACACATCAACCAACCCGAATGGTTAGGGGCTAGTCAGGTTCTTCTGATCAATGGTCGCTGCCTGATCGACCCGACTCATCTCAAAAAGATCAAACCGGGAACAACGGCCTGCATTGGTGAGACATGGGCCGCAATGATTCTGGAACCAGATGACCTCCCGCGAGGGGCAGGCATCCCGGAACATGCTGAATTGGCGAAAATCGCTCTACAGAAGAAAAAGGTCACGGTCCCCGGAACGGTCCTCCAATTTCCCTGGGACCTGATTTCCCAGAACGCGAGATGGCTCGCGATCGACTTCGCAACCCGCCTCCGAACTTCCGCGTTTTCGACCACTGACTCGCGCATCGCCATGATCGGACCAGCGGATCAGGTCCATATTGATGCCACCGCCCGACTCGATCCTTTTGTGGTGATCGACGCCACATCAGGTCCCGTCTGGGTCGACCGCGACGTACGCATTCAGGCGTTCACCAGAATCGAAGGCCCAGCTTACATTGGCCCAGGGACACAACTCTTCCGCGCGAATATTCGGGAAGGCTGTAGCTTCGGGCCGGTTTGCCGAATTGGTGGCGAAATAGAAGAGTGCATCTTTCAGGGATACTCAAACAAGTATCACGACGGCTTTCTTGGTCACAGTTATGTTTGCCCCTGGGTCAACCTCGGTGCGTTGACGACGAACAGTGATCTCAAGAATGACTACTCTGCCGTCAGCGTGCCGCTGCAAGGAATCAAGGTCGACACCGGCTCGACCAAAGTTGGTAGCTTTATCGGCGACCACACCAAAACGGCTCTGGGCAGTCTCTTTAATACAGGCTCGTCAATTGGTGTCATGAGTCTGGTCCTGCCCGGAGGCGAATTGCTTCCGAAGCACATTCCCTCTTTCAGCAGGATCTGGCACGGGCGGCTCGACGTTCTTCCGGATGGATGCGAAAGCGGAATTCAAACCGCAAAAATCGCAATGTCCCGTCGCGGGCGTCAACTTTCCGCTGAAATGGAACGCTTGATCCGAGCCACGTTCAATGCGACAGAATCTGAACGAGAGATCGCATTCGAACGAATTCGTAGCGTTCAGCCGTAATCTCCTCTGAATCCGCTCCCAAAACAGACGTCGACGTCTTCTCTCAGATTTGTATTCAGATTTGTCAGTTGCAGTAAACCGCTCTATTTCGCCCTCCGGACCAAGGTAAAATAGACTGCAGAGGAACTCAGCCCCGGCAGGAGTCGGTCGTCGTACCAGATGGGAATGGCTGGAAGTCCGGTTACTCTTCCGCGGTTCGACGTCAGACTCGCCAGAGAATGTTGTCTCGCCTTCACTGCGAACATGCGGCAGGCAACAACATTCCATCTCAGTTGCTGGCGCTGGTTCTGTTGAATCTGATTCCAGTCAGGAAGAGGGGAAACCATGTCTCAAGATCAGCTGGTTGCCGAACAGTTTTTGAGTGATCCCCGCATTCATCAGGCACAGGCTCTACTCCACGCGGCACTCGCTGATCATCAGGCCCAGATCACCGGTCCACGCCCTCCGACCGGGTCTCGGCGAGCAACATATGCAGCACTCGTAAAAGAGTTCGAATCCTTGCGCGGCGGCACACTCTTCTTTCCCTATCTGGGAAGTGGTTTCGGTCATGGGGCGCTGGTTGAACTGGCTGATGGCAGTGTGAAGTACGACATGATCTCCGGGATTGGTGTCCATTCATTCGGGCACAACAATCCTCATCTGCTCGACGCCGGATTCTTTGCCGCGCTGCAAGATACGGTGATGCAGGGAAACCTTCAGCAATCCGATCAGTCCGTGTTGTTCTGCAGAGAACTGATCAAGCTCGCATCAGAAACGAACGCTCCCATTCAACACTGCTTTCTCAGCACGAGTGGGGCGACTGCAAATGAGAATGCGTTGAAGATTCTGTTTCAGGCGCGCGCACCTGCGAACCGAATGCTCGCGTTCACAAACTGTTTCTCCGGGCGGACACTGGCGACATCGCAACTCACCGATCGGGCGAAGAATCGCGTCGGACTTCCTACGGTGATGAACGTTGACTACGTCCCGTATTTCGATCGCAACGAAGCGTACTCAAGTACAAAGCATTCGATTGCCCGATTGAAGGAACATCTTGAACGCTACCCCAATCTTCACGCGGGAATGATTCTGGAACTCATTCAGGGAGAAGGAGGCTACTACACGGCTCCGGAAGAGTTTCTGGAAGCGATTTGCCAGACATTGAGAAGTCACAACATTCCCATCTGGTTTGATGAGATTCAAACGTTCGGCCGCACGACTCGCACATTCGCCTTCCAGCATTTCGAACTCGATCAATATGCCGACGTCGTCACCGTGGGAAAGCTGACGCAGGTTTGCGCGACTCTGTTCCGCGATGAGCTCACCCCCAAGCCGGGTCTCATCAGCCAGACATTTACAGGAGCAACAGCTTCAATTCAGGCCGGGCTGACGATCCTCAAACTGTTGCAAACCGGAAATTATCTGGGATGTGACGGGAAAGTTGCCCGACTCCACAATCGCTTTGCAGAACACTTTCACATTTTGCACCACAAGTTCCCTGACCGGTTTCACGGCCCTTGGGGACTCGGGGGAATGCTGGCTTTCTCGGTTCACGACGGAAGCGAAGAGAAGAGTAAACGATTCCTGCTCGACCTGTATGAAGCAGGAGTCATCGCGTTCTTGGCAGGTGCAAAGCCGACACGTATTAGAATGCTTCCGCCATTTGGAACAATCAATGAACATCAGGTCGATGAGGTCTGTTGCATCATCGAAAGTGTGCTTCAATTAACATAAGAGTTGACATCACATTGGGAACGACCTGAGCGCCGAAACCGACAGCAAGAGGAAACAGGAGCCATGCCATGTTCGTCATCCGACCAGTCCAACTCGCCGACTTGAATCACCTGCTGGAACTTTCCGAGTTAACCTCGTTCGGCCTGACGACACTTCCCAAAGATCGAAACCTGCTGGAAAAGCGAATTAACGAATCGCTGCGGTCCTTTCGCAACCTCGACCGTGACTCTCCATCCGGTGACGCCTTCCTCTTTGTCATTGAAGACCTGGCTAGCCGCAAAGTGCGCGGCACATGTGGAATCATCTCCAAAGTGGGTGGCTTCGAACCGTTCTATGCCTATCGTATCGAGACTAGCGTTCACGACTCACGCATGCTGAACGTCAAGAAGGAGATTCCCGTTCTCCATCTGGAAATGACGCACAATGGCCCCAGCGAAATTGGCAGTCTGTTTCTGCACCCGGACGCTCGACATGGTGGCAACGGTCGAGCGCTGTCTCTCTCTCGATTTCTGTTCATGGCCGAATACCCCAAGCTGGTCGATGCCAATGTGCTCGCCGAAATGCGAGGGGTCATTGACGATCAGGGACGCAGCCCCTTCTGGGACGCACTCGGGAAATTCTTCTTCGATCTGGAGTTTCCGAAGGCAGACTATTTAAGCATTGTGAACAAGGAATTCATCGGGGACCTGATGCCTCGTTACCCGATCTATATTCCGCTGCTGCCGAAGGAAGCTCAGGCAGTCATTGGCGAGGTTCACGAACTGACCAGACCAGCGAGACGGCTCCTGGAAACAGAAGGCTTCGTCTACAAGAAATTTGTCGACATCTTCGAGGCGGGGCCGATGCTGCATTGCCCGACGAGTCAGATTCGAAGCGTCAGCGAGAGTCGACGCGGAATCGTGACCGCCATCCACAATCAGGTCTCAAATGAAACAGACTACCTGATCTCTTCGCTGGCAGATGGTTTCCGAGCCTGCTGTGGGACGTTGCACGCGATGGACACCGGAATCGAACTCGATACCGAAGCGGCAATCGCACTCAAAGTGAGTATTGGCGACCCGATTCGCTATGTCACACTGCGAGACAATCACACGAAGTAACCAGGTTCCCCATCGGCGGTCGATGCCGGCAATTCGAAGTGCTGCGTACCGAGGGATTCAACATGAAGTTGAACCGACCGAGGTTACCAGTAGACACGAAACCCGATCGATCCGCCGTAGCCGACCAGCGAACCGTGGTTGTCGACTGTATAAGTTCTTGCCCCTGTTGACGTCACGCTGACACCGCCAGCTTGATCGGCTCCCAGAGCCACCCCGGAGAGGAAAAGAACTTCACCGCCCAGTACGAAATCGATGTAGTCTGTCAGACCAATAATCGTTTTCAAACCAAGATTTCCGGCGAAGGCGACACCAGTATCACTGGCCGCAAACGCCTGCTGATAGACGGAGTTGTCGATCCCGGATGTGGCAGCGGTCTCAATCAACTGGCCGTGCATCTTGTTCTGATAGACCCCTGCCTTCAGGGTCCCTTCAAGAGTGATCCACTCCTTCTCGATGAAGCGAAAAGCGAATGTTGTCTGAAAGCCGTTCAACTGGTTCTCGACATTCGATTCCAGACTGTACATCAGGTCGGCACCACTCACGATGCCGTCGCCTGCACCACCGATCCAATTCGCTCCGGCCATCGTCAGTTCGGCATCAGACAGCCCATTGATATGAGAGCCAGGTGTCAGCGAGGGATCAGATGAAAAGATTCCGTCGAGGCGGACACCGTTCTTTTCGTCGAGCTGAATATGACGGAAACCACCAGAGAGTCGCCAACGCCGGCCACAATGACTGCTGCCGACGTTGATTTCAGCATCACGATAATTGGATCGCGCGTACGTCGCAAATTCTGGAGTGGTGAACCGTTCGTTGATCGATTCATCCCCATTCAACATGCTCTGAGCCGCACCGGACAAGAATCCGTTATAGCTCAGTAAGTTCGGGGCCGGCACAGACGACGTTGGATCAAACGAAACGTCCCCACTCATCACGCCTGATTGACTCGTGGTCCAGGGATTGATTTGTGTGAACGATGCATCGACCTGCCAGTTTTCCAGAACAGAGCCGATTCCCAGGCGGTAGCCAGGTTCGGTGCTGAACGAACCGGTCGCAGTCGAAAGCGGATCTGCTCCCTCCACAAAGGGGCTCCCCCCGTTGTGATCTCGGTTCAGAAAAACCGCTTCGGCCTCAAAGAACATTTGGGCGTGCAGCAAGCCCGGACATCCTGCAAAGCAAGTCCAGACAAGCACTTTTGCGAAATGTGACACTTTGCCCATTGTAGTTCCCGGACCTGCCTGATCCTGCCTTAATCCGTATTCAGGATTGAAATTCAATCCCCCCATTCGGACATATCGCCTCAGCATCGTTCATCGGCAGTTGTTCCACGAAAAACAATCAAACCACAAAGAGCGGTTACGCACGATCTCAATCTCGTGCCGTAAAAACGCATCACACAAAACAAACAAAACACACAACATAGAGAACATGGAAACATTAGATCAGCAGAAATTCCGTCCTCGCAGCAAGTTCCAGCAGATCGTGGATCTACAAAATTAGATCCCCAATTCCAGACGCGGTCCGTTCTGCATTGACCGCGTTGAATGGGTTCGATCCACGAACGCCTCCCCGGAAACCTCGACTTCAACACTGTCAAATCCCACGAAAAATCCCCAACTAAACCCATGCGAACACACTGCTATCACACTGCGAATTTGATTCACCAGGACTTCATTATTTCAAGCAGGAAACAGATCAGCTTTCCTGAAGATCAAAGTCATCAATAAGCGTAGATATTGCCGGTTCAACCACGAACCGGGGGTGTCTCTGTGGCTGGGGATGTTTCTGTGTGCTAAAACGGGTCTATTCGCCATGAAAAGACGGAGAGCGTCTGCGCCGAGTGTCGGTCCGGCGAAGCATCAGAAGTAAATGATTGAAGGACGATACCTAATGAGTGTGGCAATTCTGACAGTTCACGGTCGGCAGATTCTGGACAGCCGAGGCAACCCAACAGTTGAAGTGGATGTCGAACTGGAAGATGGCGCCGTAGGCCGTGCCGCTGTTCCAAGCGGAGCAAGCACCGGCGCTCACGAAGCCTGCGAATTGCGAGACGGCGATAAGTCCCGCTTCCTGGGCAAAGGGGTTATCAAAGCTGTCGCCAACATCAACGACGAACTCGACTCCCTGCTCTGCGGCATGGACGCGTTTGATCAAGGCGCAATCGATCGCCTGATGATCGAAGCAGACGGCACTCCAAACAAGAGCCGCCTTGGTGCCAACGCGATTCTCGCCTGCTCAATGGCAGTCGCCCGCGCTGCTTCCGCCAGCTGCGGATTGCCGCTGTACCGTTACCTCGGTGGAGCTGCAGCAACTCGCCTGCCAGCACCAATGATGAACATCATCAACGGTGGAGCCCACGCAAACAACGGTATCGACCTGCAAGAATTCATGGTCATGCCACTCGGCTTCTCGACTTTCTCTGACGCTCTTCGCGCCGGAACAGAAGTCTTCCATAGCCTGAAGAAAGTGCTCCACGACAAAGGCATGAGCACCGCCGTCGGGGACGAAGGGGGCTTTGCTCCAGACCTGAAAAACAGCGAAGAAGCGATTCAGGTTATTCTCACCGCCATCGAAAAAGCTGGTTACACACCAGGCGAGCAGATCAAGCTGGCTCTCGACTGTGCTGCAACCGAGTACTATGACACAGCCAAGAAGATCTACACCGTCGAAGGCAAAACCTACGACGCTGCAGGCATGGCTGACATGCTCGCTGACTGGGTCGCAAAATACCCAATCTGTTCCATCGAAGACGGCTTCTCAGAAGACGACTGGGACGGCTGGAAGCTGCTCACCGACAAAATCGGCGACAAGTGCCAGCTCGTGGGCGACGACCTGTTCGTCACCAACAGCAGCCGCCTCGCACAGGGGATCGAAAAGGGCATCGCCAACAGTATCCTCGTGAAGGTGAACCAGATCGGCTCACTGACCGAAACCATGCAGGCTGTCGACCTCGCCTACAAGAACGGCTACACCGCCGTGATGAGCCACCGCTCAGGCGAAACCGAAGACACCACGATCGCCGACCTCGCCGTGGCTCTCGGCACCGGCCAGATCAAGACTGGTTCCGCCAGCCGAACAGACCGTATCTGCAAGTACAACCAGTTGCTTCGCATCGAAGAACTGCTCGGCCCAGGTGCAGTTTACGGCGGCACTATTTCTTAATGCCCTGTTTCTGAAGGCACAGTCGCCTGATGACTTCAGGTTGATTGAAGTTTCGCGAGCCGCACCGACTCAGATGGTGCGGCTCGTTTCAGTTTCAGACCGAATTTGGGGTAGGTCGGACTGAAAAAATGCAGTAATCTTCCAGTTGTCACCCTCAATGGACTGTGGGACTAACTGTCGTGAAAATTCGAAACAAATTCCTGATCCGGATGCTGGCACGCGGATTGTCCGCTGGCTGCCGCATCCTGTATTCCACTTGCCGCCTCGAAGTGGTTGAGCTTGCCCCTCACATTACGCCGTACGGAATCCCGTATGGGGAATCGTACATCTATTGCAACTGGCATGATGGCATTTTGAATTCCCTGTTTTGCGGACGCACCGTCAAGATGGCCGCACTCACCAGTCGCCACGCCGACGGAGAGTATGTCGCTGAGGTCATGGAAGCGATCGGCATCACGCCGATTCGCGGGTCCAATAACCATGGTGGAACAACTGCCGCAAAACAACTGATGTCTGCGGTCTCAAAACATCACATCACCATCACCACCGACGGCCCGCGCGGCCCGCGACGTGTTGTGAAGCCAGGTGTTGTCTTCCTGGCCAGCCAGACCGGCCAACGCATTATTCCTGTCGGATGCTCAGCAAAACGTGCATGGCTCCCCAAAGGACGCTGGACCGACCTGATCGTCCCGAAGCCATTCACAACTGCCTACGTGGTTGGCGAAGTCCCGCTGGCGGTTCCACCGAACCTGACCAAAGAGCAGTTAGCGCCTTACGTCGCCGAACTGCAGCGACGAATGGACTCGGCACAAGCATTGGCTGATGATCTCGCCCAGGGGCGAAAGTCTCTTAAAGACGTCCGTCAGTTGGAGGACTCCCCGATCAGTCATTCACGAGCCGCCTGAAACTGCACCGCAGATCGGTATCGCTGATCGGCGTCCATAAATGAAATTTGGCTCGCACGTTGTGACTGGCCTCTCTTGAAGAACAGTCAACACGGCGAGCCAACAACAATCGACAAATCTTCTCAGGAAGTGCTTTCCCCGACCAATGGGTCGTCGTGAAGCACTTCTTTTTCATTAGAGAGTGCCAGGTAATCCAGCAACAGGGTTCCGCCGCCGGCGATGACGACCAAGGCGATTCCCATCCAGAATGTCCCGTCAAACTGCATTTCGTTGAAGGGAATCGGTTGGAAATCCTTGTGCTTGAACTCCGCGATTTCGGGAGTCATGTCTCGCTGAAACGGCCAAATTTTATAGAGCGATCCAATCTTGAACCCGCAGAGTGCGGCCATCGTTGCAGATCCATGATGTTCCATCAGCCACTTCAGGAACTTGCTGCACCCGACAAGACCAAGAAAGCATCCAACGCCAAATGCCACTAAAACGGCAAAGTCGTCGCCTGTAATATTGAGCTTCGTGGCGCGATCAATCACCCCGGTCAGATCGTGGTACTTCCCCATAAACAGCAGAATAAATGCTCCGCTGATTCCCGGAAGAATTAATGCGCAGATCCCAATCAGACCGCACAAAACAATATACCAGAGTGACTCCGGTGGATGAGTCAGGGCCGGTTGAAACACCATCCAAAGTGCCAATGCAGTTCCAGCAATGATCGACAGAATTTCCGTTGCAGTCCAACGCTCGACGAGTTTGGCGACCATCCAGCAGGACGCCGCAATCAGTCCGAAGAAGATCGGCATCATGATCTCGAACTGATGCTCGACCAGATAGTGCATCAGCTTACCCATCGATGCGATTCCGCATCCGACGCCGAGCACCAACGGGATCATGAACTTCAGATCCAGGCGTTTGCTCGCCGCGAGCCATTGTCCTTTGAGGATCATCGCCAGCAAGGTGGCGTCGACATTGCTGATCGCCGTCACAATACGCTGATAGATTCCGACAATCAGGGCAATTGTTCCACTATCGCCGCCGGGAATCACATTACAGATCCCCATGGCCAGCCCGCACCCGAAATGTGCGAATGGCCGCTTTGGCGCCTCTTCAACTGTCGAAGGGCTCTGATCCGGCACTTGCGATTCCATCTTCATTGAGAACAATCCAAACAGTCGATTTCTGAACTGATCTCAACTCGTGCACAACAAAACATCATCACGAGAACAACGAAATTGGCTGACATAGTGACCGACGACATGAGCCCCTGCTAACAAGCGGCCCCAAGCGACTCGATCAAATACATCATGCCAATTTCAGCACGAAATCAGGGTGAAAGAACAGTGTAACAGATAGCTGACTGTACGAACTACTTCTCAATTGACGCTGGCATTGCAGCAGCTGCCGCTTTTTCCTTCACAACTTCTTCGTGCTTGACCTGTTCGATCACCATCGCACGTGGAGCGGCTTTATTCTGCTTCACGATCTCAGTATCGGTAAGCTGCTTTTCCAGTCCGGCTGCGAAATCCAGGTCAGCCTGTGCGTTCTTTTCGTCGCCGTTTTTCTTACGGAGTTCGGCACGCTGGCGATAGGTCTCAACAACCTGACGATCAAAACGTCTGGCAATTTCGTAGTCAGCGATCGCTTCGTCAAATTTCCCCATCGCAAGATAAGCATCACCTCGCAGGGAATAAGTCTCGAATCGACGCTCAGACTCCAGCGCAGTCGTGCAGGCGGCAACCGCTTCTTCGAATTTTTTCTGCTGCAGATTCATCAATGCCAGACCTGTCAGAGCCACGGCATTTTTCGGCTGCAAAGCAATCGCATTCTTCAATGAACGCTCGGCGTCTTCAGTTCGGTTCTGCTTCAGCAACAGGCGACCGCGTTCAGCCCAGGACTCTGCATCCCGAACATTTCTGGCCACCTTCTTGTTCACTTCTTCCATGGACGCGAGCCACTCGACAAACTGAGTATCCTCACTCGCTTTTGCGGCATTTCCCTGCAAACGCCAGGCTTCTGCTCGTGAAGCGTAGTAAGCGGCAAAATCCGGCTGCATTTCAATTGCGACGGTGAAATCCTGAGCGGCTTCGGCTCCTCGCTGCAGTTTCAAGTAACATCGCCCGCGATTTGTCACCGCGTTAATGTGCTTTGGATTCAGCTCAATCGCTTTAGAAAACGATTCGAGTGCCGTCTCTTCCTGATTCAACTGCATCAATGCAAAGCCACGATTATTGTATGCGTCGACATAGTCATTTCGAGCGCGCAACGCATTGTCGAAGTCTTTAACCGCTTCCTCAAACTCACCCTGAGCAATGCGGCAAAGTCCACGATTGTTGTACGGCTGCGGATAATTCAGATCGAGACCGATGGCGTCGCTGAAATCCTGAATCGCGCGATCATGCTGTTGTGTGACCAGCAAGAAATATCCACGAGTATTCAGCAGTCGGGCATTCTGCGGATCGATCGCCAGCGCTTTGCTGATATCCGCGATTGCTTCGTTCAGCAACTTGGCTTCAGAGAGAATCGCAGCGCGTTTGACATAGGCTTCGGATCGCTTTGGATCCTGCTTGATCGCCTCTGTCAGCAACTGTACCGATTGTTTGGGATTCTTCGCCTGAAGTTGCGTTTCCGCGTCGCTCAGCAGTTCTTCATAAGTCCGAACCGGCATCGCTGGAGCAGCGGGGATCGCCTTGGCTGCAGCGCTTCCCTGTTCAGTAGAGACTGTCTGGGCACTTGCCCCCTCTGCCGCAGTTGAATTCACAGCTGCTGGTGGAGTTGAAGATGCGCCTCCGCACCCTGCGAGAGAACCAGCAAGAATAATAGTCAGCGGCCAACGCTTCATAGCTCGTTCCAATCCATTGGTGCGAGTAAGCCAGAAATCGACTTATTTCCAACAATGCTGCCAAAAAATTCGCTCCGGTTCCTTCCGGAAGCGGACTTTTAATCGTTGAACCACAAATTGGTCAATGTGAGTCCCGGAACTGGAGTTGCCAACATCTCGTGACCACTTCCAATCCAGGTCGAACATTACGGAATCAGGGTGAGCTGGCGACGATTGACCGAAGAAAGCGTTCAGAAAAATGATCTGCAGAGAGAGGCAGAGCGTTTCAGTTTCTTAGCAAGAGCGATCAGATCGGAGCTGAATGATCTACCGCTGTCGAATCTGTCGCACAAGTCGATAATCACACGCGACGAATCGAATCCAGAAAAGAGAGGCAGCCACCGGACGGGCCTGACCGGTGGCTGCTCAAGTTGCTGTCAGTGCGGGCCAACGCTGACAGCATCCCCATTTTCACGCGTGTCGTACAACTCTGCAAGTGGTTTTTACGACTATTTCGTACACGAACTATATTCGCCGACTTTGAATGTAAGAAACACCCCAACTTCTCGAACCTTTCCTCCCAGGCGAAACAAACGCCCGATCAGACACAACCTGAAGACTCCAAAGAACGAAATAAACGTAAAAACCAACAAAGCGCTTACATAACATCAACAGACTTTGACTTGACCACATAGAGAGCAGGGAGACTGCATAATCGCCCCAACCGGCAGGCGAGTCTCAATTTTGAGATTCCCACAAAGGTCGTCGATAAACCGTCGATTCAGGCTCACGGCGACTGAGACACTGCGCAGAATTCTCGATAATCCGGCGAAACACTTGTCGCTGGGAACGTTACATCGCCAGCTTGCAGATGAACGGCAACATAGGAACTATTTCTTTAGGAATGCCATTCCGGTGACCTTTCCATGATGGCGTTCGGCAATAAGTTGAAACTGCCGCATCAGCTCTTTCACGGACTGCTCCCCTGATGTTCGCGAGATGGAGATTGGCAGACCAAAGCCCCTCCCCTGATCCTCCAGCCGAATCCCTGCCCCATCCATGAGAAGGATCGAGTACTCAGGGAGTTCGACACCCCTTGGGATCGCGTTGACCGCTTCGATTTCTTCCACAACCGGCCCAACCGACTCGGCGACACAGAACAGCAAGACTTGAACGGATCTGGCTCCCTCTAATGGAAGTACGCTGCCGCGATCAGGGACAGAGAGTGTTCGCACCTGATCCGCTGCGTTCCACTTCCCTAAGGTCAGCCCTCCATGATCAACATCGAAATGAAGTAATGCGCCTTCCATGCCGGGCGGCAGCAGCATACGAAAGTTCACCCCATCCCCACTCACAAGCGGGACGCGGTCTTGAATCGGTTCGAAATGATCTTTATTCCAGACAGAGACGACTAACTCAGGTTCAGATGAAGTGGCCGTTTCAGGAATCGCTGCGAGCGACGCCGCAGGAAACTGTTCCACTCGATTCGAACCGGCGTATTTCCAGCCCGTGTATGTCACCAGTCCGCAGAGCAGCAAACACCCAACTGCAACTGCCCTGCGTGACCTCCCGGAAAACTTCAATGCCGTTGCAAACTCACCGGCTGATGCAAAGCGATCCTGTGGTTCAAGCGCCATCGCACGCGTACAAAGTCGGGCCAACTGCAGATTTGATTTCTGCTTTTCCAGGACGTCACGATCCCAACCGCCAACCCTGACCTTCTCCACAAGCTTGTGAAACGTCTCTGCCCTGATCGGCGCGAGTCCTGTCAAAAGAAAGTACAGAACTCCCCCGAGAGCATAGATGTCAGTGTGTCGCCCGAGCTTGATTTCTCCATTAGGAACCTGCTCTGGAGCCATATATTGAAGCGTTCCGGAAATCTCCTGGTGTGGTCCACTCGACACCCATGCATTGTCCAGTTGAGCAATCCCGAAGTCGATCAATCGCGGCATTCCATGCTCATCGATGATGATGTTCTTCGGTTTGATATCGAGATGCAGCAGCCCTTGATGGTGGATGTAGTCAACAGCATTCGCAATGGACCTGATCAAGGACCTCATTTCGCGATCAGTCAGCTTCTTGAATCGGGTGTAGTCCTCCAGTGACTCCCCTCGCACATAGTCCATCACAATGATCGGGAAGCTGTCGACAACATCAACGTCATGCACACGAACCAGATTCGGATGATCCAGCGAGGCAAGTATCCGACCTTCATGAAGCAGGCTGTCAGCAACAGAAAAATGCTGATTCAGACGCACCTTGCTGATCTTCACAACAACCTGCCGGTGAAGTACAGGATGCATCCCCAGGTAGACATGGGCTTGTCCGCCAGTTCCCAGAGGAGACAGCAGAAGATAGCGTCCAACCGTTACTGGAAATTTCTGATCACCAATCAGTTGATGATTCGACGACCAAGGGGAATTCAATGCATCCAGAGGCGCCTGTGTCTGGAGGACCATGTCTTCCAGTTGCAACTGTCTTTGAATCGCGTCGCTGTACTCCGGAAAACGGCTCGCAAACATTTCGAATGAAGCGTTCAGCCCATATTGTTTTCGTAATAGATATTCATTGTAAATGAGATCAACGGCCGAATTTGAATCCTTCGGCGTTTCTGGAAGCTTATTGAGATACTCTTCGCACAGGCTGCGATCTCCTTCCGCCCACCGAGCCTGCATCTCCCGAACTAACGCACCGACCAGATTCGTCCCATCTGGATTAGAAACAACCGTTTCAAAGGCGCCTTTTCCTTCAGAGTGCGCCTGATCGGACGTCGAACCGCCTTGCTCCGAAGAAATATGGGCAAGCGTCTTTTCAGGAATCTTCATGGTCATTCCCACCACACAGACCGGAGCGTTCCACAATCAGGGAAACAGAGTTCTTATAAGAATCATTCGAGCAGTTTCCCCACCCTCTTATAAACGCATTTCAAGAGTCATCAGGACGGCAATACAGGCAAGAAGGTTACAGCTTCATCATTTCCCTTACGATACACAACACCACACAACCACTACACAACAGGAAACCCGCGTCTGATTCCCAAATACTGAACACGACAGCAGCAATAGTCTCAAGAAATGACGACAACGTGAACTTTTTGTTTTAACAAAGAACAGAACTCTCGCCATAATAATTTCACTTCAATAAGTCACCGAATCGTATTGAGAAATGAATTCTCGATAATTTGTGTCACAGGAAACCGTTCTCAGGAGCGAACGTTTCTTGAACTCGCTGCCCCTTCTTTCATGTCCATCTCAAGACGATCCTCCGTTTATTCGCTGGAGGCATTCGACGCACACAACGGGACAGAGAATTCCTGGTCCAATCAGTCGTCTGCGATCGCTCACAGCAATGCTTTGCTGTTGTCAGGCCGCTGCTTCCGCATGTTGGTTTCCTTTACGACACCAATGAACAAACTGGACATCAGGATGCAACGACGGCTTTCCCTTATCCTCTGCTGGACCGCCTTCTTTGGAGCTGTCGCTTGTGATGCTTACGCGCAGAATGCAGGCACAACAAATCCACCGCAGCACCGTATCGCTCTTTTAATTGGCAGCACAACGTACCCTGAGTGCGATGCAATCAGACCTCTTTACGGTCCCAATAATGATCTCCCGTTGTTTCGCAACATGTTAAAAGAGAAGTTCGGATTCCAGGACAACGACATCACCACGTTAGTTGGATGGCCTGAAGTAACTGAACAACGTCCGACACGAAGCAATATCGTTAACGCATTTAGCAAGCTGATCGACACGGCAAGAGAAGGCTCTCACGTTGTCATTCTGGTTTCTGGTCACGGAACTCAAGTCCCTGTCCCCGAAGTCAATGGAGTTTCGACAGATCCGGCTGAGAACGACGGACTGAATGAAGTGTATCTGCCGGCAGACACACAACGCTGGGACGGCTCGAAACTCCCGAACGCCATCATCGATGACGAGTTCGAAGCCTGGTTCAATGCACTACGAAACAACGGTGCCCATGTCTGGGTGACTTTCGATACCTGCCACTCCGGGACCATGACACGGTCCGTCGACATCAATAAAGAAGAACCAATCGAGCGTTCGCGAATGGTCCGCCCGGAAACACTTTCGATCCCGATGGCAAAGCCGCATCTGGCAGCGAGCGCTCAGCAGAACGAGACCTTGATCAGCGGAGTCCAGAATTCCAGCGATTCTCAGAAGTCGTTACCAAGCCGTGGGTCGCTCGCAGCCTTCTCCGCCGCCCAACCATTCGAAGAAGCCCCAGAACTCCCCAGACCTGCGCACGCACCAAGAAATCCGTCTCACTATTATGGGCTGTTTACTTACTCGCTGGTCAAAGCGATTGAGCGTCAAAAGAATCCATTCAGCTATCAGGACCTCAGCCAGTCCATTCTCAATATCTATTGTGCAGAACGTGGCACTCGAGGTCCTACTCCCGTTTTCGAAGGAGACTTGTCTCGACAGGTCCTTGGGCAACAGGACTGGAAGCATGTCACGGAGTATCCAGTCTCTCTCATCGACGATGAATACCGAATCCCTGCCGGTTCACTTCACGGAATGACGGTTGGTTCAATTGTCGAAGTCCGAGAGGGGTCTGGTTCAACACCCGATTCCCGGAACACACAGGGATATTTGAAAATCGTCTCATCAACTCCATCGGCTGCTGTCGCGGAAGCCTGTCTGAAAGACGGAGAGCCTGCCCCTGCTCCTCTGCAAATCACAAGCGAATCACGCTGTCGCATCCATTCACAAGACATTGGCGAGATGCGTGTCAAGCTGGCGATTTACAAGACTCAAGGCGTCAATCCGGAACTGGAGCAACAGCTCACAGCACTTCTCGAAAAGCTCCCGGCTGAGACTCATCGACTGATTCATCTTGAATCGAATGCAGAGACCGCCGATTGGGTTCTACAACTTCTCCCTCCAACAACTGCAGCCACTGAATACGGACTCTCCACAACATCACCAGTCCTGATTCTGTCTCCGCGTGGGCAACGAATGGAACCAACTCAGGCAGCATCAGGGAGCAACTCAACTCCCGGTAAAAATCGTCTGATCGCCGTTCATCCTTTCCCGCAGAAGATGAGTCTGGAATCCCAGAACAGCTTGCTTCATCAACTTTCCGAGCAGTTACAGAAAATCTTCACCTGGCAAAACGTCTGGCGGATCTCTGACGTTGCCCATGCCGATGCGATTGATTCCGATCTCAAGCTTCAGCTGACAGTAAAGCGAAGCGGCGAAGAAATCGAGAACCCCTCTGAGCTGTTTTCCGGTGAAAAAGTTGAAGTCCAACTCTCCAATTCCGGCACGCGCGACTGGTGGGTCACGCTGATGTTTCTCGGAAGTGATCTGAGCATCTCCCAATGGACCACGGGATCAATCAAGGCTTCCAGCGATTTCCGCAAGCTGCGGGCAACAGTCGACCCGCACACCTCCGGGGCAGAAGGATTCGTCGTCTTCGCCAGTCCGATCTCGATTACGCAGCAAGAACCACGTTTTGGTTTTCTGGAGCAGTCAGGCTTAAACGATTCGCAGACAAATCGCAGTCTGAATGCAAACCCGAATTCCCCGTTTGGAAAACTTATTGATGGGGCGCGCACCGGAAAGGCGACACGAAGCCTGACATTGGACGCACCTGATCAACCTTCCGTTTTATTGAAGAACTGGATCACGCATCCGGCAGGATCAAAACAGTAACAGGCTGGCTGACTGGATGACTCTGTCCTGCATGAACCACGATTATTGAGTTGAAATTGGCACTGATTTCATGAACGCGCAACGAACTGCACTTCTGGTGACAACAATGACGTACCGTGTCACTTCCATTCTCATTCTTTCGCTGACCCTTGTAATTGCCATCACAGGCCGATCGGGGTTCGCACAAGATTCCGACGCTCCCAAGAAATCTCAGCAAGAATCGAAACCGGCGGCGGCGACAGTGGGACCAACAGGTTCGGCGAACGTCGATCCTGCTGCAACGACATCCAACGCTCCAGTGAGCACGAACCGAGGTCTCACACTTTCACCGGAGTCACAACAGGAAACATATCACTCCCGACGCGCCGTGATTATCGGCATCAATTACACCCCGAAGGCTGATGAGAAGATTCAGGCTCCCCCTCTGAAGAACGCCGAGAATGACGCCCAGAAGATCTACGAGATACTCACCAATCACTATGGATTTCAACCTGAGAATGTCTCGTTGCTTTTAGGGAAAGATGCGACGAAAGCTGCGATCAACACGCAAATCAACGAGAAGCTGATTGATGGCGTTACCGCGGATGACTGTGTCCTCTTTTATTTCAGCGGACATGGATACAGCCGTCAGGGCACAAATGGGAATCCGGCATCAGGCGAACTTCTCCCGGCAGACGTCGAGTTTCGCGATAACCAACCACGTCTCTCACATGTTGTTCACCTTGATGATGAAGTCGTCAACGCGTTGTCCAAATTCTCCAGAGCACGTCATAAACTTCTGATTCTGGACAGCTGCTATTCAGGAACCATCTTCTCTCACTCTGGAAGACGAGCAGGTCAGTTCGACTCACTTCGGATCGATGAAACAGTATTCCGCTCCCCCGGTTTTCAGGCGATGACAGCGAGTCGCGAACTGCAGCCTGCTGGCGATGCCATTCAGTCCACCGAAGCTGAATCGAGCCGGCATTCTCCATTCACCTGGGCATTGCTGAACGCTCTCAAGTACCTGCCTGCGATGAAAGGGGATGGGGCTGCGTTCACAACAACGCAGGTCTTCAGCGGGATGCAAGTCTATCTGGACGCATCCCTGGGCCGAGGACAATCACCACTTTGTTCCTGGCTCGATGGCGGTCAGGGAGAGTTTCACTTCTTCCTCGATGGTCCGCCACCAGAACCAGAACGCCTGAGTGAACATGTCCGCAAGAACATGATTGCCATGGTCCCCGGTGCGTTTGGAAACTGGTGGTTCGATGAATGTCCCTGGTTCATTCCGGCCTTGCGAGAAGAGATTATTTCCTTCTCACCAGACTCTCGAAGTATCAACCTCGAATTAATCAGCCCGCGACAGTTAAAAGATGCGGCCGATAAGTTCAGAAACCAGTTTGACGGCGACACTCAGTTAAGCGATCTGACGAAACTGCGTCTTGATCACATGCGGAGAATTACAAACAGCTCCAGCGATAACTGGGAAAAGACGATTCGGGACATCGCCAGAGAACTTGAAGCTCTGACGTCAGAATCCAAAATCGACGAGCAGAAACCGATCGCACTTGCTGCTGTCGACCTGCACCTGCTGGCTGTCCTGCATCACGCATTAAGAGAGAACACGGAAAAGATCCGCAAAAGCTATCAGAATGCGATTGCGTCATATCGAGAAGCGCCCGTTCAAAACAAAGCACTTCTCGCAATGTGTTTCGCGGATTTTGCGTGGTTCGAGGCCGATGTCGCCAACGAGTTCGATCAAGCGAGTCAATACTATGCCGAGGCCCGTATTAGTTACGGGGCGATCACGCCGCAACCTTTCCTCGTCTATGTTCTCTGTCGTGATGCCGAGGCGATGCTTCGACTTGGACGAGAAGGAGCAGCGAATCTTCGATTGAAAGAAGCACTCTCTGCGATCAGGGAAGTCGATCCCAATGAAGCCTTCCAGTTAAGTGCTGCGTATTATCATCGGCGTGCATGGTTACGCATGTACGTCTGTAAGTTTGCAGAAGCGCGTCAGGACTTCACCAGATCCACGGAGATCCTCACGCCACTCATTTCGGCAGATTCGAACTCCCGCAGTGGTCACCTTGAGCCCAACTCTGATATCGATGCCCTCATCCTGGTGTTCCACAACGAACACGGGAATGCCATGGCGACACGATTCATGGGGAACACGGAACTTGCGATCATTCAATACCGTCGGCTCCACGCACGAATCGGAGAAGAGTTTCAACGGATGAGTCGGTCCGAAGGCCGCGAGGTCAATTACCGTCAAACACGGATTCGCCTGACAGAACGCCTGATCAATACCCAAGAGCGGTTGGGTGATTGCACTCTGTTTGGACAGCCATCTGATATTGCAGAGGCTGCTGACGACTATCGACGTGCATTGCGAGCGTGTGGCTACCTGCCGTCAGAGCATCGCCGAAAGTTTGAACAGCGACTGCGATACAAGTATGCCTTGACGCTGGCACTCCCCGGCAATTCAATTCGTGATACAGAAATGGCATTCGAACAACTGAAGGCCGCTCAGGAATCGGATCAGATCAACGTTGTGAAGCCGCCTGATTCCACTGCTCCGGTTGAAGATCCTCCAATCGAAAACAAATCCGCAGCCGCCCCCCCTGCAGTCACGACGCAGATCGTCAAAGGAGATCTTGGAATCAGTGACCGGAGTATTCGACTTTGTGCTCGCCTGACAGAACTCCTACTGGCCATCGATCGTGAAACTGCCCCTTCTCACCCGGCAGGGCTTCCGCTGCATGAGAGTCAGCGACAGCTCACGACTCTCCGTGAAGAACTGGCAGAATCGCTGACCGATGAAATGCTAAACCGATCCTTGAGTCGCGATGATCTCGAAGCCGCATTGTTCTGTATGAAAGTCATTCTGCAGGATTTAAAAGAGCCAATCGCCCTGATTGACGCCTCTGACATCAAACCTGCCAGAGTTAACCGATTTCGCGATCTTGATCTGCTGATCGGTTTCTGTCGCTCCGCTCGACGCAGCGGAATGGAAGCATTGCCGTTTGCCCGGCCGTACTTCGACTGTGCCATTCAAACTCTGGTCGAAATGAATCCGACTCACGCCAAGCAGCTGACGGAACTGGCATTTGAAGCGTTACATGGACGCCCCCATCGCAAGAGTCCTGAAGGGGAAATCTCGTTATCAATCTTCCACTGCCGCACAGCCAGTTACGTCTTTCTCGACGTCCCGCACGGGGTCAGTACCAATTATAAACTGCCAGCCAATATCGACGCAGAAGCGATTCGAAACGCGATCGAAGAGAACCGTAAACTGGCACTTCCTGCAGAGGTTTACAAAGAGCTTTCCGTCGCCGCGATTAACCACACCCCGATCATGGCCTACTGGAAAGATCCGGTCTTGAAGATTGGCCAGCACCAGCCGATTCAGGTGGTTACCAACAAAGTCTCTGCGACGTTCTCAGGAGATGAGCTCAACCCGTTGACTACGCTGACAACGGCCTCCTTTGAAGTAGAGACATCCGCGCCGAAGATCGAGAACGAACGCTTTCCATTCCAGATTCCGGATGGAATTACGCTGACCTTTCCCGGTGAGCAACAACGGCCCCCAACGGAAAACAACGCAGCGGAAAAGCCCCCAGTGGAAGAAACCCCAGAATCGAATAGCAACGCCACGGAACGCCCGGAGTAAATCACGAGTGCTGAACAGAGGACTGACCGGGAGAAGAATTCGGTCAGTCCCTCGGGATAGGCTCGCCGGCCAAGCCGCAATTAAGATTACTCTTCTGCGGCTGACCGCTCTTTGAACAGCTCGACACGGTTTCCACGGTCGTTGTATTCAACGCGGGTCATGAAGGCCCGCATCAGCATCAGGCCGCGACCGCTGGGCTTTTCAAGATTATCGTCATCAGTCGGGTCGGGAACGTCACTCGGATCGAACCCTTCCCCTTCATCTTCAATAATGATCAGGCACTCGTTCTCATTAACACAGCAATGAACCTTGACGAGCTTGTCAGGGTCCATTCCGTTGCCATGCTTAATGGCGTTGACGAGGGCTTCTTCGAGCGAAAGCTTGACACCAAAGATATCACGACTGGAGAAGCCATTGCCTTCCAGCAAACTCAGAATGCGCTCCTGCACCTCGTAGCCTTCCGAGGTATTGCTGGGAATCGCAATTTCGAATTGAGACCGTTCTGCCATTTGCGGATGGCTCATTTCACAGGACAGGAGAAGAACCTGATCGACCGACACGCCTGACGCAGACGTCCTGCCTGACCAAGAAGAAATCCCCCCTAGAATCCGGCAAGGGCAGCCTGTTGATCGTCGCGAATATCAAACAACTTGTTCAGTCGTGTGATCGCGAAAACTTCGTAGATATCAGGGCGAATGGTGCACAATCGCAGCTTTCCGCCCGATGTTTTCACCTTCTTGTCCATGGTGATCAGCTTGCCGAGAGCTGCACTGGACAGATACTCGACGTTTGAAAAGTCGAGAATGATCTTCTTGCGTCCGTCTTCCTCAACCAGCCCAAATAACTGGTTTCCAATCACCTGGATGTTGTTTTCATCGAGGATTTTCTTATCGACAAACTTGGCGACTGTCACGTCACCAATCTCTTCGATATCCAGACGGCGTTGACCTGCGGACATGCTGAATTCCTGCTCGTGCTCAACTCGTTGTGAGACATCTTCTGATCAGTCGGCTTATTGTCATTCCATTGTCGTGGAACCAGAATAAGCAGGCTGAATCGAAAGCGTCAGGCCAGTTGGAATGATGGAAAAACTGAAGAACGCGAAGCCGGATCGAGTGAAACTGCCCCTTGACTGGCCTCGAATCCTGCTCACACTGCATTCACCATGTTCTTCGCGATTCGGAAGATTCAACGCGACTGAAGCTGTGAAGCTAAATACGGTTGAATCGTGTGATATCGCTTCCCATTCGATTCTCAGGTGATCATCATAGCTGCGTTCCCCGGTGTCAAGCGACCAACCTGATCTGTAGACCGGTTGTCGATTCACATGAACCCGTGTGGAACGACATTTTCAATCGACAGGTTTCATTGGCTTTCGCGGCCCGTGACGGTGAGGCAGATTTGACAAGTCGTGAGGCACGCGCCAATAAAACCGGTCCTTTGGCTGGTCGCCCAAAGCCTCCGGGTACGATTGCAGAACTTGTTCTCGTTTCCTGCCTGCTTCTGGCCGCACCGGGAGCCATTCTCTTTGGAGTTGCCGTCGCACTGGTCGCGACAAAAGTGATCCCGCTCGAAGGCAATCTGCTCCTACCAATGCTGCTGGCGCTCTGGGGTTTCGGGCTGTTTGTGAATGCAATTACTGGCCTGACCGCAACTTGCCTTCACGGATGGCGACGAGAGTCATTCAGAGGAATTCCCACTTATTCGCTGATCCTGCAAGGGGGAATCATTTGCTCAATGATTGCGATCTGGTGCAGTGGCTGGCAAATTCACCCATAAACGATCGACGCAACACTGTCGTCGCTTCATCCAGCCATCCTCGGTCCATGCTTCTTCAATATGAGTTCAAGACGAGACATTCACATCGTTCCTAACTGGCATTTCTCCTAAGACCATTACAATATTCATCTGGATTCGCCCGCAATTCAGCCCCTATAGAGAGACCTCACCCACCATGACTCACATCTTGGGATCAAAGTGGCTCATTGCCTGCCTCACAGCCGCGACCCTGACTGGCAGTCTCGCACCGATCATCCACGCTGAGACTCCTTACCCAATCGAGTCGTTTGCTTCACTGGCAGAACTGACTCAGGAAGCGACGATCCAGACGAAGCGTCTCGACAAACTGCTCAGCACTGACGCTGCGTTCGAGAAAGATAAAGAAAAGCACGTGGCTCAAGCCTTCGGGTTAATCGCCTGCGTTGGACAAGGTCTCGCTGAACACAAAGAATGGGAAAAGGCCACGATCAACGGACCTGCCCTGCGCGACGCTGCTTTAACGTATTCCAGTGATGAAGATCGAGACGCTGCGCTCGCCGCATTGGAAAAAGTCAAAGAAGTGATCGCCGGCAAAGTTGAAGGTGAGCACGAGCGTCTGCATCCCTGGAATGAGCTGATCGGGATGTATGCACTCATGGAAGAGATCAACACTCGCAATAGTGAATATCTGAAGATCTTCCGGCGACCACGCGGAACCCCAGAAGAAGCCTCCCCTGCTGTCGCCTGGGGACTTCTCGGTGCGGCGATGAAAGCTGATAACTACGGGGCGGGTGACGAAGACGACGAGAAGCTCTGGAACACCTGGTCAGACGAGTTCCATGACACTGCCGTCAAACTCGGAAAAGCGATCCGAGAGAAAGACAAAGTCGAAAGCCGCAAGTGGTTCGACCTCGCAAACGCAAACTGCAAAGTCTGCCACGAAAAATTTAAATAAGCTAATCCGCCATCAAGAGAATCATTCAACAGCAGTCGCATTCACCTGAATAACGACCGCCTTTTTGCTGATGTGCGTTCCTGAACACAACAGGCCCCGACGGAATCGAACGATTCTCGGGGCCTGTTCCATTTCTTCAGCAGCGATTCAAGCTCAACGTTATTTCGCACTCTGTCGCAGTGCCGTGGCGAGTGGACAATCCACCGGAATTGGTTCCCCTCGCCGATAGCGACTCAGGAGTTCGTGCGATCGTTTCGCCAATTGGCGGCGAACCTCCCGACGCTTCCCTTTGACTCTTGGAATTACCATGTTGTCGTAGCCGGTCGTCTGATGTCGCATCCAGGCAATGACCGCTGCTTCGGCACGCTCTTCCACAGGAATCCGCTGGGTCCTCGCAACGGTTCCACTTCCCACGGGAGTCGCATGGAGCGTCACCACGAGCGACAGATCCGTTTCCAGTTGCCCGTACGAGTCATGGAAGTTTAGAAACGCTGCGACCGCTCCTTGAAAGTCTTCAACGTACTCCGACTGCTTCTTCTCACGGCGGCGCGCATCAGCTTCTTTTTTGCGAGCAAATGCGGGATCAGCACGCTCCAGATCGAGATCGGCTTGAATCTTCGTGATGATGTCGGCGGGAGCCCAAATCCCTTTTGAGAAGACCTTTAGGCCTTTCTTTTCAGCCACCACCCAGTGGTCCGCAGCCGCCTTCACCCGTCTGGTCAGCGCGGCATCGCCGGGGGCCAGCAGGACCCAGCCAGCAGGGACAGTCAGCACCTGCCCATCTTGAGTACGGACAGTGTTTGGTTGCGGGCCGGGAAGAAAAGTCTGTGAGCTCATAAATACAAATTCAACAAATCAGAGAATCACGGGACAGGCCATCGACGCCGAGTGTCATTCAATCTCACTCGCAGCACTACTGGAGATCGACCATTTGCACTGACGAAATTACCAAACTTGGATCAAACAAAGCCGGCCTGGAACTGTTCGTTCTCTCAAGTCAAGGAGCTGCTGCATTCTCGAACAAATCATTGAATGCGGCGTCCGGGAAGACGCGACATTGTTCTCCAGAATGCGTCAGGAAACGAACGCAGACGCCAGCATATTCGACAACCGGGAGAGCGATGAGTATCGATCGCCAACCGGTTGACTCGACAGGATCACGACTCCGATTCCGCTCAGGCGATCAAACCAGAACAATGTGCCGGTTGCTCCCCAATGTCCACACGTTGTCGCTGGCATCAGTTCACACAGACTGCTGCGATGCTCTTTCCAGTTCAATCGCCATCCCATTCCCCAACCGCGGGTGCGGCGATCACTCTCTGAGACCAATGGAAAATCATCGAGACGGTTGGTTGTCGCTTCCGCAATTGTCTGCTGCGAAAACAGGGACTCTTTACTCAACATTGCTTCCAGAAAACGGCTTAGATCAGATGCCGTCGACAAGACGCCCCCCCACGACGCCCCGAGGCTTCTCCAATACGGGCTGTTCCAGTTCCAGTCGTCCTGCCCCTGCTGTTCTTCGGGAACACGGATCTCCGCGATATTCGCTTCCTGCTGCATCCCTGACGGAAGCCCCAGCCAGGTGCGTTCCATCCTGAGCGGTTCGAAAATCTCCTGTCGCATCAACTCTGGGCACGGAATCCCTGCCGCCTTCTCAATCACCGAGGCCAGCAACGCATAGCCCATACTTTGATATTGCGTTCCCCGCCCAACTGGGAAATTCAACTCTGCCCGTAGTGTCTCTTCGACAAATGCAGAGTGAGGAGCATGATTTTTGCGAAGTTCAAAGTTGCCTGGCAACATATCCGGCAATCCGGATGTGTGGGTTAACAGATGACGCAATGTCATCAAACGCTTCGCCGGATCGCGACATTCAGGAAAGAAATCACCAATACGTTGATTCAGCCCCAAAGCTCCCCGTTCCGCAAGCAACATGGTCGCCATCGCCACCATCGGCTTGGTCAATGAAGCGACGAGAAACAAGGTTTCGTCATCTAACGGAATTGTTTCGTTTAGACGACGCGAGCCAAAATTCTCGACCGGAGTTGCCTGCCGATTCCGCTGCACCTGAAACGAGAGAGCCGGGAGATGGCCACGTTCGCACTCAGACGCTGCATAATCCACCGCCTGCGACCAGCGTATCTGGCAGATTCCCATTTCCTGCGGTAACGCCAATGTCAGGGGTGACTTATTCAAAACTCTGACTTTCGATTTCAGGCTGGTTGGCTTGTGAAAATGACAGCGTGGGCGATGATAGTCATTGACCGGGAACATGAGCCCGATGATCAAGACTCATTGAATTGGAATTCCGATGTTGGAAACTGCACTTCACGAATGGCACATCGCAAACGGCGGCCGCATGGTCGAATTCGCCGGATGGCACATGCCTATTCAATATAGCTCGATCGTCGAGGAACATCACGCAGTCCGACAACGTGCCGGCCTCTTCGACATCTCACACATGGGCCGACTCTGGTTCAGTGGACCTGATCATATTGCCCTGCTCGATCGTTTTTTAACGAATCATGTGGCGAAGCTCAAAACAGGTCAGATTCGCTATTCACTCGTCTGTAATGAAGACGGGGGAATTCTCGATGATGTTCTGATCTATCGCTTCACTGAAGGCTGCATGCTGGTTGTGAACGGAGCGAATCGGGAAAAAATCGTTTCCTGGTTCAAATCCCATCCTGGCAATGAAGAAGCCATCTTCGTCGACCGAACAATCGATTCGGCCATGATCGCGATTCAGGGACCGCAGGCTGAAGCGATTCTTGCTCCACATACCAATATCGATCTCGGAACGATCCGTTATTACACCTCTCAGAAAGGGAAAGTCTTTGGCATCCCTTCTGTCGTCAGCCGGACTGGTTACACAGGCGAAGACGGTTTCGAGATCGTTGTCGATCACATTTATGCAATTGACCTCTGGACGAAACTGATGGAGGCAGGAGCATCAGTCGGGATCGCTCCATGCGGACTGGGATGCCGGGATACACTCCGTCTTGAAGCCGCGATGCCACTCTATGGGCACGAAATGGACGAGAATATCGATCCATACACGGCTGCTCTTTCGTTTGGTGTCCGTCTCGACAAGCCCGACTATTTCGGCAAAGCAGCTCTCGAAGTGATCGCAGCTCGCGATGACCTGCCGAAGCGAGTCGGGTTGCAACTGAACGGCAAACGCATCGCCAGACAGGGTTCCGAGGTTTATTTCGAGAACGAAAAAGTCGGAATCGTCACCTCAGGAACGTTCTCGCCGACCCTGCAATTATCCATCGCGATGGCACTGATTGCCCCCAAGGTGAGCGAAATCGGCAGCGTTGTTGAGATCGATATTCGAGGAAAGCGCGAACCTGCTCAGGTCGTTGCGATTCCTTTCTACAAGCGGAAGTAGTTTGTCGGCGTCCGCACACAGGCAGGCGGTTGACGTCTGCCTTTTCTTCCGATCTCCTGCAGTTCCGTAAAATAACCGCCATGGCTCTACTCGGTGTCAACATTGATCACGTCGCCACGATTCGTCAGGCTCGCAGAACAATCGAGCCTGATCCGGTCTGGGCGGCTGCACTGGCTGAACTGGCTGGCGCCGACGGAATCACTGTCCACCTTCGGGAAGACCGCAGACATATTCAGGATCGCGATCTACGGGTTCTGAAAGAAACCGTGCAAGTGAAGCTGAATCTGGAGATGGCCGCTGAAGAAGCGATCACCAGAATCGCCCTGGACATTCGCCCTGAGCAGTGCACTCTCGTCCCTGAAAAACGCGAGGAAGTCACAACTGAAGGGGGACTGGACGTCATCGGCAACCGTGAGCGTGTTCAACGCTGTGTCGGGCAACTTCTGGCAGCAGGAATCGAAGTCAGTCTCTTTATCGATCCTGATCCGAACCAGATTGCGGTATCAAAAGCACTAGGAGTTCAGGCGGTGGAACTGCACACCGGTCGCTATGCCGACGCCGAAACCCCGGAAGCCTCCCTTCGGGAACTCGAAATCCTGAGGGCAGCCGCCAAAACAGCGACTGACTTGGGCCTGGTGTTGCACATGGGACACGGACTGACTTATCGCAACGTCGTCCCGGTCGCCAGAATTGATGGCGTGTGCGAATTGAACATTGGTCACAGCATCGTCGCCCGGGCTGTCATGGTCGGGTTTCAACAGGCTGTGAAGGAAATGAAAGCGCTCATATCGTAATCGCCTGCACGCGGTTGCTGCGCTAAATCTGATGGAGCGGATGGCTCCGAGACGGCTTTCTGATGAGTGAAATGACGCAACCGACGCTGGATGACCTTGAACGGCGTCTTGCACAAACAATGCTTTCAGATCGGTTTCGCCTGCGCCGGTCGCTCGACTCCGTCCGGCATCTTCAACAACAGAAGAAGCCATTCGACAAGAGCCTTTCCAAAACGCTTGAGGATCTGGAAAAGTCCGAGCAAAGGTACCAGAGACGGGCGGATTTGCTGCCGAAACTCGTCTATGACGAATTCTTGCCCATCACGGACAAGAAAGACGAAATCGTCTCCGCTCTGAAAGAACATCAGGTTCTTGTCGTCTGCGGAGAAACAGGTTCCGGAAAATCAACACAGCTGCCCAAGATCTGCCTCGAAGCAGGACTCGGAATCGCCGGTCTCATCGGTCATACGCAACCACGTCGAATTGCTGCTCGCTCTGTCGCTGCTCGTGTCGCCGAGGAACTGGAATCTCGCGTCGGTGATAAAGTCGGCTTCAAAATTCGCTTCACCGATACGACATCCCCCAAGACGCTCATCAAGCTGATGACAGACGGGGTGATGCTTGCCGAGACTCAGTCAGACCGGTTTCTTCAGCAGTACGAAGTCATCATCATCGACGAAGCGCACGAGCGCTCGTTGAACATCGACTTCCTGTTGGGCTACATCAAACGCATTCTCCCGAATCGTCCTGAACTTCGCGTCATTATCACGTCGGCCACAATCGACGCTGCACGCTTCGCGAACTATTTCGGAACAGAGGAATCACCGGCCCCTGTCATTGAAGTCTCTGGCCGGACGTATCCCGTCGAAATCCGTTATCGACCACCTGAACTCGAAGAAGATGAGGAGGTCGACTACCAGCGTGCTGCGGCGGACGTCTGTGAAGAACTGATGCTGGAGGGCCCCGGTGACATCTTGCTGTTCATGCCGACAGAGCGTGACATTCGGGAAGCTGCCAGAATCTTGCAGGGACGAAAGTTTGTTGACCGTTCTCCAGTCGACATCCTTCCGCTATTCGGACGACTTTCCGAGCAGGAGCAGAACCGCGTCTTCGCACCACACGCTGGCCGCCGCATCGTTATCGCAACCAACGTGGCGGAATCCTCGCTGACGGTGCCGGGCATCATCTATGTCGTTGACCCAGGGACCGCGAGAATCAGTCGGTTCTCATCGACCTCTCAGGTACAACGCCTGCCAGTCGAACCGGTCTCTCAAGCGTCCGCCAACCAGCGTGCAGGTCGTTGCGGACGTGTGGCGCCGGGGATCTGTGTTCGTCTTTATTCTGAAGCCGACTTCACTGGACGAGACGCTTATACCGCTCCTGAAATTTTGCGAACGAATCTGGCGTCGGTTCTGCTGCAAATGAAAGCCCTGAACCTAGGGCGAATCGAAGACTTCCCTTTCCTCGATCCGCCAAGTCCCACTGCCATTCGCTCCGGGCTCAAACAGCTCTTCGAACTCAACGCGATTGATGATGACGAACAACTGACACCGATCGGAAAAGCGATTGCACGTCTGCCAGTCGACCCTCGAATTGGCCGCATGATTCTGGCCGCTGCAGACGAACAATGTCTGGAAGAAGTCCTTGTCATTGCTGCTGCTCTGGAGCAGCGTGACCCGCGAGAACGACCACTTGATAAACAACAAGCGGCAGATACCGCACACGTTCGCTTCAAACACGAGAACTCAGACTTCCTGTCGCTGCTGAAACTCTGGGACTTCTATTCTGAGCAGGAAGAGAAGCTTTCAAACAGCAAAATCCGGAAGATGTGTCAGCAGAACTTTCTCTCATACAACCGGATGCGCGAGTGGAAGGATTTGCATCGTCAGTTGCGAGAGATCGCGATTGATCACGGAATTCGCCCAACGGATCGTCGGAATGATGAACAGGCAATCCACCGGGCCATTCTGACCGGCACACTCGCAAACATCGCTCAGCGTGGCGAGACTCATGAGTACTCAGGATCAGGGGGCCAGAAACTCTTTCTCTGGCCGGGCTCCACTGCATTTGCGAGTAAGCCGAAATGGATCATGGGTGCGGAGCTTGTTGAAACATCAAAACGCTATGTGCGAATGATCGGCCCGATTCAACCACTCTGGATTGAACGCGCCGCTGAACACCTCATCAAGAAGACTTACAGCGAACCACGCTGGAGCTCGAAGCAGTCTTGCGCGATTGCCGACGAAAAGGTCAGCCTGTTTGGGTTGGTCATTGTCCCTCGCAGAGAATGCCGTTACGGGCATATCGATCCGGCCAAGTCACGTGAACTGTTTATTCAGCACGCACTGGTGGAAGGTGACTACCAGACGCAGGGTGAGTTCTTCAAACACAATGCGCAACTGAAATCTGAACTGGACGACTGGCAGGCCAAGCTCCGACAAGGGATGCAGTTTCTGGGCGAAGAAGCGGAGTTCGACTTCTACGATCAACGAATCCCGCATGATGTCTTTGACGGACCTCGCTTCGAACAATGGCGGAAGAAAGCCGAAGTTCAGCACCCTAAGCTCTTATTCCTTTCTCGCGAAGACTTGGTCGAAGATGCGGAAGCGGCCCCGCGCGCGACAGCATTCCCGGATCAAATCAAAATTGGAACGATGCAGATCCCTGTCGAGTACAACCTCGAACCGGGCTCTGATGAAGACGGCGTCACACTGATTGTTCCACCTGAAGGGTTGAACCAGTTGTCAGACGAGAACCTCAACTGGCTGGTCCCTGGTCTGCTGGAAGAAAAAGTCGCCGCGCTGATCAAATCGTTGCCCAAGTCGCTGCGAACACTTTTTGTCCCGGTGCCGGAAACAGCTGGTGAAGTTGCCAGGAAGCTCACCTACGGGAAAGGCGATTTGCTGACACAACTTTCTGAAGTTCTTCGCCAGCGTTCTGGTGAATACGTTCCAGTTTCAGCATTTGAACTTTCTCGCCTCCCTGAGCATCTGCGGTTCAATATTCGCGTGGTCGACCAGAAGGGCAAAACCCTTGTTACCAGTCGCGATATCGGGCAACTTCGCCAACAGACACAGCAACAGAACTCACAGTCGATTCAACAGATTGTTGATAAGAAATGGCACCGGGACGGGTTGATCACCTGGAACTTCGGTGAGCTGCCTGAGCAGGTGCAATTCGAACGTGGCGGTGTCACTGTCGTCGCCTTTCCGATGCTAATTGATGCCGAGACGAGCGTCAGTATGCGGCTCTCGGATTCCAGACAGGAAGCAGAAGGACGTACCAAACAGGCTCTATTGCGGCTCTTTCTTCTTTCAGATGAAAAGAAGCTGAGCGAGCACGTCAAACACTTTCCTAAAGTCGATCAGCTGAACATGCAGGCAATGAGTTTTGCCGACGGAAAGCAGTTCCGTGTTCAACTCACACGCAGTCTTGCATCCGCTGCCCTGTTCCGTAACACCGGTCCGATTCGCACAGAGAGTGACTGGAACATCCGACTCAAACAAGCCAGAGGGCTCCTCGCACTTGTGGTTCAGGACCTGAATCGCATTCTTGGACCGCTTCTTGCCGATGCCAATAAAATGCGTCGCGCTCTGGATGCGAAACACCCACCGGCGTTGGCCCCATTGTTTCAGGATCTGAAACAACAGTTCCAGGAGTTATTCCAGGCAGGCTTCCTTGCCGAGACCCCGTTAGGCTGGTTGCAGCATTATCCCCGCTACCTGCAGGCAATGCAGATGCGACAGGAGAAGGCGACATCAGGCGGCTATCAGAAGGATCGAAAGAGTCAGGAACAGCTTGAACCACACTGGCGACGATACCTGCAACTCCGCGAGCAGTACGGCGAAGAATATCGATTATCACCGCAACGGGTGCTCTATCGGCATCTGCTGGAAGAGTTTCGAGTTTCACTCTTCGCTCAACAGTTGCGGACAGCAGTCCCCGTCTCGGAAAAGCGATTGAACGAAGTCTGGAAAGAAATCACCACATCGCGATAGCCCCACCGCTCTACGCTCTTAATCCCCCTACGAAAGCGGCCTACTGACCAGTCGCCATCGCGGACTTGTGTTTGAAGCTTCCTCCCACGACCAGCAGCGGTTCAATGGCCAATGCCAAAGGGATCTCCATACGCAGAGTCGTTTCCTGCTCCGGGATACTGCGTACAGAAACGCGACCACCGAATGATTCGAAGCTCTCTTTGACACTCCCCAATCCACTTGCGCGGCTGATCAGATTTCCGATCAGGTCTCGCGAGGAGATACCCGGAGAAAAGATCAGCTGAATCAACTCCTGTTCGCTCATCATTGCGGCTTGCGACTCGGTGATCAGACGACGCTTGATGGCCTTCTCTCGCACGCAACGATGGTCGATACCTTTTCCATCATCTGTAATTTCGATGACGACGTGTCCGGCTTCATAAAACGCCTGTACTGAAATCGTTCCTGAGAGCGGCTTCCCGCAGAGTGCCCGACCTCCCAGTGATTCAATCCCGTGATCGATGCAGTTTCGAATCACGTGAATCAACGCCACTTTCATTTCATCCAGAATCGCCTTATCGAATTCGATGTCAGTTCCTTCGAACGTCATCTGAATTCGTTTTCCATGCTTACGTGCCAACTCCTGTACAAAGTTGGGGAGCTTTGATGTGACCGTACTGAGAGGCTGCATTCTCGCCACGACCAATGATCGTTGAAGGTCTGATGTGACTCGATCCAGTTGCGCTGAGATGGTCAGCAGTGACGTATCACTGATTCGATTTCTGATCTGAGAAATCTGGCTGCGTGTCTCCGCGAGTTCTCCAATCAACTGCAGAATCCGATTCAATGTCTCGACTTCAACTCGAGTCACCTGTTCAGAAGGAACGGTGTCTGAGGTGCGTTGATCATCGCGTCGAACTTGCGTTTTCCCTTCACGTTGCACCGGCTTCACAACAGTCTGAATCTGCTGCAGGAACAGGGATGAAGACTGGCCGAATGGATGATCGGAGATTGAGACCGACCGTGATGATTTCTCGATCGAAACCAGACTGGGATGCCTGTCGTGTGCGAGTGCAGAAGTTGTTGACGGCAGGAGTTCAAGAATGGTCTGTCCAGATGCCGCCTGACCGGTGATTCGCATCTTTTCGAGATCTTCCACCAGTGCCCCATAGTCCACTTCGCCTTCCGCCCCCGTCTTCTCGACGTTTGCAAGAATGGTTCGAATCCCATCAACCATGCTGAGCAGACCATTCGCAACGTCGACTGTCGGTGTTCGCTCTCCGTTCTGAAGAGAAGTCAGAAGACGTTCCCCGGCCTCGACCAGATGCTCGAGCTTAGACAGTTCCAGAAGAACCGAGAGCCCTTTGATATGTCGGAGTGTGTCGAAGATATTTGAGATGCGCAACTGATCTGCGTTTGCATCACCGAGTGAAAAGATGTCTCGATCGAGTTTCTCGACACTCGCACGGCTTTCATTCAGAAAGCCGGTCAGCACTTCATTCGCCATAATTTGTGCCCTGCCACTACGAGAAAGCGGTTCTCACTTGAGTGCCCCTTGAATCGTCGGAGCTCTGTTGAGTCAAAAATTTGTGCGACAGAAAAATTACTCTGTTGGGTCATTGAATTCGCTCATCAATTAGCGAATGACTACTAACACCATATGTCAAAGAAACTCCCCTGTCACAACAGGTCGAATTTGCCTCACGACTCAACACAAGAATCCACTCACATCAAGGGAATTGCTTATCACAGTCACCAGCATTACTACGCATCTTCGCGTTTATTTCCATGCGCCATTACGCACACGCTGAAGATTACACTGCAAATCAACTCACAACACACTGGTAAGTACATCCCAATGAATCACATTCAAAAAAACAGTGCGAAACACGTGTTCCTACGCCAGTAATTTCCCGACGCCGCAGACCGGGACATACACCGTTGTCCTTTGGCATCATTAGCTAAAGAAGGCGCAGCGAGATCAAGTTCTAACACGCCTCACACTCGTGACGATCTCGGCGGCCTTCAGCGTCGCGGCCTCTGCCGAATTCATGTGCGCAGTTCATGTGCCCAGAGCATGCCCCATGTGCAGCAGCCTGCACTCAGAAATGCAGATCAAAGAGAATGGCTTCAACCGGCTCCGAGTTCGCCAAAGCCAAAGCCATCGATTCGGATCGCTGTGGCAATGCAAATAATGATCTGCAGTGCGTAGAACACCATCAGCGTTCGTGATCCCAGCCAGGTCGTCGTCAATCGGCTGATCGCAAGAGAAGCACACCAGACTGGGTATGGCATCAGGAAAACCCAAAGTCTGGCCGCTTCTCCCATATTCTTTCCGCTCAGCCACAGCACTCCCCAGACGATCAACGGAAGCAGTAGCTCCCAGTATCGCGGCGGTCTGGTCCTGAAGGCGAAGACGATTCCGACGATGGCCATGATCGCCAGCGGAAACCCCAAAGCAAAGACCAACTCGACAGGATTTTCAAACAGCCAGGGGATGTAAGTCCGAACATGGTGCGAATAAAACGAAGCGTGATTGCGGATATTCTGAATCCACACCGCGAACAGATTCATCTTCCCGAGGAGCGCCCACAGCAGCAGCCATCCTCCCAATGCAATGGCTCCTCCCACAATGACATTGAACCGTGACCACTGCATCTTCTGCACTGGCAGGTCTGACGTTGCTGCTTTAGGAAGAACACCACATTGAATGAACATGATCAGCGCGACAGGGACAAACGCCAAACTCAGAGTCATGGCGACACACATGACGATTCCGGTCAGTGCTCCCAGCCCCAGGCTGTCTCGATCCAGTGCCTTGAGCCACAACCATTGAGCCCACATTGCCAGCCACGGAAACATGATGTCTGACTTCGGAAGAAAGGCTGCCGAAGCAGGCACCAGCAACCAGATTGCCGCAGTCCACCACGCCGATTCCGGGTCGACAAAACGTCGCGCCAGCAAGTACAGCGGGACACACGTTCCCGAGGCCATTACCGCCGTAATCAGCGCTCCCAGCCAGAGCACTGCGCCGTCGGCATCACTGAAATGCGATTTGCCTCTCGCCAATTCCGTCTCGCGGACAGCATCATTCCCATCGCGAATCTGCACTGGCTGCGTGGCCTTAATCAACGCCACCAAGCCGGGATACCGATCACACAGATTCGACAACGACATCAATCCCAAGGTCAACCCCGGTGGGTGTGTCCCCAGATGCAGATGATTCTCCGGGTTCGTACTGTCCTGAATCTGCGTCAGATACCCCTTCAGGAAGCCACCGGGATCATCTCGATGTTCCGTTGCCTGAGTAAAGTATCCCGACGAACGTTCATAGAACAATACGAACGGAATCCGGCTCAGACTGGCGATGCCCGGTGTTGACGCCACGAGAGAAAGCAGCCACAGAAACCCGAGCCCCCATAAGCCCAGCAGCAGGCCGATACGACGAGTCCGTGTCCCCCTTGCAAGCCAATCTCCACCGAGCCAGACATACCCCATCAGAAACAGCGCAACAACAACCGCAGGCCAGATCACCGCAAATAGCGGCATCTGCAAAGACAACCGTTCCCAGACCCATTCACCAGGAACTCCCAATGGGAGAGTCGTCTTCCAGAGAACTCTCCATTGCGCGAGCGCGCCGCACACGACCGCAGCCAGCAGCAAAAGAATCCATCGAGTTTGCCGCGGTGTCGCTGTCATTATGAATTCACCTTCAGGCAGGCAGAGCCTTCATTCTCACCACCAACGGATAACAAGAGCAATTGCTATTCACGGTCATTTACCCCGCTTCGAGACTTTGCGAGGCTTTCGAGCCTTCTTCGACTTCGCAACCTTCTTGACTGTCCCTGACTTCGTCGACTTGGAGACTTTCTTGGCTTTGGCTGGCTTTCCCGACTTCACTGGCTTCGACACCTTCGTCGCCTTCGTCGCCGCCTGAACCTTTTTCTTCCTGACGGCCTTTCGAGGTTTGACTGGCGTGTTGCGTTTCCGTCGACCTTTCACAATCGAGCGACCATCAGCAGTGCTTGGCGCACTCATCGTCGGCTCAGGAGCCCCATCCAATGCGGCCCCGACTTCCGCACGTTCAAGACGCTCCATGCCTGCCTGAACATAACTCTCGGACAAATCGAAGCCAATAAACTGTCGTTTCAGCTTCTTCGCAACAGCAAGCGTCGTCGCACTCCCGGAAAATGGATCCAGCACTTTATCATCAGCGTGCGAACAGAAGCGAACAATTCGCCCCAGCAATTGCTCCGGCATCTGGCATCCATGAAAACCGGCACGTTCCTTGAACGTCCCTGCAACACGCGGAAAATACCAGGTATCTTCGACAGACGAGAAGCAATCCGCGAGATCCTGTGGACGCAGAATCCAGGTATCGTCCGGCAACCGCCCTTCAGGATTCGCCCGTTTGTCACCGTAGACCAACTGCCTGGCCGATGGGATGCGATTCTCTAATTCCTCGCCGCGAAACGTGAACTCTTTAGCATCTTTCACGAAATAAAACAGATGGGCGTGCGACCGGCTGAACTTCTTCGAACAGTTGACGCCAAAGGTGTAATACCAGACCACCCAGCTGCGGCAATGAAACCCGATCTCCTGAGACAGAATCTTCAACTCGGCAGCATACTCATCGCCAATTGCCAGCCAGAAAGTTCCATTCGGTTTCAAGACCCGATGAACCTGAGAAATCCACTTTCTGGACCATTCAAGATAATGCTGGTGCTCCTGAACATCATGATACACGTCGTAACTGTATCCGATATTGAAGGGAGGGTCCGCAAACGCGAGATCCACGCTTCCCTCATCGAGCCGGGACATCCCTTCGACGCAATCCTGGAGATGAATTGTATTCCAGTGCATCGCCATCCTGTCCCATGCTGCTGCCGGCGGGATTCATGCAGAATCGCGCATCGTCCCGATTCACACTCAAATTTTGGTCAGGGGCATCATAGCGCACAGACTGGCACAGTAAAGCGACAGATTGCAAAATACGAATGCGGAGTCGCGACGCAATCGTTGCTGCACAGTTCACCCGACGCAGCATTTCACACCCTCTGATTCACGTACTCAGGACGCGCAATGCTCCCACTCCGACAAGGACTCTTCTCTTTCCTGTTTCTTCTGCAGGCGACGTTATCATTCGCCGCAGAGCGAAACATTGTCTTCTTCATCACCGACGACCAGAGTCCAACTCTGGGATGTTATGGCGATCCGGTTGCGGTGACCCCCAATGTCGATGCCCTGGCGAAAGACGGCATCCTCTTTCGAAATGCGTTCGCGACGACAGCGAGTTGCAGCCCAAGCCGCTCTGTTGTCATGTCCGGGCTCTACAGCCACACAAACGGCCAATACGGTCTCGCACATAGCTTCCATCACTTCGAATCATTTCCAAACGTCATCAGCCTGACGCTGCCACATACCTTGAGTAACGCCGGTTACCGCACAGCAATCGTCGGAAAACATCACGTCAGCCCGGAAGATGCGTATCGCTTTGAAACTAAAATCAACGCGAATGGGCGGAACGCGGTCATGATGGCGAACAACTCTAAAGAGTTCCTGACTGCGAAAGATGATCGCCCGTTTCTGCTGTACTTCGCCCCAAGTGATCCACATCGCGGAGGCGAAGTCGATAAGTCATCAACTTCCGAGGTGAAACCAAATCTGTTTGGAAACAAGCCCAACCGGGAATCGTTTCCAAAGGTGAAAGAAGTCTTCTATTCACCAGACAAAGTGCCGGTCCCTCATTTCCTGCCGGACACCAAAGAATGCAGGGAAGAACTGGCTCAGTATTACCAGTCCATTTCACGAGTCGATCAGGGTTTAGGCCGCCTCATTGAGATTCTGAAGGAAGCCGACCTCTATGACAAAACCCTGATCGTGTTCACTTCCGATCATGGAATCGCCATGCAGGGAGCCAAAACAACCGTCTATGACGCTGGACTCAACGTCCCGTTCATTGTCCGTAACCCTTATGAACCAAAACGTGGACTGGTTTCTCAAGCGATGATCAGTCACGTCGACATCACGCCATCACTATTGGATTTCGCCGGAGAACTTGATCACGAACTGAATCGCCCAAAGCATTGGGTTGCCCCGGAAGCGTACTGGAAAGAAAAAGGACTAAGACAAAACGATAATCGTTCCGGGTCGCAGAATTTCAGTACCTATCATGGTCGTTCATGGTTGCCACTCCTTGGAGCAGTCGATCAGGCACACCACCAAACCGTCTTCGCGTCTCACACCTTCCACGAAGTGCAGATGTACTACCCAATGCGGGTCGTCCGAGACCAGAAGTACAAACTCATCTGGAATTTGGCATCTGGTCTGCAAGTCCCATCTGCTGGAGACTTGTGGGCATCATCAGCATGGCTGGCACAGTATCAACTTGGCCCGCATGCCACCTACGGGAAGCGCACAGTGGGAACCTACCTCAAGCGGCCTCAGTTCGAACTCTACGACATTGAGCATGATCCAGAAGAGTCCGTCAATCTCGCAGCAGATCCACATTTTGCTCCAGTGATGGAAGAGTACCGTGAAAAGTTGCTCGCTTTTCAGCGGAAGACAAATGACCCTTGGATTCTGAAGTGGACTCGGGAGTAATCGCCGGCGGATCAGGCAAAGCCATTGAGCGCGCGGGGACGATCACGATCTCAATGCGCTTTGCCCCTGGCATCATCCAGTGTCATCTCGACATGGCGCACTTCCTGAGTTGCCACCAGCTCACACGCATCCAGATCAGTACAGAGGACAGACCCCAGCAGCGTCGGATTTTTCAATCGTCCACGAATGACAATCCACTCGCCTCGCTTTAACGACGACAGTTCTTTCTCGGCACCAACAGGACACCAGCAGCGAATAAATGGAGGGCCGAGCAGCGACTTGGAATCCAGAGCCGCTCGACTCTCCTGCATCACGAGAACGAACCCCGGTGCATTCGAATTCTCTTTCGGAATAGGATTGAGCTGATCGAAGTAGCCTTCCCAGATCATCTCTTTGCCCAGGTAATTCCGGAACTGTCGCTCTCTCTCGGCCTCCGTTCCGTACCGCTTCTCAACGGAGATCTGCCATTCCATCAGGCTGATCGGACTGGAATTCAACAGATCTTCAACCGTTTCGACCTTCTGGACTTCTGCAACAACTGGCTCTGGCTTCACAGCGAGCGAAGAAGGTCCCAGCCAATGCGTCAGCCAGGCTTTCAGAATGGCCGCAACAATACCGACCGCTAGTGAACCTAAACCCAGTCGTTGAATCGAACGACTATACCGACGAAAGAAGGTCTTACGATCCATCGCATGCCCCGCAAAGATTGGCCCTGATCATGTCAGTAACGATTGGCTCGCAGCTGAACTCCGCAGCCCTATCGCACTCATCAGCACGGTATCCCAAGTTCTCAATTCCACCAAGATGAGTTCGAGCAGCGCACCGACGCACACATCAACACTCCTCGATTGAATTGCAGGTCCCCAGGCAAAGGGCTACTGTGCATGGCAACTCAGCAGAGAAATTCAGACAGCGAAACTCAGACAGAGATCTCACAACAATCGCGATGTATTTCTGATTCCGTGTAACGAGATTCAATGTCACCCAATACCCGGAGAAATGAAATGGCCTCGATGCACTCGCCGACCGCCGCTTCCGCATCGTCACTGAATCGGCGTGACTTCCTCCTGACTGCAGGAGCCCTCTCGACGCTGGCAATGACACCGTCATTCGCAGCCCCCAACAACAAGAAATGGCGAGTCGGGGTCATCGGTCACACCGGTCATGGAAACTATGGTCACGGGCTCGATACCGTCTGGCTTTCGGTTCCAGAATCGGAAATCGTCGGTTTTGCAGATGCTGACCACGCTGGACGCGATAAACAGCAGAAGAAGCTTCCCGGCGTTCCTGCCTTCGCCAGCTACAAGGAAATGCTTGCGGAGCTGAAGCCTGATATCGTCGCCGTCGGAGCACGCCATATCACTGAACACCGCGATATGATCATGGCGGCCGCTGAGGCTGGTGCTCGGGGGGTGTACTGCGAAAAGCCATTCTGTCGCACCCCTGCCGAAGCGGATGAAATCATTTCCGCCTGCGAAAAATCGGGCACGCTCGTCAGCCTCGCGCACCGCAATCGGTTCCATCCTGCTATTCCAGTCATCGTGCAGGCGATTCAGGATGGCTTGATCGGCGATCTACTCGAAGTCAGGTCGCGTGGCAAAGAAGACCACCGTGGCGGGTGCCTGGACCTTTGGGTTCTCGGAAGCCATGACATCGATCTCGTCATCCCGATCGCAGGGAAAGCAGTCGCCTGCAGCGCCGTGATTCAAAAGGGAAACCGACCGGCAACTCAGGCCGATCTGTTCGAAGGAGACGAAGGCGTTGGCCCGATCTTGGGTGACCGGATTCACGCTCGCTTCGAACTCGAAAGTGGAATCCCCCATTATTTCGACTCCATTCGTGACAAGGGGGTCCGAGAAGCGAATTTCGGCGTGCAGTTCATCGGCAATAAAGGAATCGTGGATCTGCGGATCGACGTCGAGCCGCTGGCTCATTTCGTCCCCGGAAATCCCTTCCGCCCCACAACCGAACCTCGCCCCTGGATTCCGATTACGAGTGCCGGCGTCGGAAAGAAGGAAGTCAGCCCGGACATTGGACGCCATGTCGCCAACCATGTCATTCCGGTTCGCGACCTGTTTGACGCCATCACCAACAAGCGTCTCCCATTAAGCAACGCTGAAACCGGTCGACAGGTGGTGGACATGATCCACTCCGCTTATGCGTCCCATATTCTAGACGGGGCACGCGTCGAACTCCCCTTGCAGAATCGAGAGCACGGCTTGACCCCCTGGCTGAACTCGTAAGCCCTTCCCCCTCCAAGATCTGGCCCCCATAGAATTCTTTTGGACACGTTTCCAAAAATTCTTTGGGGGCCATTTGCGTAAAATCCAGCAAAAAGACGGCCCCCACCAGTCCCATTCCCCCTAAACTAAACATCACCAGCATTCAATTCGCTAAAACCGGAATATTCCCACAAGTTCACCGCCTCTCCTGCTCGATAACTCCCTTTGTCGGATTGGAATTGATTGACGTGGTGCGGAAAGACTCTGTGCCCAAACCCAACCCGCAGAGGTCATCGCAGCACTTGGAGGCGATCGGATGGCAACCTGGACGCGTCGTACCAAACGATGGGCCCTACTTGGCGCTCTCTTGCTGGCAACTTTGCCCAGCAGTGGTTGCTATGGCCCAATGATTTATTTACTCAAGGATGCAGCAATCGGGGGTTGGTTCTTCGGAACCACGATGCCGATTCCTGTTACTCCTTACTTCAGTCAGAAGATTGAAGATACTTACTGGGAGGAAGAACGATACAAACGCGTTCCAATCCTGGACCCGATTGAAGGCGAGAATGCTCCGCTCTTCTGTCTTGATCCACCACGACCAGACGAAGTGATGCGAGCCGTACCGGATGACGTTTCCGGTGGGGTTCCATTCCTGGCCGAAACCTTCCGTAACAATGTCCGCATTGTTGTCGAGAAGATCGTGGACCGAATTGACGAACCGCGGTTCTTCCCGCAGGTTGGTCCAGCTCGACTGCACCACTGTCACTATAAGTGCACGGTGTACTTCGAGAAGACAATTCGATCCAGCTGGCCAGTGCCATTCACTCATGTCGATCAGGTCGAGGAAGTGGTCTACATCGACCACGACTACCTGATTCGAGTTGCCGGACCGATGTCCCCGTAAGGGCGCACGTCCTGAACTTCGAACTGCTGCATCACTTCAGCCGTTCGAAGTTCCATCATTCTGAACCGACAAAAGACGGCTCGACCACAATTGGTGGACGAGCCGTTTTTCGCATTCAGAGATACACCCAGAGACGCAACGCGTTCGCTGCCAGAATCCCGATCGGTCTCACACTCGCGGATCAATACGTCGCGGGCCAGCAGACACTCTCTCAGACTCCCTGCTGGGGAACTTTGCTCCGGACGCTGTTCGGAATTCTCATTTCAGAACAATGCCGCCGTCGTTGATGATGTACTCGCGGATATTTTCGTCGCACCGGCTGCCTCGATGCTTGGCCACACAGAGGGCGCGACTCATTTTCGTCCCTTCGCGAATCTTCCCCATCAGGATGATCGTATTGGCGTTCGACAAGACGTCGCCACTTTCAATCGGCCGCGAAAGCAATCCATCCAGCATGACTTCATGCGATGTACACATCATGACGCAACCAACGTCCTGATGTTGATATGCATGGCTGGCAACAAGCTCGGCACACTCCCGGAAGTGAACACGCAGCAGATCTCGGGCGACCCAGTCAGATTCCTTTCTCAGAATCTGATGATAGATGTATTCGAACATCTCAAACTGAAACGAATCGCTCGCCCGATCTGATGGTTCAATCCCGTCAATGACGCAGCGACGCACTCCCTGACAGAAGTTTCCGTAGAAGAACGAGATGGTTTCGACGAGCTTTCGATTGAGCTCGACCTTCCACTCCCGCTTCTGGTCGGTCGACATGTCGCTCATCGTGACACGTTTCCCAGTCGTCTGAAACGGATGAGCCACATCCCAACGAACCTTCTCACGCACCCAATAGTCATTGGGAGTCATGGCTTCCCAATCTTTGGGACGGTCTGTCAGTTCCCAGCCAAACATCCGCTTCGCGTATTCCGAATGGTTTTGGGAATCTCCACGTGAGGTCATGTCGAACAGGATTCCGGTTTCCCCTTCCTGCTGTTTCCCTTGATACAGATACTGCAGTGCAAGTTGAGTCTTCCCGATCCCGGTCGCTCCCAACACAACAGTCAAAGTGCCGGGGATCAAACCGCCGCCCAACATCTCATCGAGTTCCGGGAGACCTGTGCTTTGTCGCGACATTGAAGTTGACTCTCTCAGATTAAATAACGATCGACTCGGAATCCCCGTCGCAATCATGAAGGGGAGACTTCATTCCTGCAATTCTCAGCTCAGGCCGACACCAGCATCACGACGCCATTCTCAGTTCTGCGTTTACCGTTCCCGCCAGAGAAGATGATCTGAAATATTGAGACGTGAACGCGCGAGCTCAATCTCCTTCCGAAACCGCTTTGCATCCAGCGGATAACCGCGAGTTGGCTTTAAATCCGGAATCGACTTCGTCCAATAGGCGTTGAACTGGTCCATTGCCAGTTCACGAACGTACTTGGCCAGAATCGAGGCACATGCCACTGGCAAATGACTCTCACCCTTCATTTGAAAACGGAGTTCCGTCGTCCCCACCCGATAGCGGCTGATTGCCTGACTTTCTTCCAGACGAAGAATCATCCGGCCATCCAGAATCTCAGAAATCAATTCGTCATAGCGGTTGCGGCCACCATGCTTGTCCCCGACAAACACCGTCTTAACGGGAAGTTCTGCTTCCCAGACAGACTTCAATAATTGAAACGCAAGTCTGGAGAGTGCCAAACTCTTGTTACTCCCGATCGCCGTTGCCAGAACATTGAATCGTTCTTCGACGACAACATCGCAGCGAATCGCTCGCAACTGCGTCCCGGTGATTTCCATTCGTTGCTGCAGTTTCCCTGCAAGGTCGTCAACCTGCTGACGTGACGCAACAACGGGCAACGCAAGATCGTCGTGATACCACGGGGCGAGCATCTTCGCATCAAACCGGGAGTCGTTCCCCCCTGTCAGTACTTTCCACAATTCATGAAACGAACCGACAGAGTGTCCCAGTGTTTTCAACAGAGCCAGCGCGGAGCGTTCCAGGGATGCAAAGCCATGTTTCCCGGTGAAGACCACTTTCGAGTCAGCAAGATGCAACTGCGTCCCGTTCGCGTGACCAACAGCGGACACCACTGGAGCCAATGCCTGATAGAAATCAAACTTTGTCGGACAGCCAGGCGTATCCCACTTCGTCACGCCCAGCAGTAACGGGCCCAGATTAGGTCCATACCCCGCTTCATCCATCCCCAGAAAACAGCCACGTTCCATCGTATTTCTTGCCAGCGTCTTACTTGCCAATGCAGATTATTTACCAATACAGAATCGGCTGAAGATACGATCAAGGATGTCATCGGTATAAACCTGTCCCACGATGCGTCCGAGATGTTCCAGCACGTCTCGCAACTCAAGTGCGATCAATTCGTCACCGGAACTGGTCCCGATGAGACTCTTCGCCCGATGGACTCCGGCTTGCGCATGTCGCAGGCTTTCAGAGCATCTGGCAGCAGTGGTCCCGATCATCTCGGAACCTTGAGTCGCTGTCGAGAGTCGTCGGGCGACTTCCGCGCGGAGTGCAGCAACTCCCTGACCACTCTCTGCCGACACGGCTAATACGCCACCAGGCAAAACTTCATTGAATGAATGTGAGTTTGTTTCTGACAGTGAAGCATCATTGGCGAGATCCAGATCCGCCTTAGTCCGAATTCGCAGTATCTCACCGTTGTGATCCTGTAGCTGACTCAGCAGATGTTGATCGAGATTTGCTTCCTCTTCCGTCAGAACTGATGAAGTGCACCAGACAATCAGATCCGCTCGGTCAAACTGATCAGTCCGAAGCACCGCGGCGGCTTCTTCAATCCCATCTCGTGCGGTTTCCCAGCCTGCGGTATCGACGAAGTCGCATTGCGTTCCGTCACAATCGACCGGCGCAGAGAGATAGTCGCGTGTCGTCCCTGGGACTGGCGAAACCAGCGCCGCATCATTCTCGGTCAGTTTATTGAATAGCGTGCTCTTCCCTGCGTTCGGCAGCCCTCCCAGCACAATGCGCCACCGGCCGGTTGTCTGCATGCGATCAAAGGCCTGCTTCAGGAGTTGTTCCAGCCAGACCTCGGCTTCTTCAAGTCGCCGCATCAACTCAGGCCGCGAAACGAAATCGATATCTTCTTCAACGAAATCGAGACCGGCTTCCAGATCAGCCAGATGCAAAAGCAACTGCTCGCGCACAACTGCGATCTTGCCCGAGATCCCGCCGCCCAATTGCGACAAGGCCGTCTCCAGTTCGACCTGGCCGACAGCATCGATCACACCCAAAACGGCTTCCGCCTGAACGAGATCAATTCGCCCGGCGAGAAACGCACGCAAAGTGAATTCACCCCGTTCTGCAGGCCGTGCTCCACTGACACAGACCTGTTCGAGAACCTCTTCAATCAGCGGTGGCGACCCGACGAAGTGTAACTCAGCAAGCGGTTCACCAGTGAAGCTTCGATGATTGGGCCAATAGAGCAACTCGCCTGACAGGGAGAGATCGCCACCTGCAACCGGAATGGTGACAGGAACCGCAGTTGCCCGACGCACCGTCTCAGGAAACGGATCGTGGTTTAACAACCGTCCGAAGACATCCCGAACATGCTGACCACTGATCCGAATGAGCCCACGTACCGCTGCTCCCGGAGGAGACGCAACGGCAGCAATCGTATCATCAAAACAAATCGCCATGAGAACTCAACAATTCAGCCGCAAAACAAGTCAGAGTCGGAGCAGAACATCACAGGAGATGCGAACGAAATCACACCCATTGATTCGCATCATTCATCGCGGATCAGCACTTTGAACTCCGGCAGTTCCCTGATCGACGCCAGATCTGGGTCCTTCTGCATCCATTCAAACTGATTGAACCCCAATTCGATAGATTCCTGCAATTTGGCGATCGCCTCTTTCTGAAGTTCCTCGATCCGTGCCTTTTGTTCCGCAGTTGGCGAGTTCTTCTGCAGGTACTCAATGGAGCGAGCATAGACGCAGGCAGAGTTATAAGGGTAATAGCGATCCTCTGGAAATGAGGCGGCATGCCCCTTCACAAACTGAACCGCCTGATCTCCCTCGCCCTGAATGGCCTGCACAATTGCAACTCCAGTCACGGCCTGACTGTCAAACGGATCCAGCTCGAAGGCCTTTTTGAAATCGTTCCCGGCTTCTGGAAATTGATTCTTACGAAGGTAGGCGTTTCCTCGCGAAGAATAGGCGTCAGGCAACTCAGGATTAATCAGAATCGCCATCGAATAAGATCGGATTCCCCCATCGAGATCATCCTCGATCACCTGCATATTTCCGGCTTCAACGAAACGTGACCCAGGCAATCGGCTTCGCCAGCGTTTCAATCCGGCGTCGACGATTTGAATTCCGGGGACGTTTTTCGATTCGAGTGCCTGAGTTCGAAAACGACGCAGTTGCTGCACAGCGGCCGGGGTTCCGATATCTCCCAACGACTCGCAAATCTGCCCGACTTCATCTCCTTCAGAGGTCGCAAGAGCTTCCCCCAGCAACTGGATGGCCGCATCGGTCCGCAAGTTCTTGAGAATCTGAATCGCCGTCGCCCGTAGCAGAGCGTCGTGAGTCATAAAAACCCGCTTTGAAAACTCAAGTTGCACTTCAGTCGACATTCGTGCTGTCAGGTTCAGAGCAGCCTCTTTCTCCTCAGCATCGAACCCTTCGAACATCTTCAACACCTGACGACAATCATTGTCCGTACCGAGGACACCAATTGCCTCAATCAGGCGCGCCCGAGGCACTTGTGATTTCGCCATGGATTCCAGCAGGAGCGGCGCCGCACGAGATTCACGTTTCCGTTCCAGAAGAGACAACATTCCGGGTGTCAGATTGCCGGATTTCAGCTGCTGCATCGCATACTTCAAAGCAGATTGTTGGGACTCTTGATCAGCACTGACAGACAGCACCTGAAACGCGATCTCGGCCACGGAAGAATCTTCGCCAGCCAGTGCAGAAATACAGATCTGACTCAGGTCACGATGCCCCACCCGCTTCAACACTTGAATCGCAGACTTCCGCACTTCAGGTCGTGGGTCTTTGACGCATTTTGTTAAGTATTGATCCCAGGCAGGTGAATACGCTTCTGCCAGAATCGGCAATGTCCATTCGCTCTGCAATTTGAGTTCAGGATCGTCCAGCACACTCACCACACTCTGCAAACGAGAATCAGAGGCAACCGAGACCAATGATCTCAACGCAAGCTGAGCTGTTTCTCGATCACCACCTCGCAGCATTTTCAACAGAAACTCTTCCGCCTTTGGCTGGTAACCCAACGCGAGAACAGCTTGACGCTGAACATCCGAGGATTCCCCCTGAGCCAGTTTCATCAACGTCGAAACAGACTCTGACCCCAAACGTGATGAACTGAGTGATAGCGCTGCGTACTGAGACAATGGGTGACCTGATTGAATTTCACGCAAGGCCGTTGCAGCGTCAACCCGATCGAACACTTCCTTGAGTATCGACACCGCCCCGGCTTCCGGAGTCTCAAAGATGTGACGACGCCCATCGTCCCATTCAAGAGCACGTTCGTTCCCAGAGGGCAAACGACTGAGTGCAATCTGGCGAACGGTTGGTAACGTCGGCAGCTGCAGCAACAAGGAATTCCCGACATCTTCAGGCACGACTGTCGAAACAAGCCAACTGAACAGAACCTCATCGCTCGGGGTCGAGCCAGGCGCCCAGTCGATCAGAAAGCGTTTGCGGCCTTGTTCTGATGCCCGATTCAATCGTTCCGCCAGCAGCGCGGAATTCACGCGGTTCAACTGACCATGAATCGTGAACATGGTCAGGCTGTTCCCCGGCCCCAACTGCTGTTCAGTCAGTGCGAGTCTCGCATTCTGTTGAGCAATCAGATCCAGCGAATACTTCGCCCCGTCTTCCGCTTCAAGTTCGAGCTTCATCTCTGGCATCGCCTGAACAGATTCCAGGCCAAAAAACACGCACCAGAACGTTGCTGCTTGCCCTGACGGAATAATAATCCGTCGCGGCGACTCCAGCTTTCCATACGGAATCGGGTTCTCTCCGTACGTCCAGTCGATCTCAACTGGGGCAACTCGATACTTGCGGTTCGATCCCGCTCCCGCCTCAATCCGTGTTCCAGCGACATCGAGGAAAATCTTTTCCCGATGAATTTCCAATTCTTTGTCCGTCGTGTTTCCCACCGAAATCCGCAGGACTGCGTAACGATATCCTTCGCCAGAATAGACATCGCTCGAGCCAACGAAGATCCGCTCCACCCAGAGCAACACAGGGCGATCAGCCAAAGCTGCAACCGCTTGACCACCGGGACGTGCAACAGCAGTGGCAATCATCTTTTGAATGTCACTGGCATCGGTCATTAACATTTTTCTCAGGTCATCTTCAAGAACCTGAGCCCGAGCCACCTGTCCGCAGAATGCAACGGCGACGAAACAGCAGAACGCCAGAGCCAGTGTGCGAATCTTCCATAGCCAACGACAGAGCAAACCCATAGCCGCACCGAGTCCAACATCGGACTGAATACTCCGACCCTGACCTGCAAGGGGACTTACCGAGTGTGTTGAACCGCTTCCGGGAAACGATTTCATCTTGAGCACTGCGTCAACCACTGGCCCTCCTGAGGAAAATCATCTGGAAGATTTTGCTGAAGATATGGTAACACTCCGCATTCCAGAGAGTGAGAGTAAAAGTCGAATATCCCCCAGTGTCACACCGCATTTCCCCGATACGTTGTACCTGCTGGTTCCAGACGTCCGATTCCCATCAGAAATCGCCCCAAAGCGTGACCTGCAAAAGACGTTCTGGAAGGAAGAAATTCGACGTTCCCCACCATCGCCCTTCGCCTCAGAGGCTCGCCAGTGACCATGACATCATTTTTCCGCCAACAGCATTTCCAATTGGTCGTTGCGGCAAGCACTCTCTGGGCAGTCGGATGCGGAAAAAATCCAACAGACGTTCCCCAAGCGGAATCGATCACGAAGCAGGAATCGTCTCCTCAGGCAAAGGTCCTCCAGACAGCATCTCTCGGAAACGAGGCAACTTCGCAAGAGTCCGTGGCCGTATCTGGTGATTCCCCTGCCTCCAGCGCGATGAAAGTTGCAGAAGCGTCCCGCGATCCGGTGAAAGAACGTCAGGCAAATGAACTTGTGGCCACACTTCTACGCCCTGGGACCGAACCAGAAAACTGGGACGCGGCCCACGCGGAATTACTGACGCTGGGAACGTCAGCGGTCCACGTACTGATGGGGAAGCTCTCATCAGGAACCGACGAAGAACGCGAACTCGCAGCAACGGCACTTGCTCTGGTCGGAGAAGACGCAAGCATCGCAACGGACACATTACGAACCGCCCTGAAAGATCGCTCGCCATTTGTTCGCGCCAACGCCGCTGCAGCACTTTTACAATGGCCGGATCATTCAGCTGAAGCCATTCCGGCTCTGATTCACCTTCTGAATGAATCTGATCCACAGATCCGCCAGCTGTCGGCGATGAACCTGAGTGCACTGGGAGAAGAAGCCGGTCCATACGTTGCAGACCTGCAACGTACATTAACCATGACGAACCCACCGGAAGTTGTGACCCCTGTCGTTGAGCTTCTCGGGCGGATCGGTCCCTCAGCTGAACCAGCGATCCCGGTGCTCCAGAAAATTGCATTCGAATCAGAAGGTGACGTTGCCACCGCCGCGCAACAAGCAATTCAGCTGATCAAGGCGACCGGGCCGGACGACAACAAAACTCCGTAACCTGTTTTGCAGTGATCATTTGCAATCCTCACCAGCAGCAAAACCGCAGACGAATTCCCGTCTAAGATGCAGTTGCTGGCTGAAGAAAAGTCACGTTTGCCAGAGAATCCCTATTGAATGGGCCACGCCACAGAAGCGTTTTCCACCCAAAACTCTGCGCCCCCTCTCCTTTGCGGGTTGACGCTCGTAGGCCGATTCTAGGCATCTTCCAGAAAAAGCCCGCTCGACATCCGGGTTTCTCCACTGATCCGGTCCAAACAAATCGAATTTAGCGAATTTAGCTGTGGATTGTTCCAAACAATCCGCGTTAAACCGAGATATGGCGCCTACCAAATCTGCGGGTCATGCCAAGCGAAGCTTTCCGGATTGATTCGTTTAGCCGGATGTTTCAGACAATATGATTGCAGGGCGTTCTCGGCGATCGATACCATCACTAGATTGCAGCAATTGCGCCCCGATTTTATAGCTCGGCATCCATCCGCATCAGGCGTGCTTGTTCAACCGTAACGGTATTCCCGCAACATCATCTATTGAGTCTCAGGCAGAACCACTCTGTCGGGACGACCAAAATGAGGCTGCCCATGTCTCTTTGTCGATCTGCCCTCTTTGCGTTCGCATCCGTTCTCGCGGTTCAAGGCATTGCCCACGCTCAAAAAGAGAAGCCGCTGACCAAAACAGAATTCGATCCAGATGCAAAGCAGGTCGAACTGTTCGATGCTCTGGACGAAAAGCTGATCGACTACAAGCTCATTGCGAAGAACGCGATGGGCGGAGCCCTGTTCATCACCAATAAAACTGATGAACCACTGTCCGTCAAAATGCCAGACAGCTTCGTCGCAGTCCCTGTTAACGCCCAATTTGGCGGTGGCATGGGCGGCGGTATGGGTGGTGGAATGGGCGGCGGTATGGGTGGTGGAATGGGCGGAGGCATGGGAGGCGGCGGCCAGCAATCCATGGGCGGCGGTATGGGTGGCGGCGGCATGGGCGGAATGGGAGGCATGGGCGGCGGCGGTATGGGAGGCATGGGCGGTGGTGGAATGGGCGGAAACCAAGGTTTCTTCTCCATCCCAGCTGAAAAAACCCTGCGAGTTCCTTACACCTCAGTCTGCCTGAACCACGGACTACAAGAGCCGATGCCACACTCCAAGTACCGCATCGTTCGCACCGAAGAGTACACCAACAATCCAGTCCTGCAGTCACTGATCTCTATGGTTGGGACTGGTCGCCTGAATGGTCAGGCTGCTCAAGCCGCAACCTGGAGCATCACTGACAATCTTTCATGGCAGCAGCTCGCAAACAAACGCGACACAACGTCTTACACACCAAGCTCACGCCGATACTTCTCAACAGAACAGCTGATGGCGGCTCAGAATATTGTTTCCACAGCACACAATGTTGCTGTTGAACGCCAGAAGGCGAAAGAAAACGGCGAACAGCCAAAAGCAGAAGCAACTCAAACGACACCTGTTCGAGTTCTGCAAACCCGATAGTCGACTCCGGCGAAGCAAAAGGAGCCCTGAGTGCAGATGAGATAAAAACCACTCACAGCGGGGTTCGAATTCACCGCTGAATTTGAAAATCAGAATCTACTCAAGCCCGCACAGAATACTGTGCGGGCTTGTTTCATTTCAGGCTTTCACCAAGCACCACACAGACAGGAAGTACACTGCGGAACACATAGAAATTGCAGCACAGCAAACATCTCGCGGCAGCAAAACAGAAGAATCCGGCCTGACGAATCCTTGACGTTCAAACTACTTCCAATACGATCCCACCGCCGCATCAGTCAACACTGATTCGTATGCGACTCTTTCCGCAACCTCACAGAATCACGCACTGAGGCCACACATCGAGACCCCACGGGAATCTCGATATCGATTCTGGGTTGCTGACAAAATTAAAAACCCACGGGCGGCACAGGAAATTAAGCTTAACTTCCACCTTCGGAGAATCTTTATGTTACGTCGACGCATCTCAATCGGTGTTTTGTGCTGTGGACTTGGACTTGCGATGAACTGGGCAATCCCAGCCTCCGCACAGAACGACACCAAACCTAAAGGCGATTCAAAACCCGCCCAACAGGTCGATAGCGAGAAGCAGGACGCAACAAGGAAGAAAGCTGTCCCTGCGAACTTCGGCAAGCTGGGACTCAACGATGGTCAACGCGAGTCAATCAATCAAATCCAGGACGAATACGAAGTCAAACTGGAAAAACTCCGCGAAGAAATCAAGAAGCTGACAAACGAGCGGAACAAGAAAATCGAGAGCACGCTCACCAACACGCAACGTACTCTCCTGAAGGAAATTCGCGCCGAGAAACGCGAAGATGCGACCAAAAAGGACAAAGACGCCAAGACAGGCAAATAACTCGACGCTTCAGAGCTGAGTGGCCTGTGATCTGACGACCTCACGACTCTGAATATTTGAGGCCACTTTCTCTTCAAACGATTCTGCCAAAAGAAAAGCCCCTCGACGACTTAGTCACCGAGGGGCTTCATTATTCAAGCAACACGAATGCAAACGTGTTACGAACCTTGTCGTGCGAAGCGACGCTTGCGTGGTGGACGACCGCCTTGTGCCGAACCTCCACCGCCGCCCTGTCCACCGCTACCACCGCCACCTGGACGATAGCCGCCGCCCTGTCCACCGCTACCACCGCCGCCTGGACGATAGCCGCCGCTCTTGCGTTGACCTTCAGCTGGACGCCCTTCACTTGAGCGACCTTCTGGAGACCGGCCTGGACCGCCTCCCTGTCCACCACCACCACCACCGCCGCCGCCACCTGGGCGATAGCCGCGATTCTGTCGCTGCTGGAACGGGCTGCGTGAACGTGAGCCGTAACCACCGCCTCCGCCGCCACGACGATCGCCGCCGCGACCACCTGATCCACCACGACTTGAACCGCGAGGGCTCTTGTCTGGATACTCTTCGTGAACTGGCAGATTCTGGTTGATCAAACGCTCAATCGCACGCAATTGGCCACGTTCGGTTGAGTCACAAAGGGTCAGAGCGATTCCGCTTGCCCCTGCGCGACCAGTTCGCCCGATACGATGCACGTACGATTCCGGATCAACCGGCAAATCGTAGTTGATCACGTGAGTCACTCCGTCGACGTCGAGCCCGCGTGCTGCGAGATCAGTTGCGACCAGAACATTCAAACGTGGTGAGCGGAACCGCTCTAATGTTCGTGTTCGGGCAGCCTGTGACTTGTTCCCGTGAATTGCGTCCGCTTTGAAGCCGCTGACTTCCAACTGCTTCGCAAGCTTGTCTGCTCCACGTTTGGTACGTGTGAAGATGATCGCCTTGCCTACTTCAGGCTGCTGCAGCAGCTGATCCAGCAATGGACCCTTCGCCGAATTCGAAACGTGCAACACCTGTTGCTCGATCCGTTCAACAGTTGTGGACTGTGGTGCCACTTCGACTCGAACAGGGTTTACCAACAGGCCGGAGGCCAGACTGGAAATTGCACCTGGCAGGGTCGCTGAGAAGAACAACGAGTGACGTTCTTCTGGCAGTTCGGAAATAATGCGCTTCAAGTCAGGCAGAAAGCCCATGTCGAGCATTCGGTCTGCTTCGTCGAGCACGAAGACTTCCAGACGATCAAGGCGGATGTGTCCCTGATTCATCAAATCGAGCAGACGTCCTGGTGTTGCCACCAGAGTATGAACGCCGCGTTTCAGTGACTGAACCTGACGCCCTTGACCGACACCCCCGAAAACGCAAGTGACGCGTAGTTTCAGGAACTTGCCGTAATCAAGAAAACTCTCGCCGATCTGGGAAGCCAGTTCGCGAGTCGGAGCAAGAATCAGTGCGCGTGGTGAATTTGGAACGCAGCGCTTTGAGTCACTTCCCAACCGATTCAGAATCGGAAGAGCAAACGCCGCTGTCTTACCTGTTCCGGTTTGAGCGCAACCCAGAAGGTCTTTGCCTTCGAGCAAGTGTGGAATGGCCTGAGCCTGAATCGGAGTCGGAGTTGTGTACCCCAGTTCGCTCAGAGCGTTGTGAATTTCAGGAAGAAGTGGCAAGTCGGAAAACTGAATTGAATTCAATGCAAAACCTTTGAACAAATCAACAGCAGAAGCAGGAAGCCACCGACACTCGCCGGACGCAATCTTACTTCAACAGGAAGGCCGGCAGCTGCAACGAGGCAACTCCGGAGGGCCAGGCAAAAAGCAGTCTCGCAAATGCCCAGCCCTGGGAATGTGCGGACAGAAGAATTGCGTGAGGCACTGCGAAATCAGCGAACTGTCCAGACCAGAACACATCACCTGCGAAGCAGATAAAATATTCCAATGGAATGAACGGGATCGGTAGACTCGAACAGTTTCTCCCCCAAAACCAATTCTCAGGGGGCCGCAAACGCTGGTGTCGCCAGATTCGCTGCAAGAAAACATTGCGCGAAATTTGCGGCTAGGCCGTTTCGCGGCTGGAAACTGCACTGCATTAAGCAACAGTGTGCGAGTCAAACCGAGTCGAGGCCGAACAAACGAACGGGGCACAACACTCAAGTCGTCTACCCACGTTGTTTTCAGGAATGGCAAAGTGTAGTTACTCTGGCAGCCTGAAACAAGGGGCTCTTTTCAAAGTGATCGACAAACGTCCGGCAGGACTCTCTCGGATTCCGAAAATTCCGGGGTCCATTTATGACACATGCTCCTCCGGGAAACCCCGCCCTTCGCAGCTTACCAGACAAGCAGACTTGCCAGTTTCAAAAAAAACGTCACACTAACCCGCCCACAACCTGCGCCAGATCGATCGCGTTGAATTATGCGAGCGAAATCGGTATGCTTTTCCGCTTCCTCAGCAAGCCGAAAAACTCGGGAGCCTCAGACCACGCCAAAAGCACATGGTGGTCAACTCCTCTGATGACGATGTCAGGTTGAAGAATACAGAGCAAACCTGCCCCACAAGGTCAGGACAGCTCATCACTTACGAAGAATACACTGATTCAGGCCAGCAAGGATCGCGAAGCCGCGGCGACGCCGTTTGAGTCAGAACTGAACCCAAGTCGGTACAAAGTGGTCACCCCACGAGTGAGTTGTTCCCATGAGTACGTTGAAGAAAAACAAGCGTCTGAAACTGGCCAAGAAGTTCAAGGCATACGGCGAAAACAAGCCTGCCACCGGGAACAGCCTGTGCCAGCGCGGTAAAGCCAAATACCTCGGCGGAAACGGTCGCAAGACAACCGGCATCACTCGTCGTAAATTCAAGCTGAATCTTCAGCGCATCCGAGTTGTCGAAGACGGCGAAGTTGTACGTCGTCGCGTTCCAGTGAGCCTGATCCGTTCAGGAATGGTCGAGCGCCCAGTCGTTCGCACCCCATTCACTATTGCCGACAAATAATTGCCCTGACTGGCTGAATTGCAGTTCATCTCGCATACGCCAGTCATCAATTCACGAGAAAACCTTTAAAGAGAGCATGGCAAATTTGCCATGCTCTCTTTAAGCGATCAATTTGCGCCACAAACCAGACATCTCCAACGAGATGTCTGTGCTGAGAATTTTACTCAGCACATCAAACCCCACAGGTGCAAATTCGAGTGCTCGCCGACAGGTTCTCACGGTGGGGTTGTATCGGTTTTTTCACATCCATCTCTCGGGACTCTTGAAAGGTTCCGGGGTGTACTGATAGCTTGCATGCTCGCTCGGAGTAGCTGCTGAACGTCTGCGCGGAATGTGCAGACGGAATTCTTCACAAATAGCTGGCAGCCTAAACGACGGTGCGTCAAGTTGGTTTTTGGGATCGTGAATCTGCGTGCTAAACCAGATTCGCATTTCGCATCTCTAAGGAAATTTGAGAATGTCAAAGTACGTTTACGGTTTCGGTGCCGGCCAAGCTGACGGTGACGGCAGCATGAAGCCACTGCTCGGTGGAAAAGGGGCCAACCTGGCAGAAATGAACAAAATCGGTCTGCCAGTACCAGCCGGTTTCACTATCACCACCGAAGTCTGCACGTACTACTACGATCACGAGCGCACTTATCCACCAGAGCTCGAAGCTCAGGTTGACGCTGCGATCAAGCAAGTCGAAAGCACAATGGGTGCGAAGTTCGGCTGCAAAGAAAACCCACTCCTCCTGTCATGCCGCTCCGGTTCACGTGAATCGATGCCAGGGATGATGGACACCGTTCTGAACATCGGTCTGAACGAAGAAACCGTTGCTGCTCTGATCAAGCAGTCAGGCAACGAGCACTTCGCCTGGGACAGCTACCGTCGTCTGATCCAGATGTACGGGGACGTCGTTCTTGGCCTGAAGCCAGAGAAGAAGACCGACCCAGACCACTTCGAAGAAATTCTCGATCACGTCCGCGAACAGGCTGGCGTTGAGCACGAGAAAGACCTGACTATCGCACAACTGAAAGACATCGTCGCTCAGTTCAAAGAAGTCATCCGAAAGCACGCCAAGCAAGAATTCCCAACCGATCCAAAGCAGCAGCTTTGGGGTTGCGTTGGCGCTGTTTTCGGTAGCTGGATGAACGACCGCGCTCTCGTTTACCGTCGCCAGTACGGCATTCCTCACAACTGGGGAACAGCTGTTAACGTTCAGGCCATGGTCTTCGGTAACCTCGGTGATGATTGTGCAACCGGTGTCGGTCTGACACGTAACTGCTCAGTCGGTATCCCAGGCTTCTGCGGCGACTACCTGATCAACGCACAGGGCGAAGACGTTGTGGCTGGTACTCGTACCCCACTGCGTATCGAAGAGACTCTGGGCAAAGACATGCCAGAATCCTTCGCTCAGCTGACCGAGATCGGTAAGAAACTCGAAGGTCACTTCAAAGAAGTGCAGGACATCGAGTTCACCGTTCAGAAGGGCACAGTCTGGATGCTTCAGACCCGTAACGCCAAGCGAACCGGGTTTGCTGCTGTCCGTATCGCCGTCGACCTCGTCAACGAAGGTCTGATCGAAGAGAAGACCGCTCTGCAGAAGCGCCGTATTCCAGCAGACGACCTGAACCAGCTCCTCCAGCCGATCTTCGATCCAGCTGGCAAAGAAAAGGCTCAGAAAGAAAACCGCGTACTGGCGAAAGGGATCAACGCTGGTCCTGGTGCTGCAACCGGTCAAGTCGTCTTCCACGCTTCAGACGCTGAAGAACAGTGGAACAAAGACAACGATGTTCAGCTGATCCTGGTTCGTAAAGAAACCAGCCCAGAAGACCTTCGCGGTATGAAGGTCGCAAAGGGAATTCTCACCGCATTCGGTGGTGCTTCATCACACGCTGCTCTCGTGAGCCGCCAGATGGGCAAGACCTGCGTCTGCGGTTGTGCAGCCCTGAACATCGACTACGAAAAGGGCACAATCACCGTTGGTGAAACCGTTCTGAAAGAAGGAGACTGGATCTCCGTCGACGGCTTCACAGGCGAAGTTTTCGCTGGCAAGATTGAAACCAAGGCTTCCGAAGTCATGGAAGTTCTGCTTGGGAAAATGAAGCCAGAAGACTCAGAAATCTACAGCCGTTACGCTCAGTTGATGGCATGGGCAGACAAGTACCGCACACTGAAGGTCCGTGCAAACGCCGAAGCTGCTGACGCTGTGGCTGCAGTCGCTCTGGGTGCTGAAGGTGTGGGCCTGTGCCGTACCGAGCACATGTTCTTTGATCACCTCGACGAAATCCGCGAGATGATCTTTGCAACCAAGCAGGAAGACCGCGAGAAGGCACTGGCCAAGCTACTGCCATTCCAACGTGACGACTTCACCCACCTGTTCAAGACTCTCGGCGACAAAGCTGTGACGATCCGCCTGCTGGATCCACCGTTGCACGAGTTCCTCTCTGAGCACCACCTGCACGACGACGAAACTCTCGCGCCGAAGCTCGCGAAGATCTTCAACGTGTCAGTGGAACAGGTTCACCGTCGCGTCGACGAGCTGAAAGAATCCAACCCGATGCTCGGTCATCGCGGTTGCCGTCTGGGAATCGTTTACCCTGAGATTACAGCAATGCAGGCTCGAGCCATCATCGAAGCTGCTTGCGGTCTGAAGAAGCAGGGAATCAACGTTCACCCGGAAATCATGGTCCCACTGGCCGGATTCAAAGCCGAATTCGACAACCAGGCCAAGATCATCCGCGATACCGCTTCCACCGTGTTCAAAGAACAAGGCGTGGAAGTTGAGTACACCGTCGGAACCATGATCGAAATCCCTCGTGCAGCAATCACAGCTGACGAGATCGCCCAGGGTGCCGAGTTCTTCAGCTTCGGAACCAACGACCTGACCCAGACCGCACTGGGAATCAGCCGCGACGACTATAAGTCGTTCATCGGTCACTATCAGGAACTGGACATCATTCCATCCGATCCGTTCCAGACAATCGATCAGCCAGGCGTTGGCCAGCTGATGAAGATTGGTGTGGAAAAGGGTCGCTCATCCCGTCCAAACCTGAAGATCGGGATCTGCGGCGAGCACGGGGGAGATCCTAAGTCGGTCTTCTTCTGCCACGAAATCGGTCTCGACTACGTGAGCTGCTCACCACGTCGTATTCCAATCGCTCGTCTGGCAGCTGCTCAGGCAGCTCTCGACAGCTAAGACGTATTCATTCATGCAATCACCAGACGCGGTCACTTCACCGTGATCGCTTCTGGAATGCATGTCATCTGAAGCACTTCAGATGCGAATATGGGTTCAAATAAAACGAAGCCTCGGGCGTGAAATCGCTCGAGGCTTCTTTCATTGTGTTGTGATGACAAATTCAAGTAGAGAACACTGGATCTATACCTGACCACCGGCTTCGATGACCTTCGCCAATGCTTCGCGATTGATCTTCACATTATGTCGCGTGTCGACCGGCAGTGCTCTACAGAGTCGAATCTCACGAATATTGTCCGTCAGTGAACTCTGCTGTCCAAGCGCCAGCAGTTCCGCTTTCATACGTTCTTCTTCAGCGGCATCCTTCGGGAACATGCCTGCTTCTGGTTCAGCAATCAACACTGGTCGCTGCTCTCCCTTTTTCCCGACTCCGACCAGAGCCGAACGATAGATCGCCGGGTGATTATTGAAGATCGCTTCACAGCAGACCGAGAACATCACACGCTCTGGAGTATGGACAACATGAGCCTTTCGACCACAGAACCACAGCTTGCCGTCGTCTGAGAAATAGCCAACATCGCCGATTCGATGCCAGAAGCGTTCTCCATCTGGAATCTTGGCGAGCTGAGTCGCTTCCGGTCGCAAATAGTACTCGCGAGTGACCGATGGCCCACTCACAATAATCTCACCAATCTCTCCACTCGGAAGTTCCTCGACATCACTCAATGAAGCGATGGGCCCTTCCGTCATGGGGATAATTTTTACCGACATGCAGTCGAAGACATTCCCCACACAGGTCCCTGCCCCGACTCGTGTCCGAGCAGCCGTTGACTCCAGAATTTCTTTCCCGCCAATGGAACTGACAGGCAAACTCTCCGTCGCTCCATAGGGCGTATAGAGATCTGCGTCAGGTCGAGTCAGAATCCTGCTCAATCGTTGCAGGACATGTGAAGGAACAGGCCCCCCTGCTGAGAGCGCTCGTTTCAACGTCGGCAACGTGATCTGATTCTCTTCGCAGTAGCGCCCGACACGATTCCAGAATGCCGGGGAACCAAACGCCTGCGTGACGTTGAACTCTTCGATCGACTTCAAAATCTTTCGGGGATCAACATCTGCAGGACGCGTCGGATCCATATCCGGGATGACCGTACTGACCCCCATCGCGGCATTGAACAGGCCAAAGAGCGGGAACCCTGGGAGATCGCGTTCGCCGGGTTGAATCCCATAGCGACTCTGAATCAGGTCAACCTGAGCATCAAACATTCCATGCTCATAGTGAACGCCCTTCGGCGGGCCAGTGCTTCCACTTGTGAAGATGATGGCGGCGGAATCCGTGGCTTTGGTCACTGCAGGTTCAAAGCCGCTGGCATTCGTTCGAATCAACTGACGATACGTCGCAGTGACACCAGGCAACCAGGGTCCAACGCAGATATTAAATGCGGCCTTTCGAACGGCGGGGCCAGAGAACCATTTAATCACATGGACCGCAGGAACGGCGACGAACCCATCCGGCTTCACTTCATTCAAACAGTTAAAGATATTCGTCCGTCCCATGCCGGGATCGATCAAAACAATCGTTGCCCCGGCCTTAAAGAGAGCAAACGTCAAGACGACGAATTCGATGCTGAACGGAACGAACAGCACTAACTTCATGTCTGGACGAAGGCCTGCCTGCAAAAGACCGGCAGCGATCTGATTTGACTGTTGCTCCAATTCGCCAAAGGTGATTTCTCGATACGACGCAAAGCCGCCTCGTCGCCTTTTGATCGGCGCAGCAATGGCAAGACGCTCTGGCGCCATCGCGGCCATTTCACTCAGCCGCCTGGCAATGTTGCACGAATCGGAATCAGAAATCGACTTTGTCATTGGGGAACTGAATGCAACCTGAGCATGTGAGACAGAGGCATCAACATGCAGTTTGAAGGACAAAAGCTGGAGACACGCCAACGGACTTTGAACGGCTATTCAATTCCGGCTTCTTTGAGCGTTTTCCAGACAAGTTCTTCAGGGACCCCCTTCACCAGTTCCACATGTCCCAACCGAGTCGGCAGTACGAACCGGAGTTGCCCTGCAAGCGTCTTCTTGTCCAGCTGCATCCGCTGAATGATATCTGCTCCGCGAATTGCATGTTTAGCAGGAAGGCTGACTGGTAACTTCAATGCCTCCAGCAACGCCACCTGTCGCTGAGTCAGTTCGGCATCGGTCCGCCCACACAACTCGGACAACTTACTGGCGTAAACCATCCCGATTGAGACGGCTTCCCCATGAAACAGTTCGCCATAGCCGGTCAACGCTTCAAACGCGTGAGCATAAGTATGTCCATAGTTCAGGACAGCGCGCAGACCTGATCGCTCGTATTCATCCTGCTCAACAACGAGTGCCTTGAGTTCACAGCTCCGACTGATGGCGTACGCAATCGCCTTCGGGTCGCGACTGTTCAACTCGGTCACATTTCGTTCGAGATACTCGAAAAAATCGGCATCAAGAATGACCCCGTATTTCACGATCTCCGCCATCCCGGAGCAATACTCTCGATCCGGCAGAGTTTCGAGTGCACGCGTATCAATGATGACGCCGATCGGCTGGTGAAACGCCCCGATCAGATTCTTTGCAAGAGGATGATTGATCCCGACCTTGCCGCCGACCGAGCTGTCGACATCGGCCAACAATGTCGTGGGAATTTGCACAAACGGCACGCCCCGAGCGAATGACGCCGCGACGAATCCTGCGGCATCTCCAACAACCCCCCCGCCGACCGCGACAACCACCGTCTGACGATCTGCCTGCATTTCGACAAGCCTGTCCCAAGCCTGTGAAATGATTTCGAGCCGTTTGGAGCTTTCTCCAGGAGGCATCTGGAACTGGCTGGTCCGCCAACCATTCTGTTGAAGACTGGCTTCGACCTGATTGGCATGACGGACAACATTTCCGTCCGTGATCACGAGCGCTGTTCCAGCTTTGGTATTTGGAAATCGCTTCTGCACCCAGTTCGTGATGGTCTCTCCGCTGGTAGCGATCAGACCATTTCCGACGACGATCTCATAGCTGCGATCGCCAAGCTGCACCAGAACATTGCGTTGAGACTCGGTTTCCGTAACGACTGGCACGCGGCAGGTCTCCTGTTGCTTCAAAGCCGGTTGATTCAATGAAAATCCGCGATCAATGACATCCACGGACTCAACCACCAGCATAACAGAAAACAAAACGGCTGCGATGAGCGAACGAACTCGCATCATCGCAGCCATCAAGATTTTCAATCAAATTCCGGAACGCTGATCAATCAATGGTGATCAGCGGTGCCACTCGAAAACGGGGCTCCCGAGTTCTGGGTCACGTTCTTAATTGCCGCAACCGCAGCCAACAGATCCGTACCCATAGTTTCCATATCCGGCGTAGGATGGCATTGGAGCATAAGCTGGTGCGTAGCCCACTGACATCACTGTCGCTGGGCGGACGTATGCATATGGAGCATAGTCATACGACAAAGTTGCGGAGTTGCAGGTGTTGCATGGAGCAGACGCTGGAGCAACAAACGCTGGGGAATTGTAGAGCCCATAAGAGTACGACGGACGGTATCCACCATAGGTGCCGTACAGGGTTCCATGTGAATAGAACGGATTGCGATAGAAGTATCCGTGGCCGTAGTAAGCGCTGTTGTTATAGCCCCATGGTGTTGAATATGGCTGGGCATAGTACCCGTAACCATATCCACGGTGATGATGCCGATGGCCGGCGAAAGCATCGCTGGAACATGCCCCGAGGAAAGCGACTAAGGTCAGCGCCAAAATTGCCGACAAGGTCATGCGGTTCATTTATATTGACTCCAGATATTTTGATTCGATCTTCATCAAGCTCAATCATAACTCCTACAACCCTCTGTCAACTCCCACCTTCACCAACTTACGCAATTTGCAGGCGACTCGATCTCATTCGGATCATAGGCTGCAACGAGCCCCCAAAACCCGGCAACACCAACCGATCAGCAACACCCGCACGACCCGCCCAACCGCTCGGGCATCCGTTTAATTCTGATACGAAGTTCTCTCTTGGCAGACACCGGCAACGTTCCCTGCACTCAAACTGCCGATCGCACTTCAAAGCATCCGCAGTGGATGATCTGATCGAAAACGAATATGCTCCAACAGTCTCTGGAAAAGTTCCGTAGAGTTGGGTGAGGAGATAGATTTCGACTCACCCTCCTCGCACTCGCGTGGAGAATTACTGTGTCAGAACAGGCATCAGCTCAAAACGATCAACAGCGTCGATATCGTGAATTCATGGACCTGCTTCCATTGACGCTGGCCCTTGCTGGCCTGCCGCCGAGTGAAGTTGGACGCTATTACACCGAGCAACAGATCGAGACTCGCCTGTTTGCGGTTCGTCACGCCTACAAAGCCGGACGAGGACTCGTTAAAGAAATCATCACCAAATAAGGACACTGTCGTCTCCGAATTGGTTAGACGGCAGTGGGCGTGCCCATGATGTGGCCTACAGACAATCCTTGGCCGGCCTTTGCCGTCTGCTTGCTCGCTTCCGTCGCATTGTTCATGTTCTGGTCTCAGCAGCGACAGCTGAAATGGATCCTCGGTGCTGTTACCTGCCTGCTCCTGGCAGGCGCCTCTCTCGCGATTGATGCAATGGTCATCACGCCGCGAGAACAGGTTGCACAGAACATCTATGCGATGACTCAGGCATTCCAGAAACGCGATCTGGACAAGACCTTGTCGTACATTTCCAAATCGTCATGGGATGTACAGCTTCTGGCTGCAGAAGGGTACAACCTCGTCAAAGTTCATGACGACATGCGAGTCACGGATGTTCAGGTGGAAATGATCGCCAAAGACCAGCGCGCCAGAAGTCGCTTTCGTGTGAACGCAACGCTGGATAATCCCGTCGGAACCAGTCGCGTCAGCACGATGTGGGAAGCAAAATGGCAGAACGAACCTGAAGGCTGGAAGATGATTGAGATCGTTGCCCTCGATCCGATCACCGGAGAACCACAGGGGTTTCTCGAAGCACATCGCGATCGGGTGCGCAGACTGTACCCGAAATAGCCGGAACTGCTGCAGTGGAGACTGGGACGCGACCACATGGAGCCGGGCCGGCTCGACTCAGGGGCTTCGACTCCCCACGAGCAGCAACGATCGTGGGCTCTTTGTGGCGAACACTTCAGTTTCGAGTGGTCACGCCATTACACTCTACACTCTGACGCCTCCTCACCACGTCGATCCAATTGAATGTCAGTTGGGAATGAGCAAAACGCTCCTCTCCACCTGATCGTGAAACAGTCGAGCCCTCAATGTCGTCAACTTCAGTAGCCGGTTCCAAGCCCGTCCGTATCGCCGTATTGATCTCCGGCGGTGGAACCACGCTCGTCAACCTGCAGGAACAAATCAGCGCAGGCCAACTTAACGCTGAGATTGTTTCAGTGGTTGCCAATCGCGACTGCAAAGGGATCGAGCGATCAGAGAAGCTGGGACTGACGGCCAAACTGGTCACCAGAAAGCAATTCACTGGTCTCGAAGAGTACAGCGAAGCGATCTTTCAGGACTTCCGAACTCTTAAAATCGACCTGGTCGTTCTCGGTGGCTTTCTCGCCAGAATCTTGATCCCAGCGGACTTTGAAAATCGGGTGATGAACATTCACCCTGCCCTCATTCCAGCGTTTTGCGGTCACGGAATGTATGGACATCACGTTCATGAAGCTGTTCTCGCCAGGGGATGCAAAGTCTCCGGGTGCACAGTTCATTTCTGCGACAACGACTATGATCAGGGACCGATCATTCTTCAGAGAACCGTTCCTGTCCTGGACGACGACACTCCGGACACAGTGGCTGCACGTGTGTTTGAAGCCGAGTGCAGTGCCTATCCTGACGCGATCCGGCTTTTTGCAGAACAACGCTTACAGGTCATCGATCGACGCGTCCACATCCGCGACCACCAAAGCCGCTAACAAATTGCCTGCTGTCGCAGAGAACGCAGACCTGCGTAAGCAATTCCAGAAATATGCAGCATCTTCGGCACGCGGAATCCAGCCTTTCTCCAATCAAGAAGGCTGCTGCGCGGCCACAATGCTTAACCGAACCGGTCTAGCTCAGATCGCGATAAGAATCGATGCCGAGATAGATCACGATTCCACTGGCCACAATGAACAGAACGTCCATCACTTTGGTGTAGCTGGTCCCAGAAAATGGAACCCCGACAAACAAATCGGCCACAGCTGCAACGGCAACGGCACCGGCGACAGCGATCGATCCAATAACGACCTGTTTAGGCATGTCCTGCATAGCACTGCTCGGTGGCGAAACCGCCTTTAACGACGATGGCTGATGTGACAATTGCCGTTCACTGACCACCGGCTGAACAGCCGACAGGTCGAACGTCACGGCAGGGACGGATCAACAGTATACACGGTCCGGAAGTCTGGGGGCCAGCCAAGTCTCTTTCACCACTGGTCCTGCACGAAACTGGAGGCACCGCACTGAATATTCCGGTTTCAACAATTCAGGCCGGTCGTTCTGAACCGATTGTCATGTAGCCCGGCACAGCGCCCCTGCAACTTGGATCATGAGGAGCAACATTACGTTCTCTGAACGTGACTGAACAACTCGATCAAGTTGTCATCTGGATCAAAAACGGTGACCTGAATGGGACCATCCGGGCGTGGCTTTGGGCCAGATGCAATCGGAATCCCGAGTTCATCAAGTCGGGCTTTCGCCAGCATCGCATCGTCCACCTCAAAAGCGACGTGCCGAGTACGGCTGACGGTCAACTTCTCAGGCCGATCACGATTCGCCGGGCCAGACTCTGCATGCTCCAGAATGAGGTGCACCTGAGTCGATCCTGCCTGAAACCACAGACCAACAAATGAGAACGCTGGCCGTGGCACCTGCTGCATTCCCAAGACATCGCCGTAGAATGCTTTTGAGGCTTCGAGATCTTTGACCACGATCGAAATATGATCGATCTGCTTCACTTGAATTGGCGGCACACTCATTTCGATTTCCGCAGTAGTTCCCCGACAACCCTCGCACATCCCGACATCAGGCGAATGTGTTCGATACCAATAACATCTGAAACCCCACACTGGTCTCAAACAGCTGCATTCTCTTCGAGCGATCGGGTTGTTCCACAGTGTTCGCAAGTCGGCAGCAATGAATGTCGAACCTGCTGGCAATTGCTGCATTCTTCAAACAGCTGAGTGCTGCATGAAGGACAACAGTACGGCTTTTCCACAGTTCCTGAGTCCGTCGGAACAATTCTCAACTTCTTCAACGTCCTGCGGGTCCAATACAGGGATTTCAATGGCCCGCGACGAATCGGAAAATTGCAGTTGGGACACACGAAGTACTCATAGGCCTCGCGATACTGATTCAGCAGGAGTTGAACACCAGGCTTTGCAATGGACCGAAGCAGCGCGATCAACGCTCTGGTGACGACAATCAGCGACGTCACAATCAGCACATACCTGAACGCACGACTCGGGAAGTATTCGTGCATGACGAAGAGGACTTTGAACGCGACTGCGACCGCAAACGCGACATACAGCGGAACGTAAATGCTTCCGCGTGTTCGATAAAACAGCCAGAGCGAACCCACCAGCAAGGGTGTCAGAATCCCCAACTTGACGGCTGCCTCCCAGAATTCCTGCCGCCGTATGAGCTTTGCGTATTCTTCGTTTGCCCCGGCACGCACGCTCGCAAGCGACTGATCGAGCTGGCGAGACTCTTCCCGAACTTTCGTCAGTTGCAGCTGAAGCACACCAATCTCTTCAGTCAGCTTCTGATACTGCTTTTGATTGGCAAGGAAGACCTTTTGACTTTCTGCCAGCGCCTGCTGCTCTTCCTCCGTCGGTTTGACATCTTTTTCAAGGCTCAGCTTCTGAAAGGCGAGCAATTGATTCATTGTCGTCTGCGCGCTGCTTGTACTGTCGCGCAGGTTCTGTTGCTGTTGCTGCTGAGAAGAGAGTTCGCTCTGGATCTCAGTCGCTTTTTGCGTCAGCGATTCGCTCTTCTTCCGCAACTCTGGATCGATTAGACGCTTCTCAATTTGAGAATAATCCGGAGCCCGCACGCGTCCCAGATCATCAATCAGATAGCCAAGCAGCCAGTACGCCAGAAATCCGAAGAGGACACAGAACAGCCCCTTCAATCCCCTTTGAAGCGCGGTTCCCTTACGCTGAATCCCAGACATCATCGGCCCCTTAATGTGACCAGGAGAACAAGAACCCGCCCGGCTCTCTGAAGCCAGCACCCTCAACCGAAGAAAACGCTCAGCGCGCTAGCACGGAAAGGACAAGCAAGGCACTGATGGCGCCGAAAGCTGGATCGCAATATTTGAAATGGACGACTACCAGCGGAACAAACCAGTTCCCCAAGTCAGTCCGCCTCCGAACCCACACAACAGAGCGAGATCACCCCGTTGCAGTCGTCCCGCCTGGACGGCCTCATCAATAACGATTGGAATCGATGCTGCAGATGTATTGCCGTACTTCTGAAGATTGTTGAACAGCTTTTCTTCAGGAATCCCCAACTGTTCGGCAGCCGCATTAATAATGCGAATATTGGCCTGATGCAGCAGGAACAAAGAAACGTCGTCGACCGTCTTGCCGCTTTTCTGCAAAACAAGTTCGATCGTATCCGTCAGCATCCGGACTGCCCACTTGAAGACACTTCGACCGTCCATCGTCATGAAGTGTTCACCGGCAATCAACGATTCCGCTGAAAGAGGGTTTCTGGTTCCGCCTGCTTTTCGATCCAGGAGCGGTCCGCCGCTTCCATCCGATCCGAGCTGATAACAGACGAGACCCTGATGTGGGTTTCCTCGCGTAATCAACACAGCACCAGCACCGTCTCCGAACAACGGATAAATCCGCTGGTCCTGAGGGTTCACAATGCGACTGTTGAGATCGGCACCGATCGCCAGAGCACATTTGGCGTTTCCGGTTGCGACATACTGAGCCGCTGTGACCATGGAATACATGAACCCGGCACAGGCGGCCACGGTATCAAACGCTGGGCAATCCAAGCCCAACTTGTCCTGAACGAGACAGGCGGTCGACGGACAATGAAAGTCCGGCGTGAATGTCCCAACAACAAGTAGATCAATCTGTTGCGGATCGATTCCAGCAGAACGAATTGCAGATCTGGCTGCTTCAACGCACATGTCGCTGGTCGCGATCTCTGGCGGAGCATGCCGGCGTTCCAGAATTCCGGTCCGTTGAACGATCCAGTTCGCATCGCAACCGTACTGCTCGTTGAGCATCTCGTTGGTCACGACGCGATTCGGCAGATAAGAGCCGGTTCCGGCAATCTGCACACCAAGTAACGAACTGGTCCGGCGGGTAAACAATGTGCGTTCCGTACCGGGGTCGGTCTGTTTTACGAGAGCGTGATCGGCTGCTGTGGCCACGCCAATAACTCCTTGCTGGCAAACGAACTGAAACCACTCAATTTCAGCCTGACCCCTCAAGCGATAATCTCAGAATACCGCCAGCTCTTCTATTCTTCCAGCCATGTTACTCCTCAGACGAGGGGCCAACTTCACGTTTTCTGAAAAAATCCTTCGAATACGTTTCTTTGGACAGGTCTAACAACGCAACAGCCGCACTGGTTTTCCTCTGTTCCGTAATCAGAACAAAGTCAAACCAATGCGGCTGCCAACTCTGGGTATCGCCCCCGGATGCATCAGAACAGAGCAGTCTCCGCCTGACGACTTTTAATGCAGATCTCTCTGCATCAGTAGAATCCCCGCCAGCCTCGGCAGGGATTTCGATTACCGGCGAACCGGTTGCTCAAACTTGGAATCGTTTACCCCTGTCTGAACAGGTGCCCCGTTGGTGGATGGAGCCCCTGGACTTGAGACAGGTGCAGCTGGAATCCCGGTTGGGCTCCAGTTCACCACAGCCCAAATTGGGTAAGTATCAACAACGCTGGTCCCCAAATCCTGCAACAGCAGACGAAGACGGGCTGATGTCAAACCTGTGTTCTGAATCGATCGCTGCATGACAAATCGACGATTACCGGGAATGTAAGCGAAGAACTTACCTTCACCGAGCTGATCGTTCTTGGCCAGCAATCGCAGCAAAGCGCCACGGGGAACGTCATTTGATGCCTTTGGAAGTTCATCCAGCCAGGCAATCAACCAGACTGACTGTCCGTCTTCGCTGAGAGCGACCGACATCGACAGTGCCCATTCCTGATCCTGCATCTGAGCATTGAAGGCAAAATCGCATCGATTTCCTTTGCGTTGTGCCTGAATCCCCAGAGCAGAAATCATTTCCGTTACCTGCTCGATCGAGACCCTGTCAGCAGCAGCCTGCTCTTGTGCCACAACTGGAGCAGCAGGAACAACGACACTTCCCGCCCCGACCAGGGCACCAACCAGCAGCATGCGATTGAACAATTTCATCGACCGACACTCCTTTGTCTATCCGCAGCGAAACGAGTGTTCCCCATGCAATCCCCGCAAGGGCCCCAAAACACCGGCTGCGTCTACCTTGTATTATCTCGTGAGGAATTCGAAACAGATCTGTGACCACGTTTCAAACTGATCACGCTGCTGAACCAATTTTGACGGTTCTTCGAATCCTGTGTTGATAATCGACTTTTCCCGTGGGAGAACTTTGGGCGCATCCAGATCAAAAATGTGAACTACTCCTAAATGCACCTTGCCGACCTCGGTCAGGTCATCATTGATCAGAGCGACACAATTCTCCGTAAACCCTGAATCCAGATGCACTTCCTCTTCGATTTCACGCTGCATCGCAACGCGATAGACCGAGCTGCCGGAAAACTGGTCTTCTGCGGAAATATGTCCACCGATCCCGATTGACCGCTTGGCATGCAACCGGCCTTCACCCTGTTCCTTACCTCGGGTGTAGTAAAAGACCTTACCTTCATGTCGAAAAATGCAGTACGGAATGAACTGCTTGAAGCTCGGATCGTCCTCAACTTCATTACGAGGGCGGTAACTGACGTTGCTCGGATCAAGCAGGGTGTCCAGATAAAACTGAACGTCTGTTGTGTAGCCCTGAAAATGCCCTAACTCATGAAAGAGCTTTGTTGGGACAACAAGAACGTGTTCAACAGGAGCAGATGACTGACTCACTGGAGATCCTTCGTAATAGTAAAAGAAACCGGGCTTATCCCAAGATCTGCTTCGATCCCCTGAACTTCCCAGTCAAAACAAAACTCGCAACACACCCAAGGATGCGTTTTCGTTTACGACCGACCAGCGCCAAGCAAATCTCGAACGCGCGAAGCAATATCAGGTGATCGCATCAACGATTCACCCACCAGAATTCCATGCACACCCGCCGCCTGCAGCATCTGCACATCAGCGTTGGTGTGAATGCCACTCTCCCCGATGACGAGCACATCATCCGGGATCGCCTGACGCAATCGCACCGTATGTTGAAGATCCGTCACAAACGACCTGAGGTCACGATTATTGACCCCGATCATTGGTGGATTCAATTTCAGAACCCGCTCCACATTTTCCGGGTCATACACTTCCACAAGAGACTGCATTCCCAGTTCAGCAGCCAACTGATAAAGCCCCTGAAGCGCCTCATCATCCAGACATTCCGCAATGAGAAGTATGCAATCCGCGCCGCTCGCGCGTGCTTCCCAGACCTGATAAGGGTCAATAATGAAATCTTTTCGCAGAACTGGAATCGAAACAGCCGCCCGAACTTGTTCCAGAAAGCTCAAGTGCCCCTGAAAAAAGTGCTCATCAGTCAGCACACTAATACAGGCAGCACCATTGTCTTCATAAATCTGCCCAATCTGGACAGGGTCGAAGTCCGCCCGAATCAGTCCGGCAGATGGAGACGCCTTTTTAATCTCGGCAATTAACCCCATGGGATTTTTCGCCAGCAGCGCACCAACAAAATTTCGAGGCTTCGGAGCTGCAGACACCAGAGACTTCAACTCGTCCAGCGATCGCTTTGACTGAGCATTCGCGATATCGAGCCGCTTCTGCTCAATGATCCGATCCAAGACATTAGCCATTCCGCCGACCTCTTCCACTACTGACGCTGGGGCAACAAATCTCAAGGCCACTCCAAACGAGATCACCCACAACCTCGGAACTCAAAGCAGTCACAGTTTCGAGCTTCGGATTCGAGAAATCAATCCCCGGCCGTCACCAAAAGAAAAGACCTCGCAGTGAAACCACTGCGAGGTCTGGATATTCATACTCGGTACGCTTCGCCTGTGACACTCATGAAGAGAAATCACATCTCAAAGCAACCGGCAATTGATTAGTGATCGTGATCATGACCGTGGTGGTCGTGATCATGGTCGTGGCCGTGATCATCACCGTCGACTTCAACCGATGCTTTGCCGCAAACGGAGTGATTGACCGCTTCAACTTCAGATTCAACAGCGTTTGGCATCGCCACGTCAACGAACTCGGCATTGTCGAGGATGACGTCAACAGCTTTACGCTCACGAATCTGAGCTTCGAGGTTCTCGATCATGCCCGATTTGAACATACGAGCACGAACGCGACGTGGGTTTTCGCCACGGGAGATAGCCATCATGCCGATTTCGGCATTGATGTCTTCGCTGGTGACTTCGATCTTCTCTTCTTCAGCCAGACGATCGAGAACGAAGTGCTCTTTCAGGTTCTGGCGAGTCATGCTCAACGAACGCTGACGCAGTTCGTTTTCACGAGCCAGAATTTCCTTTGAGGTGAACCCGGCCTGTTGCATTTCCAGGATTTCACGGCGAAGAGCGTTTTCAACCTGCTTGCTGACGAGGTCTTCCGGGAGTTCCCAGTTCGCAGATTCGGTGATCTGCTCAAGAACCTGACGACGGCATGATTGACGCTGTTCGTACTTGACCTGACGATCAAGCATTCCCTTAACCTGAGAACGCAGATTTTCTTCTGAGCTCGCGCCAATTCGGAGAAGGAATTCTTCATCCAGAGTTGGTGTTTCCAGACGTTTGACGTCCAGAACAGTGAAGATTGCATGGACAACTTCGCCACGCAGTTCAATCGCGTCTGCTTCCATCGACACGGTCAGGTCAGTTTCGCGGGAATCCCCAGCAACTGCACCTTCCATGAACTTGTCGAAGCCGTCCAGTTCAGCATCCTGGAACCGCAGCTTTGAACGAACGCGGATGCTTTCGTCTTCAATCTTGGTAACAGGCTGGCCGTTCTGGGTAATTTCAATATTAACGGTGACGTAGTCGCCAGACTGAGCTGGAGCTTCAACCGGGACGAGTTGTCCGTATTGCTCCAGGAAGCGGCCGAGGTAAGCGTCAACGTCGTTGTCTTCAACGTCACGAGCCGGACGGTCGATCTTCAACCCTTTGTATTTGGGGAGATCAAACTGCGGGCGAACTTCGACGTCGAATTCGTATTCGAAGTCACCTGTTTCCGGAATCTCGATTGATTCGAGGTCCAGATTTGGCTCGTTGATTGGCTCGAGTTCAGATTCATCGCCGAGCTGCTCAAGGCTCGCCATCAGAACGCGCTGCTTGACTTGCTCAGAAAGTTCTGATTTGAATCGTTTTTTCACCAGATCTGGAGGAACGTGACCAACGCGGAAGCCAGGAACGGCAGCGCGAACGGTGTAGTCCTTCAGGATCAGAGAAAAGGTGTCGTCGATCGAGGCACGCGGAACGCTGACACGAACATGCTTTTTGCATGGTCCGATGTCTTCGATCTTTACATCCAAAGCCATCCGGGAAGGATTCTCGCCGGTTGCGGAATTTTCAACGTCCGATGTGATGTCTTCAGCTGCCATTTTTTCTCCCCCCCAAACAACAATCGGCCAGCGACCACTCAGGATCACGGGCCGGCCATGAAGGGCTTTTAAGTTGAAAGCCTGATTTGGAATCAGTTTTCCAGTCCGCCAGGCTTCACCCGCCGACTGTCCAGTGAACCGGAGTCCAACTGACGATAAATTCACCAAAAGCGGGTGAAGGGACTCGAACCCTCAGCCTCCACGATGGCAACGTGGCGCTCTGCCAATTGAGCTACACCCGCAGTCAAGATTTCTCCCGCAAATCGCCGTGACGCCGCGGGGAGGTGCAGAGTCTATGTTCACCTTTCAGGTTCAGTCAAGCGATGGCTGGGGGTAGTCTTCAAGAGTTTTTAAAATCTCTCCGGAACCCCCGCCTCAACAAGAGATTAAACCAGCCATCGCATCACCGATCTCCCCTGTTTTCAAGCATCTACTGAAGCAACTTCGACCTCTTCTGCCTCAAAATCGGAAAATTTCTCGCCTGCGACCGATCGATGAAGCTTTCGATACTCTCTGGCCGACATTTCTCGGAAGCGATGGAACTGCCGGTTGAAATTCGATGTATTTGCAAATCCGGCTTGATGATAGATCTCCGTAATCGCCATGTCAGTTTCAATCAACAGGCGACACGCGAGGCTGACCCGCATTTCAGCAATGTAGTTCATCGCCGTTTTTCCGGTGGATTCGCGGAAAAAACGACTGAACGCCGACGCGTTCATTCCTGCATGATCGGCCAACACCTGATGCGTCAGGTCAGCGTCGCGGTAATTTGCTGCGATAAAGGAGCAAATACGCTGCACCCGACTGTCTGTTTGCGGGGAGAGTGACGTCGAGAAGCCAACACTCGCGAGCGGGACAGGCTCCTCTCCTTCTGCAAGTTCACGGAGACAGTCAATCAACTGCACCAGCCGAACTGCTGGAGCGGCCTCAAGTAATTCATTTAGTCGCCGACCAACTCGAACGGCGACATCCGTCGAGAACCGCAGACCACGTGTCGACTTTTCAAGCATGGATCGAACGGCATGAAACTCAGGAACAGCAAAGAAACAGTCCCCTAAGAACTCCTGCCGAAATTGGATCACGACCGCAGGGTGCTGGTCAATTTTTTGCCCCTGAAACTGCCCAGACTGCCAAGTATGCGGGAGATTTGCCCCCAGCAAGACTAGATCCTGATCGTGGTAGTCCGTGATGTTGTCGCCGACGACCCGAATCCCGGAGCCCCGCTCGACATACGTCAGCTCGATTTCAGGATGACAGTGCCAGCGTGGTGCAATCGCCAGAGTTTCGCGATTGAAACACCGAAATGACTGACCCGGTGGTGGAAGCAATTGTTCAAACGCAGGTTTCATGGCAATTTATTCGCGCTATCTTGCGAGAATCTTCACTCGATGCAGGTCCGGCAATAAGCCATTTCCCTCAATACCTTTGGGTGCCCCACAGCTCACAGCAGCGACATCTCAAACGGCCTTCACTGGCTTATATTCCAGCTATCAGCGTGCCGCAACTCTCACCCCGCCACAATCGATTATTCCCCGAACTGGCAAAAAATCCATAATTTCCCAACTCGAATTACGCCAAGTGGAACGAACTCATTCTTAGAAGAGCAGTACCAGCCGCGAGACACCCATGACGTTTGGTCACGACAGTCATACCGGTTCCACTCCGTTCAGAAGAAACTCGATATTTCCCAGACAAGATGGGAATTGTCTCTCGTTTTCCTGAGTGTTAGGATTGATGATGACAATGATGCTTCCCTGCAATCGAAAGCTCATCTCAAGTCTTTCCGCTCACGTCGCAATGTCCAGTGCGAAACGACTTGAACTGTCGCCTTTAATTTCAGCGAGGCTCATTAAGCACGAGACAACGACTTGAGATGATTTAAGTCACTCTTCTTCTCAAGTTGAACATTGGTCTGATTGGAATTTGAACTGACTGTCAACTGCTAATTGCCAGATATGTGACATTCTTCACCTGAATTATGATTTAGCATTCACTCCAGAACCCACTGAGCCCATGGACATTCGTCAGAATCCACTCTGGCTAAGCGTACCGGTCGGAACGTATTTTCAGACCGATGTTCGAGTGAGTATTCTGTTCCCACTGCTGGCACTCCTCTTCTGCGCCAACTTGGGACTTCAACTCGGCCTGCTTGTCACAGGCTTACTGTTTGTGGCCCTGATTTTCCACGAATTTGGCCACATTTTCGCAGCCAGAAGAACCGGTGGCTCCGGGCATGAGATCCTCATCTGGCCTCTCGGGGGACTCGCTTCAGTCACTCCTGCTCCGAATTTTTACTCAGAGTTCTGGACTGTTCTCAGTGGTCCGTTAGCAAACCTGGTCATCTGTCTCTGCTGCCTTCCTGCAATGCTGGGCAGCCCTCAATTCTGGGACTGTTTTTCACTGCTGGCACTACCTGCAGTCAGCCTGCAAACAAACCTTCCACAGGCCCTGCTCCTCTTAACATTTTCTATTAACTTCAAGCTGCTTGTCCTTAACCTTCTGCCTATTTATCCACTTGATGGTGGGCAGATGGCGTATCACATTGCCAAGCTCAGCTGGGAACGTCAGACCGCCAAATCAGGAACCCTTTGGGTTGGGATGGTGCTCTGCATTCTTCTGACGCTGGCAGGCGCATTCCTGAAATCGATCGACCTGATCCTGCTCGCATCGTTCCTGATGATGCTGGGGATGCACGAGCATTTCGCCACGCAAATTTCCAGAACACTCGACGACTCCTTTATGGGCTATGACTTCTCGCAGGGGTACACCAGTCTGGAAGGTCGCACAGATCGCGAGCCTCGGCAGCCTGGTTTCTTTGAACGTTGGCGTCTGCAGAGAGCTCGAAAGAAGCAGGAAAAAGAACATCTGCTGCGTGTCGAGACGGAACAGCGAGTCGATGAATTGCTGGATAAGGTTCATCAGAGCGGAATGAACTCGCTCACAGACGCAGAGCGTCGCTTCCTCCAACGAGCCAGTGATCGCTATCGCAGCCATGGGAAAGAGTGACCCAAACTCAATCCGCCTCGACTACCTGTTTTGGGCGAGGAGTGATAAATTGCCCCGCCGACAGTTGATGTCGTTGCCCCTGTTGCATTGAGAGATCACGCCGATTCGTATCGAGGAAAGAGTGACCGGAACTCAGAAAAATTCGCTTCCAAATAAGTTCTGGCCATTCATCGTGGCTCTGATTTTCTCAAGCGTCGCTGGATACGCCGGCTTTCAGGGAGGGTATGCACTCCTTCTTAACCGCGAATTGCGGCTGGCCGAGCAGGACGTGAAGGACTTTCGAGAAAAGCACATCGCCGACATCGAGAAGTTGCGCACAGACCCACTCGTCCATGAATTGGAAATCGGGCCCGTCCCGGATGACAAAACACGAGTCCTGATCCAGTTTGACGTGGAAGATCTTGAAACTTTCCGAAAGCTTGAGACGACCTTTTCCGATGTCGACCTCGAACGCTTTCGACCGATCTGGGACACCAAAATCCGCAACTACGGCAACCTGACACGCGAACCCAAAGTCGCTATTCGCGGAGAGGGCGCCAGTCGGGGAATTGCCACACGCTCCACGCTCGCTGGCGGAATCGGCGGAATCACATCCGTTATCGCGTTCTCGGCAATCGCGCTGTTGTTTCTCCGAAAGAGAAGTTAACGCGGCAGGATCGGCTCAATCACACTCGCAAACGGCTATCGATCCACAAAAAAACGTCGCGATCGTTCACAACGACACGCGACGTTTTCGAGTTTTCAACCGCTCAAGACCGTATCGGTCTATCTTGTGGCCGCGCAGCAGCTTTCTCGATAGGAGAAAATCTGAATGCCGCGTGACTGTCACGCTATACCAGTTCCAGAACCGCTCTATCGTCCGAGCACTTCTGGATTCCGGACGTTTTCTGGAACTTCTCCAACGAGCGTCGCGGCGATCTGATGTGAAACGCGTTCTCGCATTTCAATCAATGATTCTTCTGACACAAACGCCGCGTGCGGTGTGACAATCACTCGTTCATCACCGTAAATCGGATCTTTCAAATCAGGCGGTTCTGGCTGAAACACATCCAGCCCTGCCCCGGATACCTGACCACTTTGAATGGAGTCCCACAGAGCGGCGGTATCAATCAATGGTCCGCGAGACGTGTTGACAACCACCACGCCCGGCTTCGCCTTAGCCAGTGTTTCCGCATTCAGCAGATGATAATTTTCGTCTGTTAACGGAGCATGCAGAGACACATAGTCTGATGTCTCCAGCAATTCATCGAGCGTCACCATCCGACACCCTGTCTCGTAATCATTGAGCGACGGAGATGTGGCAACGACCTCTAATCCCATCGCTTTTGCACGGACATACAGAGCCTGAGCCGTCCGTCCAAACCCGATCAACCCGAGCGTACGTCCACGCAACCGGTGCATCGTCGGGCCAGCTCGCAGGTTGTATTCCTCGCGCTTCGTTCGGAGATGAAAGAAGCCGATATTGCGAATGACACCCAGCAGCAGCCCGAGTGCATGGTCTGCAACTTCCTCAACGCAATAGTCAGGGATATTCGTAACGAGAATCCCCTTCTCTGTTGCCGTCGGGATATGGATATTGTCGAGGCCGATTCCCATCCGGCAGATAATCCGACAATTTTTGGCGGCCTCAATGACCTTCGGAGTGACTTTCGCCCAACACGTTGCAATGGCGTCGACATCTTCGGCCAGACGCATCAGAGTCGCTTCGTCACCATCCGGCGCATCCACGATTTCCACGCCGTATGGCTTCAACAAGCGCTGCTCAATTTCGATCCCGCCGGGCCAAGGATGATCAGTAATCAGGACGCGATGGTTCGCCATGGAGACGCTCAGATTGAACGATGAACGGAATAAACAACGGAAATTTCAAGCCGGGAAGCATTCCCTGATCGGGACCGCTCCCTCCAAAATAACGTAATACAAATCAGTTCGCCAACAACCCAATCCCTTCCCCGTCGCTTCCAATTGTTCAAACGGAATCAAGCCTTACCTCGTCTCCGGCATCTCGCCCGGGCTCTGGTCAGGGAAATCAGGAGTCGTTGCTGGTCAGAGTGCAGGCGAAACCAGCGATGCAGCAGCCGAGAAGCAGAAAATTCGTGTGCAGTGGTCAAGGTTCTCGGGGCCGACTTTCCGTTACTGGAATCAATGAGCCGATCCAGTAACTGCAGCATCTGTTTCTTTCCGGCTGCGTCTCGTGGAACCGGAACGGCTTCAACGAATACGCCTCGGCTGAAGACCATCCACCAGGTCTTTCCATCGAGTTGAGACTCGATCGGGTAAACAAAATTCGCCCGACTCGACCAGGAATGGAAGCGTTTCAGAACTTGATCAATATTACGAAACGCCTGTAACCGGTCCCGCAGCATCGCCGCTCGTTCAAATTGATGAGCCGCTGCAGCCGTTTTCATCGCGCCTGTCAGCGAGTCGAAACAGGGCTCTGAATTCCCATCGAGGAATTGTCTGGCGGTCTTCACTGCGCTGTCATAGGCACGTTTTGAGCAGCTTCCGATACATGGAGCAAGACACGTTTTCAGATCGGCACGCAAGCAGGGAGAGAATGCAGGCGAGACTTCCGATGACGCCGTGGACTTTGTTCTGGAAAACGGAAACGGCGTCGTTGAAGGACAGTCACGCAACTGAAACTGGAAGTTCAACTGCTCGACCGTTGAACGCTGAAATGAGGTCAACGGAACAGGTCCCCAGACTCCATCATGTGATTTGGGAATTTCACGCTGGAGTGAGAACGTCGGAGCAGGATCGCCTGTCTGGACAACGTATCCCCAGAGAATGCGACTGGGGCGTCCCTGCAGATTATAGATGGGCCTCACCGACTGAATGAGTTCCCGCTCACGCAATGCCGCGACCAGAGTATGCGCAGCTGGCTGCCAGATTAAAGACTGAGCCCGACGTCCCAACCGGGATTCTTTTCGTCGTCGAGTCGAGTTTCCGAAATAGAATTGCACACGTCGCCGCAACGAACGTGACATGCCGACATAGACCAACTGATTCGACGAATCGACAAGTCCATACACGCCGGGCTGATCCGGGCAACGGTCACGCAGCAGCTGGCGGATCTCGCGTCGATTGCCAGTCAGTGGAACAACATGAGTCTCACTGAGTAACGAGGCATATCGACTGACCGGAAACAGCCGCGGCAGTTGCTCTGTATTCGCAATTCGTCCACGGCGTTTCGCCACAAGTTCCTCCCTGAAATTCTGCCTACAGGGAGTCTACTGAATTACAGGTTCCTCGACCACATGTGTCTCGCACGCACGCCCACGCCCCTCATCTTCCAGAGCTATGACGCACGCAGGCGATCCAGCTGCGAATGATTCGTTCGCACCGATGCCATGATTTCCAGGCAGAGACGTGACATGGACCAGCCCATCGCTGCGGATGACCGGGAAACAATACTCCCAGGTGCCAGATCAGGAGTCGTGTCGACTTGCAGCAACCATGGCTGACCACCTTCGTCAAGCTGGATTTCGACACAAGACAACCCACGACAGCCCAGGGCCCTCACGGCCTTCACTGCCAGTTGCTGCGAGCGTGAAACCAACAGGTGATCACGATCGCAGACGCTGTCGTACTGGGTCGATTCGTTTTGATCACTGCCGGCCGGAATGGACGAATCCAATGACGTGATGCGAAGTGGCGGAAGGGCCATTTCATCAAGCACTGGAATCGTCCATTTCTCGCCGGTAATGACCCGTTCCAGGAAAACGCATTGATGAAACTGACGAGCTCGATCAATGGCTGGCCCGAGTTCCGCAGGTGAACGCACTAAGGAAGCTCCAAGACTGGAACATTGCGTTTCAGGTTTCACCACCAACGGATACCCAACGAAGTTTCCGAGAGTCGCAGCGGCACTTAACGTGACCGATTGCGACACCAGTGCATACTCCGGGGTCGGCAAACGTGAAGAAAGAAATCGTCTCTTGGCATCGAGCGTATGGAACGAGCGAGCCGATGCAGCGGCATTGCTTCCGGTATAAGCAATCCCTGACTGATCGAGCTGTTTCTGAATCCGGCCTTCTTTCCCGCAGACTGCGTGAGGTGCGAGTCCGTGAAGTGCAAGAAAGATCAGATCGAATTGCTGCAACTCAGCCGCTTCGAACGACTCGTCCCGTGGATCGATTTCTTCCACATGCAGACCGGATTGACGCAATGCCTGAACGACATTGCACCCCGACTGCAAACTGATGTCGCGTTCAGCGGAAGTTCCGCCAGCGAGCACAGCCACACGTGAAAAATGCGCGATATTTGACCACGGAGCCGGCCGGGAAACAGCCATAATCTCTCCAAGTGAAGATTTGCCTCCCCTTCATCGCAACTTCACACGCCCGCGAATCAATGATTTCTCCGCAGTGGCGGCGGCACCGATCATACAGGCTCGTTTGACTCTCCCGGTGGTGAGGAATAGCATCAGGTTGCGTCGCACAATTCTCACGGTCACACCTAACGGATACGGCAGTTCATGCCCAGTCCGCAAACTCCACCTGTTCGACCCGCTCCGCAGGGACGATCGATTCGTCCACCGCAAATGCGAGTCAATCCGTATGACAGAATCAGTGCAGGCATGATTGCCGTTGTACTGGGTCTCGGAATTGTCGTCGCAGTCGTTTTCAGCTGGTGGTCTTCATCTCGTCCGCCACGACCAGAGATTCTCGTCCCTCTGGAAATGATGACAGGTCGAGGCGGTGTTCCGGACGGAATACCCGGTGAATCTCTTCAGGTCGATTCTCCGGCTGACCCGAGCGATGATGCTTCCCCTGTTGATGCTCAGGTCAACGAGGTTTCCGTCGACAGTTCCGTCGAAGTACTGCAGATGCAAGCCTCCGACTCCGTCGCTGCTGTGGCCGAATTTGGAGCACGCCAGGCCAACGACACGCTCATGAGTCAGACGGGCGAAACCAGTGGTGCCGGGGGGCAGCCGGGGAGTTCCATTGGAACTGGACGTCGCCGCGGACTGGGAAATGGGCCGGGGCCAGGCGGCGGAGGCATTCCAAACGACCAGCGCTGGTTCATTCGCTTCGCAGACGAAGTTTCTCTCGATCATTATGCAAACCAGCTCGACTTTTTCGGGATCGAACTCGGAGCTCTGTTTCCGGACGGGAAGCTGATCTACCTGAAACAGTTAAAAAATTCTGTTCCGGACGCACGAACAGTGATGACAGGTGGCCAGGAGTCGCGTTTATACATGACATGGCAGGGAGGTTCGCGTAAAGAAGCGGATTTGAACCTGTTCAAGAAAGCAAATATTGACGCATCCAACGCGTTAATTTTTCATTTTTATCCCCAGCAGACTGAACAAATGTTGCTTCAACAGGAAATCAACTTTGCAGGGCGGAAGCCGATCGAGATTCAACGCACGTATTTCGGCGTTGTCCCCAAAGGATCAGGCTTCGAATTTTCAGTCATTCGCCAGACCGACATTCGACGGTAAATTCAGAATCCAAAGCGTTGAACATTTGTGGCGTAAATTCGGCCCTCTGTTTGCAAAAGTAGACTTTCGCCGCCGGAACATCCGACTTCAGTGAGATCCGCAAGAGAAGAGCGACATCAATGGAATGGTTGATGGAAGTGGCTGAACCGGCCATTTATGGCATGCAGGTTCTCGCCGGGTTATACGGAACGTTCTGTGCAATCCTGATCTACCGCAAGATCGCTCAGAAGTCATTTTCCAGTCCCAAAAAAGCCAAAGACTTTCTGGACTCGATTCAATCCCGACTCGAACAGCGAGACTTCGATGGAATCGCTGACATATGCGATTCCCCTCCTTATTGGAGTAAGGCGACACCGCAACTCATTCTTGTCGCACTCGCTTACCGTGATCGCGGAATTAACAAGCTCAGACAACTTCTGGGGGAAAAATACGAACGTGACGTCATCGCCGATCTCGATTATCGGGCGGCCTGGATTTTAACAATCGTCAAAGTCGCTCCGATGCTGGGACTTCTCGGGACGACGACCGGAATGATTCGGGCCTTTGCCACCCTCGCAGGAAACACCGGCGGAGTGGATGCTTTACTGCTTGCCGAGAAAATCAGTATCGCACTGTACGCCACAGCGCTCGGGCTGTTTATTGCGGTTTCCATGTCAGTCGTCGCGGCCGCTGTGCATGTCAGAAAAAGCAAACTGACAGACAGCGTTCAGGAACAACTCAGCGAGTTCCTGTACCACTTCGACAAAGCGATAAAATAACATTCACACTTATTATCATTGCACTTATCAAATAACGGTCATTAACAAGAGAACTTGCTATACGTGTTTAGCAGCAAACGACATCGTGATCCTCCTGAAGAGGATGATGAAATCAACATCACCGCAATGATCGACATTGTGATGTTGTTGCTCATTTTCTTCATGATCACATCCAAGCTGCAGGAATCGAGCACATTACAGGTTCCGGCTGCAAAACACGGAAAAGAGATCGCGGTCGATCAGTCTCTGGTTATCAACGTCTATCAAACGGATGACTCCCCGGAAATCTACCTCTCCAGTGGACGTCAGGAAAATGGCCCTGTCGACTACGACTCGCTGAGAAGTTTTATCAGAACGGGAATCAATGAAGGACGGACGAACGTCATCATCAAGGCCGATCGAAACATTCCCTCTGGGTTTGTCGAAGAGGTTTCCAAAGTCATTGCCGAGGTCGATCCCGATCTCAAGTTCTATCTCGGAGTGATCGACCGGCCGGATTAACCTGACAGCACTTCCCCATCAGAAGATTCTGAATCAACAACTTCATCTTTTATAAGCGAACCAATCTCAACGCAGGTCTCCTGAGTGTTTCATGCCGATTCAGTTTCACTGTACCCACTGCGGACAATTCCTCAGCATCTCCCAGCGAAAATCTGGTGAAATGGTGACATGCCCCCAGTGCGTCCAGCGAACTCTGGTGCCCGTCGAATCGGAAGCGGTTGGATTTCAGTCGGCTCCTCCCGCACAATCCACGAGCACCACGGAGTCCGCTCATGGGTTGGTCGTTGGAGAAGACAAGAACTGGCTCACGAATCGGCCAAAACCGACAGCATCGTTTTCATCAGTGGATCATGACGAGGATGAAGACGAAGACGACGAAGGATTCGAGCTGAAGCGCAGCCAGCTTCCACACCAGCCGATGGACATGACGCCGATGGTCGACGTTGTGATGCTGCTGCTCATCTTCTTCATGATCACTGCCTCATTCGCGACGCAGAAATCACTGGAAACAACTCCGCCGGAAGCCGAGGGAGACGGAATCGGCCGTGTGGAATCCTCCGACGAGCCACAGAACGATTCGATTGTTGTGCAGATTGATGAAAACGACATCATCACCGTCGATCAGGTCCAGGTTTCCGGCATCAGTGATTTGCGTGATGTGCTAACAGCACAGATTCAGACGCGGAACACACGCGATATGGTTATTGAGGCACATCCTCAGGCAAAACATGGAACGGTCGTAACAGTCATGGACGCCGGTCTGTCAGTGGAAATGCAACGTATTCGTCGGACATCCACGGCAGCGAATTAAACAATTCAAACCCACTTCACTTCCCAAAGAGTTTACTCGGAACGACCTCCTCACCAGATGTATCAATGCCATTCCTGAACATCTTTCATCTTGACGGGCAGAATGAACGACGAGAACTGAGCAAGCAGTTCCCAGTCACGATCGGTCGCCATTCCTCGAATGACATCATCATTGATGACCCTACGGTCGATGTCATGCATTGCCGAATCAGTTGGGGGAAAACCGGGTTTGAAGCGGTCTCTGCGATGCAGAGCCCATTGGATGTCAATGGCGTTGAGGTGCAGCGCAGCCAGCTGAAACACGGAGACCTGTTGCGATTCGGAACTGTCGATCTCTACTTCATCGACAATGAAACGCCTGAGTCCAAACCTGCTGACGCAATCAAACAAGTCAGTATTGAGTCTTCTGCCGGAAACGCGTCAACAGGTCCAAAGCCAGCTCGATCAAAGCGCTCAAGGTCGCAACCTGAAGACGTTATTGAAGTCGTCGAAATCGTTGAAGAGATCCCGGCAGCCGTGAGCCCAATTGCGACCAGCACTCCGTCAGGGACAGCAGCAGGCGCCGCCTCCAACACAACAGGCGGCACGGCGAAAGCATCGCCATCAGAGAATGATCGACTTTCACCACGATTACGCGAAGCATTGAATTCACAACGGGTCCGTCCGGGCGAAGAGGATATTGTCCGCTCGCCACTTGTTCTGGGATTGGGGGGACTCGCATTCACACTGTTTATCGCTGGCATCATTTTCTACTCCATTGGAAATCGCCAGACGACTCAACAGGCATTTGACGCGGCAAAGCAGCTCTATGATGAGGGGAACTATCGTGGCAGCCTGGAGGCGTTCGATCGCTTTTTGGAACGCCACCCGAAATCCAATTTAACAAACGATGCGAAACGCTGGCTCGGAGCATCACGCATTCGCCAGCACATCGAAGGAAGTGCCACGCAATACTCTGAAGGTTTGAAAGCCCTTCAGGACTTCATCGCCCAACAGCGTGATCGCACCGGCTTCGAAACGCTTCACGCGGACATCTGGCAATACGCAAGAACCATTGCCCTGGGAGCAGCCAACGCAGCAGGAGTTCGGGTCGATCGCGGCCTGCTGGAAATTTCTGCTCAAGCAAGACAGCTGGTGACGACATATACCCCGAAAGACGTCCCGGCGGCCGAGTCGTTGATCCAGATTGACACTGCCGCAAGAAAAGCCGAGTCCATCATTTTGAAGGACGGTATTTATCGAGACCTGACGACGCAAATTGATGCAGCGTTAACAGAGAAAAATGCCATCTCTGCGCTGCAACTCCGTCGCCAGTTACTTGTTCGCTATCCTGAATTGAAAGACGACAAACGACTGGCGTCGCAGTTACAGAAGATGCTGGAAACCGAAGTTCAGCATGTCGTCTCCGTCGATTCGCCAACATCTCCAGAAACAACAGATCACCCGTGGCCAATAGAGGTCGTCTCGTTTGTTTTCCAGAGTCGCCAGCGTCTTGATGAAGTCCCTGCCAACCGCACAATTCCCGTGGTCGTTCAGAATTGCTGTTATGGCGTGGAGTTGGTGACAGGTCAGCCGCTCTGGCGTCGGGTCATTGGTCCGAACACCCCATTCTTTCCGTTGAATTCGCCTGCTGGAAACCACACGCTGCTCTTTGACAGCAATCATCAGGAGTTAGTCTGCCTGCATCCGCAGTCAGGTCAACTTCAATGGCGACTTCCGTTGAAAGCACGCCCAACGGCCAGACCGCTGCTGTCGAA